>CAZKUN010000023.1:0-6401 GCA_964555935.1 uncultured Armatimonadia bacterium | reverse complement strand
TCGATACCTGGCTTCAGGCGGATCCTGCAAATGACCCCAAGGAGATCATCCTCGGCGAGCCCGATCACCCCGTGCGGATGTTGCTCGAGGCGACGGGGCTGCCTTTCCACGAGCCGTCGCCCGGCGTTTACGCGGTCGAGTATGACAATGGCGTCACTCTCACCGTCGTGATGGTTCGAGATTTCTTCAGCGTGAGTTGCGCGCTCGGGGACCTCCCCGGCGACAATGCGGAAGATCAGGCTGAGTGGGCGTTGGATGCGCTGGAGTTCGGATTCGCCGATCCGATCGGCCATATCTACATCAGCTCGGACGACGAATCCCCGCCGAGGATCGGCTGGGCGGCCGCGGCGCCGATGTCGGATGTGACGGCCGAGTTCGCCAAGCAGATCACGGACACCGCGTGCGTCCAAGTTGAGCGTTGGAGGCAGATGGTCGCGGGCGAAGTGCCGCGCGATCCTCTCTACCTGTTTCCGACGGTGGATGATGAATCGGACGCGGATGAGCTGTGGCGGATCGTCCGTTCAACCACGCTGCCGTCCTCGCGGTCCGAGGGCCTGATCACCTTCACAACAGTTGACGGGTGGAAGATGTATGCCGGCACGTTCCATGGCATGGCCTACATCCACGCTTACGTGGGCGGCATGCCCGAACTCGAGGCCGACGATCCCTCGGCGCGTCACGCGGCGGCGATCGACATCCTGAAGCGCAACAGACGCGATCTGTTCGGCCGGTTCGTCCTCGACACCGACCACGACGTCCGATGGGAGGCGCAGGTGCCGATCGAATTCCTCACGGGGGACTACGTCACCGTGGTCGTCGGCGCGTGCACCGATGCGGTCAGAGCATACAGGGAGACCTACGGCGAGGTGCCCTTCTTCGGGGAAACCAGCTAGGCGCCGTCAGACAGACGACGACCCACAAGCCCCCGCCGATGCATGGCTGGGGCTTGTCTGCTCTTCCGGGTGTTAGTATTGGTGTGGAGCTATCACCCGCTGTCACCGTGGAGGCACCCAATGAAATCCCTCCGAGTCGCCCTGGCTGTCCTGATCCTGACCACCTCTGTCGCCGCCGGTCAGCGGAAGAACGCGCGACGTCGACCCATTAGGGTGCCCATCCGCACGGATGCTCGACTCCTGGAGGCGGACCTCGTCGACCCCACGGCCGAGGGAGGCGTCGCCTTCAGTGTTGGCGCGCCTGTTGAGTATCGCTTTCGTCTGCAAGGCGAGGGACAGGCGACGCTCTGGGCCGCGTGGGAGCCTGCGGTAAAACTCGACGCAGAGCTCATCGACAGCACGGGCCAGGCGATTGCCCTCGCGAGCGGCGTGGGTTGGCTGATGGCGACCTGCGCGCTGCCGGAGTCCGAGGATGGAGAGCAGATCTGCAGGCTCACGCTGACCCCGCCGGCCGGTGGCGATGAAGTGGCCGGCACGTTCCATCTCGCGGAACCGGACACCTCGGGCGGCTGGATGACCGAAGCCCAGTTGCAGAACGAGCTTGCCGCGATCGAGGCGGATCGAGAGACGCTCCGCAACCAAAGGCAGATGGCCTCGACCGAGTTCGAGAACGCCAACAAGATAGCTGGGCAGATGATCAACATGGTGGCCCAAGTACTCAAGACCATCAACGAGATGCAGAAGGGCATCATCCTCAACATTCGGTAGGCGATCTACCGATACAGCCCCTCAACATCCAGCACCGTAATCTGCGTCCGGTTCAGGCCGCCGATCGTCTTGTCGCCCGCGCAGTGGCCGAGCAAGACGCGCCCATCCACGAAGTGCATGGCCGTGTAGCAATACCAGCCGTCGGGGTCGTCCTCGAGGGTCTGGCGATACTCCCACGTGTTGCCCTCGTCGCGGCTGATCGCGACGGTGAAGGGAGTGCGCTTGCCCGCGTATTCGCCCGTGACGTCGGAGTGATCGTTCCAGGCGAGCAGGATGTCGCCCGTCTCGGGGATGCGCTCGAAGGTCGCGGGCGACAAGGGGGAGATGATGCTCGTCGGCTCGGCGGAGGACCATGTCACCCCTGCGTCGCCGGAGATCGAGCGATACTGGCTCCCCTTGTTCGTCCGACAGAGCATCAGCACGCGCCCGCTCCTCAGCTCAATCACGCCCGGCTCCTGGAGCACGACGCCGTCAGGCGAAGGGACCTCGTTGCTCTTCTGCCACGTGCGACCGTTGTCGTCCGAGCGCCAGACGCTCTGCACGCCCGCGCCCGTGAATTTCCCGCCGGGAACGCTGTGTCTCGAGACGGGAGCCAGCAACCGCCCAGTCGACAGCATCACCACGCGGTCGTTGTTCAGCACGTAGTAACCGTCCTCACCCACCACGCGGATCGGCTCGCCCCATGTCTTGGCCTCATCCGTGCTGAGCCGCACGTGCGGGACGCAGTCATCGGTTGCGTTCTTGATGAGGTAGAACATCGCGATTTCATCGGTCGGCAGTCGCAGGAGCGAGACCGACATGACGTTCATCCCGCCCTCGTTTGGTAGGACCACAGCATCCTCATCCGTCCACGTCAGCCCGCCGTCATCCGAGAAGCGTCCCGCCAGGTGCGCGACCGAGTGGTCGCCGCCGCCGCCCGTGAAGTGGGTGTAGACGAACAGAATCCGCCCGTCCTTCAGCGTAACGAAGTCGCCCTCGGAGTTGCGCGGGTTGCCCTCGCCGGGAGGCAGGAGGGGAATGCGGGTGATGTCATCGGCCGCGAGGCCGGCCGGGAGCAAGACGGCCGCCAGGACGGCAAGGGTCAGAGAGCGGGCCATAGGAGTGCCTTTCTGGCGGGATGCCGAGAGCATTCCGTGATGCCAACAAGTTTCGCGATTGCACGCCAGGTCGCCTCCGTCGCGATCGCCCCCGGCCCGCGGCCGGTCGCCACTTGCCGCCTTGGGCGGTGCTCACCCGGGCAGAATCTGTCGTGGAAACTCGCGGAGTTTCCCTGCTGAACCCGCTCCTACACGACGGTCTTGCGGCCGTAATCCAGAGCCGCCGTGTAGGAGCGGGTTCAGCCGCGACACGCCAGACTCGATGACTTGCCCCCACCGCCGCTCCATGCATCCATCCCCGACCGTCGCCGTTGCGCTACTGTGCGGATCTCCGGATCCGCGTTCACGCTTGCAGGCCATCGGCATTCTCCCGAAGAACTATAATGACAGCTCCGGCTTCCTCTGACCCACGCGCCGCCCCCACGCAACCGCGGAACCAGCCGCCGTATCGATCCCATTGCCCGCCACCCTATCCACCGACCGCCCTGGCGACCCATAGCCCTCCGTGGTCCGGCGCTGCAGGTCGTGACGCGGTTGCCTCCGAACCCATGCCGACGGAGGGGCCATGTTCACGACAAGCGCGATCTGCCTCGGCCTTCTCGCGGCGCCGGCGGCGCAAGCGGGCGAGGCGCTGCCGCTGGCCCGAGGCGGCACGACTGCGTATATCATCACCATCGCCCAGGACGCTCCGGAGGCGGAGCGCTATGCCGCCGAGGAGCTGGCTTACTTCCTCGAGGAGATGACCGGCGCGCAATTCGCCATCCGGGGCGACGAGGTCGATCCCTCAGGCAACGAGATCGTCTTGGGAGCGACCAACCGTCTCGCCATGGCGGATGTCCCCACGAAGCTCCGCCCCTCCTCCCGCGAGGGGTTCGCCTTGCTGCGCCGCGGCGCCACGCTTCTGATCCTCGGCAACATCCCTCGCGCAACGCTCTACGGAGTCTACGATTTCCTGGAGGTCGAACTCGGGTGCCGATTCCTGGCTCATGGCGTCAACCACGTGCCACGCCGTCCCGACCTCGATCTTCGCGTCAGATCCCGCAAATACGATCCGCCCCTGGAGTACCGCAACACCTACGCGGGCGCCGAGTGGGCCGTGCGCAACCGTCTCAATGCCACGTGGAGCTGGGTGCCCATGGAGAAGCAGCTGGGCGGCGTCCGCTGGGTCGGACCGGCTCCCTGGCACACCTTCAAGTACCTGGTCTCGCCGGAGCAGCACTTCGACACCAACCCGGAGTACTTCGCCCTCGTTGACGGCGAGCGGACGCGCACCATCCCCGGCAGCCCCCGCCCGGCCCAGCTCTGCCTCACCAATCCGCAGGTCTTGCGCATTGCGGTCGAGGCCGTGCGTGGCTGGATTGAATCGTACAGGGCGAGCGAAACGATCTTCCACCCAGATAGCTCCCTGGTCGCATCGGTGTCCGCCAACGATGGCGGCGGAGACTGTGAGTGCGACGAGTGCCAGGCCGTCAACGAGGAGGAGGACTCGCCCGGGGGGGCCCTCATTCGCTTCGTCAACGCCGTGGCCGAGGCGATCGAGGAGGACTACCCCGACGTCGCCATCTCAACACTGGGGTACGGCTCCTCGCAGAAGCCGCCCGCGAAGACGAGACCGCGCCACAACGTCATCATTCGCTTCGCGCCGATTGGGGCGGACTTCGCCAGGAGACTCGACGACCGGAGCAACGAACCGAACCGCCAGGCGTTCCAGGATCTGAACGGCTGGGCCAGCCGATGGCATCGCGCCTACGTCTGGAACTACTACACCAACTTCTGGGCCTATCTGGCCCCTCACCCCAACCTGCGGGTCATTGACGAGAATATCCGCCTGCTGCGCCGCAAGGGGATGAGTGGCATGTTCGCTCAGAGCACGCAGACACCAGGCGGAGAGTTCCGTGAGCTGCGCCACTACCTGCTGGCCAAGTGCATGTGGCGGCCCGAGACTGACGGCCGCGAGACGATCGAGGAGTTCTGCCAGCTCTACTACGGAGGGGCGTGCGAGGCAATCCTGGAGTACATCGACTTCACGCATGACGAGTTCTACTCCCAGGAGAAGCAACTGGGCGTCTACGGCGGCATGGAGTACGATGATCGGTTCATCAACCAGGCCGACGCGATCCTCGAGCGCGCCGAGGCGGAGGCCGAATCGCCGGAGACGAAGTTCCGCGTGGATGTCGCGCGCCTGTCGATCTGGTACCTGATGCTGAACCGGGAGTTCGGTCGGGTGGGCCAGGTTCTCTCCTTGCCGCTTGAGTGGCGCTTCAGGCTTGATCCCGAGGATGTGGGAGCTGCCGAGCGTTGGCAGGATGACGATGCCTTCGCGGATTGGTCCCCCATCCGGACCGACGCGTCCTGGACCAAGCAGGGGCACGACTACCACGGCGTGGCCTGGTACGCGGTGCCCTTCGAGCTGCCGGTGGCCGATGCCGGCCGGAGGCTGTCGCTCTACTTCGGAGCGGTCGATGGCACCTGCGACGTGTATATCGATGGGGCCATGGTCGGCGAGCAGCAAGAGCCCGCCGAGCGCATGTGGGACAAGGGGTTCTTCGTGCCTCTCGGCGAGCCGCCTGAGCCAGGACCCCACGTTCTGACCGTGCGCGTGCGAAAGCTCAGCCATGCCGCGGGCATCTGGAGGCCGGTCTCGCTGGTGGATTCGTCCGCAATGCCCCCCGAGGCGATCAGGATTGCCGGCGAGCACTTCATCGAGGTAAGCAAGGCGGCGGGCGTCACGCACCTGAGTGAGTTCTACGGGCCCGCGGGCGAGCAACTGGAGAAGGACTACTATCCCAAGATCAGAGCCCTCTTGAACCGCAGGCCCGCCCAGCCCGGCTCCGACTCCGTGCCGGGCACGATCCGTCAGCCGGCCGCCTTCCTGTCAAACAGCCACCGCACGTACTCCATCGCCCTTGACGAGACTGCCGAGGAGGGATCGTGCGCCCTGCAAGCCGCCGACCGCCAGTGGACTCTCGGTCAGGCCATCCGCTGGGGCATCACGGACATCCTCAAGCAGGCTGACGCGACGGGCCTGCGCTATCGGCTTCGGGCTCGGATCAAGGTCGAGAAGACGGGCAATGACGGATCGGCCTTCCGTCTCGGCTACCAGTACTCGAATCTGGACTACTCCGGCGACATCTGCGATGCCATCACCGTCTCCGCCGCCGAGGTCGAGGGCGGTGCCTGGCAGTGGTACGAACTCCCCGCGCCCGTGGCCTATGGTGACTATCCCCGTGGCCAGAGCGCCTTCGTGTGGGCATCCGACAACCCCGCAAACATCGCCGCCGTCCGCGTGGACGCCTTCGAGTTGGTCCCTGCGTCATCCCCTGCCGTCCGTGACGTCCCGTAGGACAGGCGTCCTCGCCTGTCATTCTTGTCATCCGCACTCGCCTCGGGGCCTTCGCACCCCACACTAAACATAATCCATATTATCAACCATATACCATCCCTGGAATCCGGGCTGAATCGGTCCTCCATACCTGCCAATGCAACACCGATGTAAACAGACCGCAACCCCCGCGCAACGTTACAGTTTTCTTGCTTGATCTAGCAGCCTGTTTTCAGCGCATTGCTCGCGGCTCATGGGAAATCACACTCATAGCCGAACACCAAGGAGCAGCGCCGAGATGAAAACCCTGACCACCAAAGC
>CAZKUN010000022.1:12746-57606 GCA_964555935.1 uncultured Armatimonadia bacterium | reverse complement strand
AGCCCGCCAAGGGCGCGCGCGGCGGCGGCGCGGGCGGGCGCGGAGTACTCCCGCAGCACCAGCATCAGCGGACGCACGGCGCGGTGGTCGCCAGTCGAGCCGAGGGCATCCGCAGCTTCGCGCGTGATGTCGCTGGACGAATCAATCAGGGCATCCGCGAGGGCAGGGACAGCCTCGGGGTCGCGGCGGTCGCCGAGGAGCCGTGCGGACGCGGCCCTGCAGTCGCGGTCTTGGTCCTTTAGCCCGGCGATGAGCCGGTCTCGGACCTCCGGCGTGTCGCTCATCGCCATAGCCGAGAGCGCGTACATGCGCTCGGAGGGATCGGCGGCTTCGGCTTCTCGGATCAGTTCCTGCGTGTCGCTCGCTATGTCCATTTGCTGTGTCGTCGTCTCCGACCAAGCCCCGCTGAACATGGAGGTCTTCGTGCAGCCAGAGGCTCGGGCAAGCTGTTACACGGGCGTTACGTGTGTCTACAGGTTCTTTATACCACACATTGAGCGGGGTCAGTGAGGACTAGGTGCGATGCTTAGAGGGGACAGAACCGCAGGAAGCGCGCCGGGACGCGCTTCCTGCTGACTGCTATGTACCGTTACCTCTGCCTAAGCGAACTCTAGCCACCCGGTGGGGGTGGTGGAGGCGGAGGAGGCGGTGGCGGCGGGGGTGGGGGTGGGGGTGGGGGCAGTGGATCCCAGATGAGATTCAGAGCACCCATGTCCCCAGGACCCGGCAGCGGCGGCAGCGGATCACCGGCTGGCGGTGGCGGCGGCGGCGGCAGCGGATCCCAAATCAGGTTGAGCGCACCCATGTCCCCGGGGGGCGGCGGCGGATCGCCATCCGGCGGCGGTGGCGGTGGAGGCAATGGATCCCAGATGAGATTCAGGCCACCCATGTCTCCGCTAGCGGATAGGCCGGTCGCCGCCTTTGCGACCAGCAACGTCGGTGACATTGGCGAAGCGTCGACGCTTGCCACTGCCATGGTCACGGCAAGAAGAGCTACACAACTCGTGACTGCAAGTATACGCACCTGCGGTTCACCTCCAAAAGGAAGAGCTCCGTTACAATCCCTACAATGAATAGTAAATGAAAGGCAACGGTACTGTATATAGTCTATAGGTTCTAGTATCGATATTGTGAAGATTAAGCTTCACATGAGGTCTTGAGGGCAGCTTGAGAGTTTCACCTATCGGTTTTCTAAACCAATAGCCGGGGCCACTCAGAGTGTTTGCGCCCATCAACCAGACGTGACAGCGTGCAGGCGCTCGATGGGCGCCCAAGGCTGAGAACAGGTGGTTACGTCGTCAGGGAGACGGCAGAAGGATGCGACACGCGGCGGCGGCTATGCGTCCTCGCCATCCAACCCGCGCTTCATGGCCCAGACGGCTAGCTGGGTGCGGCCGGAGATCTCGGCGCGCCGGTAGATGCTGGAGAGGTGGTTCTTAACTGTCTTCTCGCTGATTCTGAGTTTGCGGGCGATGGTCTTGTTGGGGAGGCCCTCGCACACGGCGCGGGCCACGTCCCACTCGCGCTCGGTAAGGAGTTGGCGCGGCTCGGGCCCCAAGTCGCGCGGGTCCGTCTCCCGACCGTTGGCCTCGCCGGACAGCTCCCAGAGGAGCCGCACCAGGCCTGTCGCGCCGACGCTGCGGGTGACGCGAGCGGTCTCGCCGAGGCTCTCGCGAGTGCCCGATCGCCCGCCGGATTCGACGAGGACTACCACGCACTTCGGGGCGAGTTTCTTGGTCGTCTCGATGGTTTGGGCATCATCCCGGGGGCTGTCGGTGCGGACGAGAACGAGCGCGTCCGGTTGCTCTCGGTCCACAAGTCGAGGCACCTCGGCTAATGAGGGGGCCGTACCAACGACGTCAATGCCATTCCACCGCTTCAGGATCTCCCGAAGCCCCTCGCGAAACAGCGCATGCCTGCATCCAAGCACGACCCTCATGTGAGGCACCACCCAGGCGCATCCTTGCGCGATTCGGTCAGATCCGAGAGGGCGCCATTGCCCCTCGGGCCCGTGTTATCCACTTTCGGCAGTGGTTTTCAACATGGTTATCCACAAGACCTGACATCACAACCTGTGAATGTGGAAAACTCCAATACCCTCGAAACATGCTAGCTGGCGATGAATCCTCCATCGACAGCGAGTATCTGGCCCGTGATAAACGCCGACGCATCGGATGCCAGAAAGACCGCCGCACCCGCCAGATCGGACGGGTAGCCCCAGCGTCGCATAGGCGTTCGCCCCATGACCCACTCGTCAAACTCCGCGTCCTCTCGGAGCGGGGCGGTCATCTCAGTGCTGATGAAGCCCGGCGCGATTGCGTTGACCCGGACGCCGCTTTCGGCCCATTCGACCGCTAGCGTCTTCGTGAGCTGCCCGATGCCGCCCTTGGAGGCCGCGTAGGCGGGGACGGTTGCGCGCCCCATGAAGGTCAGCATCGAGGCGGTGTTGATGATGCTTCCGCCCTCGGTCTCCAGCATCGCGCGGGCGGCTGCCTGCGCGACGAAAAACGGAGAGCGGATGTTGGTGTCCATCACCTGGTCCCACTGCTCCTCGGTGTAATCGAGGGAGGGCTCGCGGATGTTGATGCCAGCGTTATTGACGAGCACGTCCAGTCTGCCGAGGTTTTCCACCACTTTATCCACGGTGGCGCGGATCTGGTCGACATCAGTGAGATCGGCCGGGGTCGATATGGCTCTGCGGCCTGTCGCCTCGACGATGCGGTCGGCGTTCGCCTGGAGCGCATCTGCTGAGCGGCTACACAGAGCGACGTCGGCGCCAGCGGATGCGAGGGCCTCCGTGAGGCCCAGGCCGATGCCCCGCGACGCGCCGGTTACGAGAGCGACCTTGCCGTCAAGCCGGAACATGGACAGAATATCGGTGGACATCGAGCCTCCGGTTGCCACGCGCTAGTCGAGCAATACCTCAAGCAGCGCGGGTCCCTCTTCGCGCATCAGCCACGCGATGTGGGATTCAAGCCCTTCCGTATCGCCTGCGGGAATCCTCTCGGCATGAACGCCAAATGACTTCGACATGGACACAAAATCCGGATTCCGAAGATCGACGATCTGGCGCATGTCATCGAGGTCGCCGCCGGCGAAGTGAGCGATGGCCTCAAGGCGCGAGTTATTGAGCAAGATGATCTTGACGGGAACGCTATCCTGAACGGCCGTTGCGAGTTCGGTAGCGGTCATGCAGAAGCTGCCGTCTCCGGCGAGGCAGACCACGGGCCGATCGGGCTGGGCAAAGTGAGCGCCGATCGCCGCGGGCAGCCCGTAGCCCATGGCGATGTAGCCGGACGGGTAGAGGAATCCGTTGGGCTCGTAGACGTCGAAGTGGTTGAACATGTGGTAGCAGAGGGTCGCGACGTCACCGACGATCATGGCTTCCCTGGGGATAGCGCCGCGGAGCACGCGACACAGTAGAGCGTCAGGGTTGAGGGCAGCTCGGTCTGCTGCTCGGAGTTCGGCGACGCGGCTCCTCCAATCATCGCGAGGCGTGGCGGCGACCTCAGAGGCAATGGCTTCAAGGGCCGCGCCGGCATCGCCAACGACGGGCGCGGTGGCCGGGTAGTGCATGTCGATGACGTCGGGGTCGATATCAATATGGATAAGCGAACTGGGCATCTTGACGGCCCACGTGCGTGTGGTTATCTCGGTGAAACGGCATCCGACCGCGAGGCACGCGTCCGCCTCGGCGAGGGCGGCCACGGCTGGGGCGCCCCACGCGGCGCCGAGGGAGAGAGGATCGTCATCTGCGAAGGCGCCCTTGCCCATGCACGTGGTGGCGACACCGGCGCCGACGGCTCGGGCGAGCGACCGCAGAGCCGAGGACGCGCCCTGTGAGCCGCCACCGGCGAGGATGACGGGCCGCTCTGCCTCGGCCAGCGCGCGGGCAGCGGCTGCGACCTCATCGGCGTCGAGGGCCGTCGAGCGATCGACATCGGCGGGGCCATCCGGCGGCGGCGACGGCTGATCCAAGAGGTCACGAGGAATGCAAATCTGCGTTGTTCGCGGACGTCCGGCAACGGCCTCCGCGAGCGCGCGGAGCGTCAGTGCGGGGGCATCGGCGGCCTCGGAGGCGGTGGCGTTCCACTTCGTGACCGGCTTGAATATCGCCTCAAGGTCTGTCTCGTGCCACGCGCCGAGGCCGGTTCCGATGTATGGCCGGTCGACCTGAGCGGACACGTGGACCGTCGGTATCGAGTTCGTATAGCTCTCGGCGACTGCGGTGAGGGCATTGGTCGCGCCGGGGCCGGCGGTTGTGATGAACACGCCGGCGCCGCCGCTCGCCCGGGCGTAACCGTCGGCCGCGAAGGCCGCGCCCTGCTCGTGGCGGACCAGCACGTGCCGCAAAGACGGCTCGCGACAGACGGCGGCGTGGAGCAGCACGGTGTGAGCGCCGGGATAGCCGAACACCACCGGGGGGCCGTGGCGCTGGAGCACATCAACAACGGCTTGCGCGCATGTCATCACTCGAGTGTCACCAGGGGAGAGTCAATGGGACGAACTCGTCTCTTCGCTCGGGGTGGGCGGCTTCCCTCCGTGGGGCGAGGGAGATGGGCGCGGCGAGGCGAAGGAGACGCCGACCGTCGACAGCCCAACGCGACGCGGGAGGCGAGCAGCATGGAGCAGACCGTCCTGTACTTCGAGACGCCGGGTCCGGATCACACGGAGGCGACGCTGGCGGCAAGCAACCGGCGCGGGGGCGAGCTGGGCATTCGACAGGTGGTCGTGGCCACGACAACCGGCAAGACCGCGTTCATGGCGGCGAAGGCGATGCCGGACTGCGCGATCATCGGCGTTACGCTTTCGGCCGGACATTGGGGAACCTACGCCCCGCCGGACCAGGGCATCACTGCGGAGGCTGAGAGTCTCGGCGTGAGGATTCTCACCTGTCCTCACTCGCTCATGGGCGCGCTCGATAGCGCCATCGCCGATAAGTTCGGCGGGCTGCCCGACAACCATCTCATCTCGCATGTCTACTACACGTGGTGCCAGGGGACGAAGGTCGCGGTGGAGTGCATGCTCATGGCGGCGGATGCGGGAATGCTCGACATGGATGAGGAAGTGATCTCGATTGCGGGATCGGAGGAGGGAGCCGACACGTCACTCGTGATGCGGCCGACGTATACCAGCAAGTTCTTCGATCTGCGGATTCTGGAACTGGTTGCGAAACCTCGATAGGGGCGCGGGGGAAACCGGACGCGGGGACTGGGTGTCTAACCAGGTGATATGATCCAACATCGACGGCCTATCGGCCGAGTCTGTCTGTTCTTGTTTCTCGTCACGTTGATGCTGCCGGCAGTCGCGCCTGCCCAGGCCGCGAAGACGTGGTCGCCGGACCACGAGCGGCGGGTCAGCGAGGAGGGCGCGAAGGAAATCCTCGCTGAGGCGCCGGAGTGGGCGGATGAGGCGCAGAAGGCGCGATGTCAGAAGCTACTCGACGAAATCGCGGTCCACTGTCCGCGACCGGACGTGCAACATGACATCGGCGCGGCAACCGTTCCCGAAGGCGAGGAGCAGCCCGCCGTCAGTGGCTACAGACTGCATCTGCTCGACCGCGAAGACGCGAACGCCTTCGCGCTGCCAGGTGGGATCATCTTCGTCACGCGTGGACTGCTGGTTCCGCCGTCGCCAGACAAGGCATTCCTCTCCGTGCAGTCCGACGATGAGCTGGCATCAATTCTCGCCCACGAAATCGCCCACGTCTGTCACTACCACGGCCTTCGCCAGTCCGATCGAGCAAAGGGGCTCTTCCGAGGGGGACTGATCGCATCGCTAGCGACGCTGCTTCTTGGCGGAGGAATCGGCACGGCGTTTCAGATACTCGGAGTCAGCCAGCAAGTCGCGACGGGCGTGATGAACCATTACGGGATTGATTACGAGACGGAAGCCGATGAGTCGGCGGTCGAGTACATCGTCAAAGCGGGGTACAACCCCACAGGCCTGCTCACTTTCATCGAGCGTCTTGCCGCCGAAGAGCGATCGCGCGCGCCGGTGGAACTAGGCATCTACCAAACTCACCCGTACCCGGTCGAACGCGTCCAGGCGATCCGCCGATTCATCAGAGACCACGGCATCGAGGTTAATCGACGGGCCGTGACGTCCTGGAGCAAACCGGAGGCAATGGACGCCATCGTGCATGGAGAGCCGGCGGCGGTGCTTCTTCTGTGGGACCGAACGATCTACACGTTTTTCGCGACAGCCCCGACCGGCGAGACGGCCGCGCAACGGGCGGCGGCGGCGGTTACGAGGGTCGACACAGCGCTTGCGGGCGGCATGGAGGAGTATGACATCGCGATCGAGGATGCCGGCGGGCTGGCGCACGTAACGGCCCGCGGCGAGCGCCTGTTCACCATCTACCCGGACGAGGTGGAGGCTGGGCAGACCGTCACCGACGCGGCAGAGGCCTCGGTGCACGAGCTGCGCGCGGCGTTCTTCGGCAGCACGATCGAGACGAGGCTGAGGATGAGGACTCAGTAGCGCGGAGAGACTAGGTGCGCTCCTGGTAGATGGGAGAGTCGTCGTGGCTGTCGAGGAAGCTCGCCATGTCGAGCACCGCGCCCGTGCCGACCGCGACGGAACTCATCGGGTCGCCGGCAATCACCACGGGGATCCCCGTCTCGCGCTCGAGCAAAGTATCGAGCCCCACGAGCAGCGCCCCACCACCTGTCAGCGTGATTCCGCGTTCGATGATGTCGGCGGCGAGTTCCGGCGGCGTCTGTTCCAGAATCTGTTTCACAGACACGATGATGGCAGTGATCGACTCCTGCATGGCCTCGCGGACCTCGACGGAGCTAACCGTTACCACCTTGGGCAGGCCGCTCACGATGTCGCGGCCTTTGACGTCGAGGTCGTGCTCAGGGTCGATCGGCACCGCGGACCCGATCTCCATCTTGATGTTCTCCGCAGTGGGCTCCCCAACGTCGAGGTTGTAGGTGCGCCGAACGTGGCGAACGATGGCCTCGTCGAGGCGGTTGCCGCCGACGCGAAGGCTGTCGGAGATGACGATTCCACCGAGGCTGATGACGGCGATGTCGGTCGTGCCGCCACCCACGTCGACGACCATGTTCCCGCCGGGGAGATCGATGGGGAGGCCGGCGCCGATAGCGGCGGCCATGGGTTCCTCAATTGGGATCGCTCGCCGGGCGCCCGCGGAGCGAGCGGCGTCGAGCGCGGCGCGCTTCTCGACATTGGTCGCGCCGGACGGGATGCAGATGACGACCCTCGGCTTGAACAGCCGTCCGCGCTTGCCGCACGCGCGCGCGATGAGGTACGCGAGCATGTCGCGCGTGATGGAGTAATCCGCGATGACCCCGTCGCGTAGCGGGCGCTTGGCGACGATATTGCCGGGCGTGCGTCCGAGCATCAGACGCGCCTCTTCGCCAACTGCCAGGACCTTCTTGGTGCGCGTGTCGATAGCCACAACAGATGGCTCGCGCAAGACGATGCCGCGGCCACGCGCGTAGACGACGATATTCGCCGTGCCCAGGTCAATCCCGAGATCTTCAGAGAAGCGCCACATAGGTAGGTTCACGTATGATCGCGTAGTTTGAGCGCGTCCTACAATAACGACAAACGGCGCGGCTTGGCAAGGGGCGCGACCGACACACCCCATTACGAGGGCGGCGCCGGCAGTGTTCGATCCGCATCTGAAAGGGTGAGAGCTTCGGGTTCTTGGGGGGACGCTTACGGCCGCTTGCCCACCACCGTAAGGCGGTTAATGGCTCGCACCAACGCACATCTGGCGCGCTCTGAATCAACGGCGTCGCTATCCTGGTTGTCGCCATTGCCGGCTAGCCGTTCGCGAGCGCGCTTCTTGGCTTCCTGAGCGCGCTCCTGGTCGATGTCGGTTGCCACCTCCGCGGAATCCGCCAGCACGACCGCCGTGTTGTCTGAGACAGACAAAAACCCGCCCGAAACCGCGACGAGTTCCTCGGCGCCGTCCGCATCCACCAAGCGGACCTCGCCGACGCGCAACTCAGCCACCATCGGCGCGTGGTTCGCCATGACGCCCAGGTAGCCGTCGTACGCCGGCGCGGTGAGGGACGCGACCTCGCGCTCGAGGCAAACGCGCTCGGGGGATGCGATTTGTACTGTGAATGTGCTGGCCATGCTGCCTGTCCTCTGGCGGGCCTTAGGCTTCGGCCTCGTCCGACTGCATTGTGCGAGCCTTCTCCTGAGCGGCCTCAATCGTGCCCACGAGGTGGAATGCCATCTCCGGAAGCTCGTCGTGCTTGCCCTCGAGGATCTCCTCGAAGCCGCGGAGCGTGTCCTCGACATCGACGTACTGGCCGGGCAAGTTGGTAAAGACTTCGGCTACGAAGAAAGGCTGACTCAGGAACATCTGAACGCGACGCGCGCGCGCCACGGCCTGGCGGTCCTCGTCGCTAAGTTCGTCCATCCCGAGGATCGCGATGATGTCGCGGAGGTCGCGGTAGCGCTGCAAGAGCTGCTGGACCTCGCGAGCGATCCCGTAATGCCTGTCGCCGACGACGCCCGGGTCGAGCAGTCGCGATGTCGACGCAAGGGGATCGATCGCCGGGTAGATGGCTTGCTCGAAGAGTTCGCGCGAAAGGTGAATCGACGCGTCGAGGTGAGCGAAGGTTGTGGCCGGAGCCGGGTCAGTGTAGTCATCCGCCGGCACGTAGACAGCCTGGATCGATGTGACCGATCCCTGCTCGGTCGAAGCGATGCGCTCCTGCAGTTCGCCCATCTCAGTGGCCAGCGTGGGCTGGTAGCCAACCGCGGATGGCATGCGCCCGAGGAGCGCGGAAACCTCGGAGCCGGCCTGGGTGAAGCGGAAGATGTTGTCGATGAAGAGCAGAACGTCCTGGCCCTCGACGTCGCGGAAGTACTCCGCCATCGTCAGGGCCGTGAGGCCGATGCGCAGGCGGGCGCCCGGCGGCTCGTTCATCTGCCCGAACACGAGGGTCGTCTGCGGGAGAACGCCTGACTCCTCCATCTCGAGATAGAGGTCGTTGCCCTCGCGAGTGCGCTCGCCGACGCCGGCGAATACCGACACGCCGGAGTGTTCGGCGGCGACGTTACGAATAAGCTCCTGGATCAGAACAGTCTTGCCAACGCCCGCCCCGCCGAACAGGCCGATCTTGCCGCCGGTCGGGAAGGGGGCGAGCAGGTCGACGACCTTGAGACCGGTGATAAACTGGTCCTGGCTGACGGACTGCTGGTCAAACGGGGGGGGCGGGCGACGGATGGGCCATGTATCGGAGGCCTCAACCGCCTCAGCCTTGTTGTCGATGGGCTCGCCGAGCAGGTTGAACAGCCGCCCGAGCGTGGCCGGCCCGACCGGGACGGAAATCGGCTGGCCGCTGTCGGTCGCGCCATCTCCGCGGACGAGGCCGTCGGTGGTCGCCATCGCAATGCACCGGACGAGGTTGTCGCCCAGGTGCTGCGCGGCCTCGACGATGAGATCGATATTCCGATTTGCGTCGTTGGCCTGAATCTGGATGGCGTTGTAGAGTTCTGGTAGCTGATCCGGTGGGAATTCGAGGTCCACAACCGGGCCCATTACCTGGGCAACCTTACCCTGAGCCATGCGTCAACTCCCTTACGCGTTCGCTTCGCGTGTCGTGTCGCGCGCGTGGACGGTTTTGCCGGCTCGTCCTACGCGAGTGCTTCTGAACCGCCGACGACGTCGAGCAGCTGAGCAGTGATCTCCTGCTGGCGCATGCGGTTGGCCTGCATGGTCAGCTTCTCAGTCAGCTCTTCCGCGTTCTCGGTCGCCGCGGCCATCGCTCTCATGCGCGCCGCGTGTTCCGAGGCGCTGGCCTCGAGCAGCATCTGGTAGACTTGAGCGTCGACGTACCGGGGCAGCAATCGCTGGAAAAGCTCCTCCGGCTCGGGCTCAAAAATGTACTCGCTCGCCGGAGCGTCTTCGTCGTGCTCGGGCGGCGGGACGGGCAGAAGCTGAATCGTCGACGGCTTGTCGCGGCCGACGCTGATGAACTGAGCGTAGGTGAGGTGTACCTGATCGACCTCGCCCGACTCGAACCAGCCGCGCAGACCTAGCGCCATTCGCGAGGCGTCCGCCGCGAGCGTGCGGTCGTCCTTCTCGAACTCGCCGACGACATTCCCACCGGCGCGTTGGATGGCGCTCTTGGTCTTGAGACCGGCGAGCCGGATGTCAACAGGCACGTCACAGGTATCCAGGAACTGGCGCGCCTCACGCCCGACCTGGGCGTTATAGCCGCCACACAGGCCCTTGTCCGCCGAGATCACGACGAGTCCGATGCGCTCCACGGGCCGAGGCGTCAGCAGGGGATGCTGAACATCCGATGACGCCGCGCCGATCTCCTGAACGACGTCCTGCATGCGCTGCCAGTACACCTTGCCTTCGGTCGCGCGTTGCTGGACGCGCCGCAATTTGGCGGCCGCGACCATCTGCATAGCGCGCGTGATCTGGTGGATCTTGCCCACCAGGCGGATTTGGCGTCGGAGTTGTCTTAGTGTCTGTGCCATAGTTCCGCGGGCCGGCGGCTTCGATCAGGCGTCGATCGCGTAGACGGCCCCTCCAGGCAACCTATTCTGCTGATTCGTCGGACTCGTCGGACTCGCGAAGGCCGAGTTCGCCGGCCGCGCGCTTGGCAAGGAAATCGTCGAGCGCGGCGCTGAGCTGCTCGCCGTCGTCGTCCGTGAAGTCCAGCGACTGCTCGATCCGGTTGGCGATATCGGGGTACCTCTCGCGGACGAACGCCAGGATCTGTGTTTCGGCTTCTTGAACTTCATCCACCTCGAGGTTGTCGAGGTATCCCTGCTGACCGGCGTAGATGACGATCACCTGATCGGTGACGCTCATCGGCGCATACTGTCTCTGTTTCAGCAACTCGACCATGCGGCTACCGCGCTGGAGGATCTGCTTGGTTGCCGGGTCGAGGTCAGACGCGAACTGAGCGAACGCCTCGTATTCGCGGTATGAGGCCAAGTCGAGCTTGAGCTGCTTCTGAACGTTCTTCATCGCCTTGGTCTGGGCCGCGCTACCGACTCGCGATACGCTCAGACCGACGTTGATCGCGGGACGGATACCCGCGTAGAAGAGCTCAGGCTCAAGGTAGATCTGGCCATCGGTGATCGAGATGACATTGGTGGGGATGTACGCCGCGAAGTCGCCTTCCTGCGTCTCGACGACCGGCAGCGCCGTGATCGATCCCGCGCCCAATTCGTCCGACATCTTGGCCGCGCGCTCAAGCAGGCGGCTGTGGAGGTTGAAGATATCACCGGGGAAGGCTTCGCGTCCCGGCGGTCGGCGCAGCAGCAGCGAAACCTGACGATAGGCCGCGGCGTGCTTGCTGAGGTCATCGTAGACGACCAGCGCGTGCCCGCCCGCGTCGCGGAAGTGTTCGGCCATCGAGGCGCCGGCGTAGGGAGCAACGTACTGCAGCGCGGCGGGTTCGGACGCGCAGGCGGCGACGATGATGGTGTGCTCGAGCGCGCCAAATTCCTCAAGCTGCGCGGCAATGCGCCGGACGGTGGAGAGCTTCTGCCCTATCGCAACGTAGATGCACTTGACGCCCGTGCCGCGCTGGTTGATGATCGCGTCGATGGCGATGGCGGTCTTGCCCGTCTGGCGGTCGCCAATGATCAGCTCGCGCTGGCCGCGACCGATCGGGAACATCGCGTCGATCGCCTTGAGGCCGGTCTGCATCGGCTCGCACACGGGCTGGCGTTCGATGACGCCCGGCGCGCGGCCCTCAAGCGGAAGGAAATCGTTGGACACGATCGGGCCCTTGCCGTCGAGCGGCTCGCCTAGAGGCGTCACGACGCGCCCAAGCAGCGCGTCGCCGACTTTCGTGTTGGCGATACGGCCGGTGGTCTTCACCTCGTCGCCCTCGGAGATATGCTGGTCGGGGCCCATGAGGATGCACCCGACGTTATCTTCCTCGAGGTTGAAGGCGATGCCGTAGACTTCGGTGCCGTCGGCGGTCGGCGGGAACTCGATGAGTTCGTTCGCCATCGCTCCCGCAAGGCCATAGCAACGGGCAATGCCGTCGCCGACCTGCAGGACGTTGCCGATATTCACGAGCTCGAGTTTGGTCTCATGACCCTCAAGCTCTCGTTTTAGTACGGCGCTAATCTCGTCCGGGCGCACGCCCAAGGCGGTTCACCTCAGTCTCCGGCGTTATCACTGGCGGCAGGCATGTCGACGGTCGCGGACCGGAGTTGGGTCGCGATCGAATTCAGCGATGTTCGGACTGAACCGTCGACGTATGTGTCCTTGACTCGGATGGTCATCCCGCCGATAAGCTCGGGGTGAGTCTGCACGTCTACCACGGGGGTCCCTCCGAAAGCGGCCCCCACGAGGTCATTGAGTCGAGTCAACTCTTCATCCGTCAGGGGCGACGCCGTGCGGACATGTGCCCTCACGATGCCCCGGTAGTCATCGACGAGCTTCTGAAACTCCTCAGCGATCTCAGGCAGAAGCTCGACGCGTTTGCGGTCAATGAGCAAGGCAACCAAGCGCTCGTTGCCCTCGTTGAGCACGGTTGCGAACAACTCGGAGCAAACTTGCTTCTTCCGCTCGGCCGGAACGCTCGGGTGCCTCAGGAACTTCACGAGATCGGGGGACTGCTCCCAGATCGTGCTCAATGTGAGAAGGTCCTGGATGGCACCATCCACCGCCTCGCGATCGCAGGCGTCTGCAAAGAAGGCCTTCGCGTATCGTACGGCGGCTTTGCGATCCTTCATGGTCTCAGTTATCAGTCCCCGCCGCGGGGCGGAACGATTCTAGATCCCGCAAGAATTCATCGACGAGCACGCGGTGGCGATCGTCGGTGAGAGTTCTGCGCAGGATCGCCTCGCAGGCGTCCACAGCGATGTCTGCGGCGTGGTCTTTGATCTCGACCAGCGCCTTCTCTTTTTCACGCGCGAGCTGTTCCATCGCGCGGCCCAGCTCCTTGGAAGCTTCGTCGCGCGCGGCGGCGAGAATCTCCTCGCGAGCCTCAGCGGCTTGCTGAGTCGCTTCCTGGATCTGATTACGCGCGGTGGTTTCGATCTGCTCAAGCTCGGCCCGAAGCTTGTCGCGCTCGACCCGAGCCTCCTCGCGGGCGGCTTCCGCCTCCTCGAGGGACTCGCGAATCCCCTGCTCGCGCTCATCGAGAAACTTGCTGATCGGCCCGTAGTAGATCTTCCTGAGGACCAGGAAGAGAAACACGAAGCCGAGCATGTTCACGATCAGCTCGGGCGGCGAGATGTGCAACGTCTCCAGCAGCGCGCCAAAGTCCATAGCGGTACTCCATTCCTCGTCTCAGCGGCGCGTGGGCGCGCGGATATAGCCCCGCCCACGGCCGGATGCGACAGCGACCTGCTAGTTGCCGGCCTGCGTCAGGTACTCCAAGATCGGAGGCAGCTTACCCATGAGCAGGAAGAAGGCGAGCAAGCAGTAGATGACGAGCGACTCGATAAGAGCTAGCGCGAGTAGTAGCGATGAGCGAATGTCGCCGGCGGCTTCCGGCTGGCGAGCGATTCCCTCAACGGCGGCGGCGGCGGCCCGTCCCTGGGCCATTGCGCCAAACGCCGCGGCTAGCGGGAGACCAAAACCAACGGCCAGCGCCAAGGCAGCAGCATAATCCATGACCTTCACACTCTCCTTGTGGTGCAACCGCCGGCGGAGGCCGGTCGATTGCTGACAGGCGAGACGCCTGTCCTACACGAATTGCTGACAGGCAAGACGCCCGTCCGATGCGAAAAGGGCAACGGCTAACGACTGTCGGGGCCGAGACCCCTCCTACAAATGTCCGAGCACACCGTTAATGGTGTACGTCGACAACGCTCGCGATGTACGAGGCTGAGAGCATCGTAAACACGAGCGCCTGTACGAACGCGCCGAAGATCCCGAAGAGCAGCATCGGGAACTGGACGGGTATTGCCAGAAAATTGAGTTCGATGCCGAACACGGTGGGCCCGGCGAAGCCCAGAGCGATCACGCCCATGCCGATCAGGCGCATGATGACCGTATCTTCACCGAAGATGTTGCCGAAGAGACGGATGGATAGCGATAGCGGCCGGGCAAACTCGCCCAGGACGTGAATGGGGATGTTGATCGGCGCCATCCACAGCGGCTCGCCGACGAAGTGCATGAGATACTTCAGGCCCTGTGCTCTGAAGCCAAAGTACTGGACCGAGAGGAAGCAGCAGAGCGCGAGAGCGATGGTGATGTTCAGTCCGGCGGTGGGCGAGATGAAGCCCGGTACGAGACCGCCGAGGTTGAGAACGAATATGTAGATGAAGAACGTAGCCAGCAGCGGGGCGAACTGGGAGCCCTTCTCCTGGCCGATCATATTACGGCTGAACCCGTCGAAGGTCTGGAAGGTCCACTCAAGGATGCCCTGGAGCTTGCCGGGCACGGCTTGCATCCTGCGGACGCCCACGTGCATGAGGAGCACGATCGCCCCGATGACGAACCAGGAGCCAAGGGCATTCACGCCGACCCATTGCGTGATCGTGCCGGGGACGGGCGACATCTGGTGCGTGCCGACCCGCTCCGCCGCAACCTCGTATCGCGCGCCGAAGCCTTGGACGTCGTAGTTGGTGCCGGCCAGGGCCTCAAGCACGATGGGGTAGGCGTTCAGGAACGTGTGGTGGGGTTCGGCGAGAATGCTGCCGCCGCCACCATGGGCGTCGGAGGCCGCCGCGTGACCCTCGGTTGCGTCAGCAGCCGCCCCATGGGATTCATGGGCCTCTGCGGACGCTCCGTGGGCGCTGTCATGCTCTTGGAGTTCGATCTCGCCAGGCACTTGGTAATCACACCAGGAAAATGATGGTTACTTAGTCCAATTCCTGCTTGCTGTCCACGGTCGCATTGCTGGGTTCATCACCAGGAGTCGTCGGTCCTTTGTTGCCGACGGCTTGGTTGACGCGGCGACCGGCTTCGGTCAGGCATAACACGCCTGTTGGGAGCGTTACTCCCGCCGCCAAGGCCGGTGCGTTGGCCTTGCCGGATGCGAATAGCAGATAGAAGGCGACGCCCAGGACGAGGAACTTGCCTATCTGAAGCAGCGCAACGCCGGTCAAGCTCTGCTTCTGACCGTCCTTGGGCTTCCCGCCCATCGTCATCACGGCGCGATGCAACAGCGCGAACGAACCCAATCCAATAGCCACGCCGAGGGCGAAGTTCGCCCCGATGGTCCATCCGAAATGCGAGACCAGCGCGCCGCCTGCAACCAGCGTGACGACGACCGTCGCCAGCATCACGCGGCTCATCATCCGCTCGTCACTGCCCATCGTCGTCCTTCTCGGATCGCCCGGATTGGCCCACGACCCGGAAGAGCTGAACGAAGCCCGCCGCGGAGCCGAAAAGCACCCCTACCGCAGTGAGGACCGGCGCGATGCCGAACTTCTGGTCCAACCAGGCACCGCCAAAATAGCCAGCCGCCGTGGTGATCACCAGGGTGATCCCCACAGTTGTCAGCTCCAAACCGGAACTCAAGTTCTGCTTCATCGCCCTACCCTCGCGAGTTTAGTCTCAAAGGAGTTGCGTGTCAAGCACTGGGATTGGCGCCCGTTATGAGGGGTTGCGCAGGTCTGGTTGAGGGTATCCTGAAACTGTGGTATATAGTAGTCGTGAGCCCATGGGTGCGGTCGTCGAAGACGATTGACCGCGGTTGTCCATGGGCCCGGGAGCACTGGTGGAATGACTGAAAATGCTGCAAATGCACCGGTCGATGACGCCCGGTGGCCGAGGTGGCGTCGCGCCCTAATGGGGTTCGTGGCGCTCGCCGTTGCGTACTTCGCGCTCGCCCAGTGGAGTCTCGCTTACCCGGTTCCGCCGGAGAACTACGCGCGCTTTTGGTTTGCTAGCGGGTTGTCGCTCGGCGTGCTGCTGCTAACTTCCCGCCGGACGTGGCCGCTGGTCCTGGTCATCGTCTATCTCATCAACTTGCTGTGCGACCTTCCCCGGTACACGACCCTCGAGAGCATCGGTTTCTCACTCGCACACACGGTCGAGCCACTCATCGCGGCGCTGCTAGTCGGCGTATTCATCCGCGAGCCGGTCCGCCTGGATCGACTGCGCCACGTGTTGCTGATCGCCGCGATGGCGCTGCCGGCGTGTGCGGTGGCGGCCGTGATCGGCGCCGTCTCGATTGACGGCGCCGGCGTTTCCTACTTGGTCTGGCGCGTGTGGCTGATGGACGATTTCGTGGGCATCCTGCTCGTCGCGCCGCTGGTCATTGGCGCGAGAGTGTGGTGGCCTGCGCGCGGGAGAGCGCCGCTCGGGCGGGTGCTTGAGTACGCGGCCCTGCTCGGAGGCATGGCCGTCATCTCAGTGGTCTGTCTCTCGAAGGGCGGGCCTAACTCGCTTACGCTACAGTACCCGTTCTGGGCGTTTGTGTTCCTGCCTTGGGCGGCGCTGCGGTTTGGCCCCGCCGGCAGCGCGCCGGCGACGTTCATCCTCGCAGCCATCGCGGTGACGGGCACTGTGCTTGGGCGCGGGCCGTTTGCCGCCGAGGGGATTGAACTCTCGGAGCGAGCCATCTCGCTGCAGTTCTTCATCTGCGTCGCCTCGCTAACGACGATGACGCTGGCGGCGGCATTTGCTGAGCGCAGGTCAACCGAATCAGAACTCAAGAGACGCCAGGCGATCCTCCGGCGACAGAACGCGGCGCTGGCCGAACTGACGGGCCCTGACGCGATCGGCGCGAGCAACATGCAGGCGGCGTTCCGACGGATCTCCCGAACAGCCGCGGACGCGCTCGACGTCGAACGAGTCGCCGTGTGGCTAGCCCACGATGACTTCGAGACACTCACGTGCGTGTGTCTCTACGAGCGGACCCCAGACACGTATTCGTCAGGCGAACGACTCGCGGCCGCCGACTATCCGGCCTACATCGAGTCGCTGAAGTCGGCGCGGACGATTGCCGCCGACGACGCGCCGACCGATCCACGCACCGAGTGTCTCGGAGAGAACTATCTCAAGCCCCTGGGGATCACGTCGATGCTCGACGCGCCCGTGCGCATCGCGGGTCGGACGGTAGGGGTGGTCTGCCACGAGCACGTGGGACCGGCGCGGACATGGGCGGAGGAGGACATCAGTTTCTCGGGAGCCGCGGCCGACTGCGTCGCGCTCGTAGTGGGCTCGCACGAGCGCCAAGAGGCCGAGGCTGCGTTACAGGCCAGCGAGGAGCGGTACGGCCTGCTCGTGGAGTCAATGAACGAGGGCCTTACCGTTGTCGATGCGGACTGGATCATCACGTACGCCAACCAGCGGTTCTGCGAGATGCTTGGCTACACGCGGGAGGAGATCGAGGGAACGCACGCTCCGGATCTGATCGACGAGCAGCAACGGAATGCCTTCAGTCACCAGACAGAGCGACGCCGGGAAGGCGACGAGGCGCCGTATGAGCTGACGTGGCGGCACAAGAACGGTCAAGCAATCGAGCTGCTGGTATCGCCGCGGATCCTGACGGGACCGGACGGCGAGTATGAGGGCAGTTTCGCCATCCTGACCGACATAACCGAGCGGAAGTCCGCGGAGCAGCAGCTTCGCCGGAGCGAAGGACAGCTGCGCGCGTTCTTCGACAACACGGCGATAGGTATCGCCGTGGCGACGCCTGACGGACGGTACGTTCAGGTCAACGACCACTACCTGGACATGTTCGGCTACGAGAGCCGGGACGCGCTGTTTGAGCAGACGGTCGGGGACGTCACGCATGAGGACGATCGGGCCGAGACGCGAGAGGCCCAGCAGGCCTTGGCCGCCGGCGACGTCGACGTGGTGCGACTGCAGAAGCGCTACGTGCGGAGGGACGCAAGCGTCTTCTGGGGCGACACGTCCGTCGCGCCCATCCGTGAGCCAGGCGGCCGCATTGAGGCCTTCGTCGCCACGATCAGCGACATCACCGACCAGAAGCAAGTTGAGGAGACGCTGCGAGTCAGCGAGGAACGGTACCGGTCAATCATCGCCCTGAGCCGCAGCGTGGCGTACCAGTATGACATGGAGAACCAATTGTACACCTTCATGGATGAGGGCATCGAGGAACTCACCGGCTACGCGGCGGATGAGATCACGCCGCCGCTGTTCCGGGACCTCATCCGCGGGGGCAAGGTGCTTCCCCCGGCGAGTCGCGACGAGGAGCTCACGCCGGAACAGCCCTTCTACCGCGCGGAGCTTCGATTGGAGACGCTTGACGGGCGCGAGGTGTGGGTCGAAGACATCGCGGTACGGATCCACGATGAGGCCGGCAAGGTGCTTTACGCCCTCGGCATGTTCCGCGACGTCACGGAGCAGAAGCAGGCCGAGAAGAGCCTGCGCGACAGCGAAGCGACGGCCCGCGCCTTGCTGAACTCGCTGCCGGATGTCTCGATGCTACTCGACGCGGACGGCACGATCATCACCATCAACGAGAACGCCTCGGCGGAGCTGGGTCGGCCCGCCGAGGATGTAGTCGGGAGATCAGTGTGGGAGATGGTGACGCCCGACGCCGTCGCCAAGTACCCCGAGACGATCGAGTTGCGAGAGAACGCAATTAGGACCGCCCTGTCGACGGGCGAGCCGGCAGCTTGGGATGACGAACTCGGTGGGAAGTTCTGGACCCACCGAATCCACCCGGTGCTGGACGCCGACGGCAAAGTGTTTCGGCTATCGCTGTTCAGCCGTGACATCACCGACCGCAAACGGCTTGAGGAGCACACGCTTCAGTCGTCAAAGCTGGAGTCGATCGGGACGCTGGCGGGCGGCGTGGCGCATGACTTCAACAACATCCTCACCGGCATCCTCGGGTACGCGGACATTCTCCTGTATGAGGGGACGCTCGGGTCAGAGGGCGTGGATGAGTTGCGGACGATTCGCAGCCTCGCCGAACGCGCGGCGGGGCTGACGCGTCAGCTCCTGGCGTTCAGCCGGCGCCATTCGCTGGAGCCGGTGGCTCTGAACGTGAACCAACTCATCGAGAACCTGGCCAAGATGCTCCAGCGCATCATTGGAGAGGACGTGGAGGCCGCGCTGGACCTCTCGCCGGACCCGTGCGTAATTGAGGCGGATCCCGGACAGATCGAGCAGATCCTCATGAACCTGGCCGTCAACGCCCGCGACGCGATGCCGGGCGGAGGCGTGTTGTCGATCAAGACGGGCCGCGTCGTGCTCGATGAGGAGTATACGAACATCCACACCGGCGTGGAGCCCGGGCCTTACGTTGAGATCGCGGTGACGGACGCCGGTCACGGGATGGACGAAGCAACTCAGGCGAGGATGTTCGAGCCGTTCTTCACCACCAAACAGGTCGGCGAGGGCACGGGGCTAGGCCTGGCGACGGTGTATGGGATTGTCGGGCAACACCACGGCGGCCTTGCCGTGGAGAGCGAGCCCGGCAAGGGCACGACGGTCACCGTGTATCTCCCACAGATCGACACGGAGGCCGGCGCGGCCGACCAGACTCCGGAAGACACCCCTCGTGGCGCCGGCATGGAGCGGATCCTGCTGGTGGAGGACGAGGAGTCGGTGCTCAAGCTGGTGACGCGGATTCTCACGCAACGCGGGTACGACGTGTATGCCGCCAGCACGCCAGAGCAAGCGCAAGAGCTGTTCGCTGAGCACGGGGCGGAGATCGATCTCGTGCTGACCGACATCGTCATGCCCGGCATGGCGGGACCGGAGCTTTGCGATCGACTGGCGGAGATCCGGCCGGGCTTTAAGGTCCTGTACATGTCGGGCTACTCGCATCACCCGGCGCTGGACAGCCGCGTTCGGGACTCAGACGAGCCGTTCATCCAGAAGCCGTTCACGCCGAATGCGCTTGCCCAGCGAGTGAGGGATGTATTGGAGTCGTAGGGCGGGGCTATCGACGCAGGCGCTCAATGGCTTGCTCCGCCTCGGCGGCGCGCTTGGTGCCGGCGGCAAGCTCAACAACCTTGTCAAACTCAGCGATCGCGGCACCGTTCTCGCCCAGCTCAACCAGTGCCCAGGCCAGCGCCCACCGCGATTCGACGTGGTTGGGATCAGCGGCAAGGGCTGAGTTGAGCGCATCGACGGCGGCTCCCGTATCGCCCGATTGCACCAACCCAACGCCGCGCTCGTAGATTCTCTGCGCCACGTCCGAGGCAGACTCCGGCTGGGCGACGCTCGCTTGCGGGCCCGACATCGTGGATAGCAGCACAGCCACAACCGCGACGGCGGCCAAGCTTACGGAGGCGAACACGACCTTCGCGCCACGCGGAAGCAAGCGCCACCGCATCAGCATCCCCGACGACCGGCGCGTCAACCCGGCCCAGTCGCCCTTGCCGCTCTCGTGAACGCTGATCTTCCTGACGAAGTCGATGGACGTATCGCTCGCCGGCCCCGGCACCTTCCACTCTTCCAGCTCCTTCACTTCCTCGACCAGCCGCTCGCGAGACGCGCGACACTCGGCGCACCCCTTCAGGTGTGTCGTAACGTCGTCCATCTGCCACTCGGGCAGCAGGTCGTAGAGCGAGTCGAGCAGTTGCTCGCGCACGGCAACGCAATCACTCACACCTGTTCCTCCTCGACCAGGAACCGCAGCTTGGCCCTGAGGATTCTGAGGGCGTAGTGCATTCTCGACCGGACAGTGCCCTCGGGGCATCCGGAGACTTCCGCGATCTCGGCATAGCTGAGGCCTTGGTACTGTCGCATGATGAAGACGGCGCGATGGTCTTCGCTCAACTCCATCACGGCCTGCTCCACCTGCCTGGCGATCTCGCGTCCCGCGGCGATCTCAACGAGCGAGGGGTCCTTCGCCTCGGACTCGCCCGGCGGCAAGGTCCGGGAGCGCTGCCTGAGCCAGTCGAGGCAGACGTTCGTCGCGATGCGGTACAGCCACGGACGGAACCGACGCTTCGGGTCAAACCGGTTCAGGTTCGCATGGGCTCTGAAGAAGGACTCCTGGAACAGGTCCTCCGCCACGTCGTCGTCGCGAGCCATGCGCTGCAGGTAGCAGACGACCGGCCCGTGATAACGGCGGTACAGCTCCTCAAGCCCGCGCATGTTGCCTTCGGCGGCAGCGACGGCCAGCCGCTCATCGGTGGGTGCGGGCGTATCAGAACTGACGTACTCCAGCGCCGGATTGGCTCTCCCCATGACGTCCCCCTCAAGTCCGGTACGTCTGTCGGCGGGCGGGCGTTCAAATCCAATGGGATGGGTCCGATCAGTTAGACGCTCGGCAGCGTTGGCAGGTCCCGGCGAACGGTCGAGGAAGCAGTCGTTACGGAGATCTCGCACGCATGATAGCCCTCGCCGTCATCGCAGCCTTCGCGCAACAGCCGGCAAGCGCCGCGCTCGTCACGAGCGTCGAGCCGCTGTCGCCCGCCTCCATCACGACGCCGGCCCGCACTCGCGCGATCAGCGCATTGCCGACGGGAGGCCCGGTAACGGTTGATGGCGTCCTTGACGAGCCGTGCTGGCAGAGCGGACTGTGGGTCGATGACTCGTTACTGACCGACGGCAGCGGGCGCCAAGCCCGCGCGCAGACGTACTTCAAGGTGCGATTCGACTCCGAGAGCTTGTATGTGGGCGTCCGGGCCGACGAGCCGAACATGACGGGCATCAAGGGCTTCTTCGGCGACGCGCACGATGACAAGGTCTTCAACGACGATTGCTTCGAGATTTGGATCGACCCGGATAACATCCGCGATCGCGCGTTTCACCAGATCTTCTCGGTCGTAGGAGGCACGTACGACGAGTTCCAGCGCGAGGAGTTGGGCTTCGACCCCTCATCGCCGGTGGCCGGAGCGCGCATTCCGTTCCGGGAGAGCGACCTCGAGTGGGATGGGGCTCCGGAGTCGGCGTTCGCGAGGGCTGAGGATCACTGGACGTGCGAGCTTCGCCTCCCCGTCTCCGACTACGGCGCCGAACGCGTCATCCCCGGCAGCACGTGGGCCTTCAATCTCGCGCGCGAGCGCTGGGCGGCGCCGGGCGGCGTGGAACTCAGCTCCGTGACGGGCGTGTTCGCCTGGCCGATGTCGGCCTTCGCTGACCTGACTCTGGGGACATCGCCGCTTGAGATCTCAGGCCTGGACATGGGCGGCATCGGCGTCGGCGAGAGCCTGCTCGCGTTTGACGCGCGCAGCCCGCGCCAGGAACTTGATTCAGTGGACGTGCGACTCACCGTCGAGAACGGCGGCGTGCAGAGCGTCAAGCAATCCGTGCGCCTCAGCGGGAACCGAGTCCAGCGGGTCGAGTTGCCGTATGAACTCACGCCCTCGGGTTCGTGTGCCGTCACGCTCGAGGTGTTGCGGCCAGAGACAGACGAACTGCTCTTCCGCAAGTGCTCGCATCGACGGCTTGATTCGGCGGTGCAGATCCTCCCGCGCACGGGCCTGGCATACCGGGCAAGGGAGCCGTTCTGGGTCGACGCAACGCTGGCGGTGGGTGATGTGTCATTCTCGCGCGCGTGGCTGAAAGTGGAGTTGATCTCGCCGAAGGGCCGACGAGTCGCTCGGCAGCGAATCGAGGAAGTCAGCCGGGCGATGAGGCTAAACATGAGGCTTCAGGCCGCGGGGCGAGAGGGCGAATACCGGCTGCGGCTGACGGTGCTCGACGGCAAGAGGGAACTTGGCGTGGCGTCGACGCCAATCCACGTCCTCAAACGGCGAGGCTAGCGAGCAAGAACGACCGCGTGAACGCTCCAGAGGTGAGCCACTTGGCGAGACGCATCGCTGCGCTTACGGCCATCGGGCTGGCCCTTGCCGCGACCTGCCACGGGCAGATGCGGCTGTTTGACATGGGCCCCGTCGACTCGCCCGTGTGGTTCGGCGCGGATTCGGTCGACGCTTCGATGGTATACGACACCGAGCGGGGATACGGCTGGGAGAGCGAGGCTGGCCTCGTTGCCCGCAGGCGCCCGGTGAACGATGATCTGGGCGGCGACTTCGTGACGGGTGGCGGCACGTTCATCGTCGATGTCGAGCCACACGCATATAGCGCGTGGGCGCTGCTCAATGACTCGGGTGACGGCATCAACCCGCCGCGCTTCTGGACCGAGCCGTATGGCATCAGCGGTAACGACGAGGAAATCGTCTCCGTGCCCCAGGGGATGGAGTCGTTCCTCAGCGGCTATTTCCACGCGAACTGGGATGTCGACTGGGACCCCTCGCGGAGCCTGTTTCAGAAGCTATTTGGCAAGTACGACCAGGCCCACGAATTCCCGATCGCCGCGCGCGAGGGACGGATCTCGATCACGTTCACGGATAACTGCCCCGTGGCGGCGATCGTCGTGTGGCCGGCGCACCTGCGACTCGAATCGCTCGCCGTGCTCGCGGCGATTGACGAGGCGCGTCGCGACCGGTTCGACTCAGGCTACGATCGCGCTCGCGCTCCAAGCAGGCTGAGGCCGGGAAGCTACACGTCGGGCGCGCGCAGGCGCGGATACGCCGTGTGGCGCCGAAGCATCGACGACAAGGCATACCCCTACACGCAGCCGGCCGAACACGAGCGAGCGCGGCGGATCGACGTGTTGGCCTGTCTGGGCGAGAAAGAACCGTTCAGTCTCTGTATCCGGCCATTGGAATCTCTCTCGGCCGTGACCGTGACGCTTGACGAGCTGAAGGGTCCTCGTGGCGCGACCCTCGGCGAGGATCAGATCGATGTCGCGCTTGTGAAGTACGTGGAACGGCTGACGAAGCCGGGCACGTACGAAGTCCAGCCACGCGAACTGCTCCCGGCGGAGCCGAGGGACCTGACGACCGGCATCACGCGGCAGTACTGGATCACGCTGGACATCTCCGAGGACCTGGCGCCGGGCAAGTACCGCGGCATGTTGACCGTCGATGTAGAGAATCGCAAGCCGACGCAATTGCCGGTCAGACTGAACGTGCTACCGGTGGAACTGTCGCCGCCGCCGATGCTGGCCGGGATGTACTATTACATGCCCGACGCGGTTGACTACCGCGCGTTCCGAGGCGACACGCTCGCGCCTGCGGTGCTGGGCCAGATACGGGCGCAACTGGCCGACATGCGTGCCCACGGAATGACCACCGTTGCCGTCTCCCCGCCGCCCTTGATCGACCGAGACGAGAGTGGCGCTCTCTCCTATGACGAGCCGGCGTGGAGAAGATTTGGCGAATTCATCGCCGCGTACCGCGAGGCCGGTTTCACCGAACCGATCCCAGCGTACCAACTCGCCCACCAGCTCATGGCGCAACTGCCCGGCAAGCCGGCCATCAGGGGCGAGGATGCCTGGCGTCCCGGCGAGGAGTTCGACCCCGGATTCCGCGCCGAGTACGAGCAAGCGGTGCGGATGTTCTACGAGCGAGCGCGCTCCCTCGACTGGCCGGAGATCATCCTCTACGCGTCCGACGAACTGAGCATCCACGGCGAGAGAGGCGGCGCGTGGGGGCTCGAGCACCTCAGCCTGCTCCATGGGATCAGATCGACAATGCCGGAGGCGTTCCGCATCTGCGCGTCCGTCAATGGCGTGGCGGAACACGCGCTGGTGTCGAAGCTCGATATCGCCATCGCCAACCGAGACTTCCCGCTCTGCGCGGAGGCGCTGGATGAGATCAGCCAAGCGGGCGCGGAGACGTGGCTGTATAACCTGGGTCCGCAGAGATTCACATGGGGCTACTACCCAGCGCGGTGTGGCGCGAAAGGCCGGCTGCAGTGGCACTACCGGACGGCGCCGACGGGAACGTGCGATCCGCACAACTGGCTTACCAGCTCGGCGTGGGGCGTCACGCCCGGGCCGGATGGACCCCTGCGGAATGTTGATTGGGAACTGGCACGTGAGGGCATCGACGACGCGCGACTCGTGGCGACCCTCCGGGCTGCGATAGCCGAGGCCAAGAAGAGCGGCGCGGCGCGCGTCAAGATTGCCGACGCCGAGGCCGACCTGACCTGGGTTATGGATTCGATCGATCCCGACTTCGCTCACTACGCGGACAAGACCGGCTTCTGGGATGGCGCGATGTATGAGAAGCTGAAGTCGATGTTGGCGCGGCATTGCGATACGCTCAGCCGGCGGGTCAGGCAGTGACCCCAGGGCTGCGGCGGCTCGCGGCGAGATCGGCAATCGCGTCGGCGGCGGCGTCCCACGTGCCATGGCTGATGGCCGCGCGATAGACACCATACAACCCGCGCATCCGCTCAATGGCGTCGGTACCCTCCAGCAAGGTCCCCACCTCACCGGCAACGCGGTCCGGTCGGCAGTCACGGTCGAGGAGTTCAGGCACGACACCCTCGTTGAGCCCGATATTGATCATGGACAAGTAGCGATACCCATCGCGCTTCCCCACGCGTTCCATCAGCCTCGCGGTAATCCACAGCGGTTTGTAGACGACGACTTGCGGGCAGTCCGCCATGGCGACTTCGGTGGACGCCGTGCCGCAACAGACGATCGCGGCGTCGGCTCGCGAGGCGACAGTGCGGACGGGGAGACGCGTGCTGACGTGCGGACAGGAAAGCCGCTCGAGGTGAGGCGCGGTCTGTGATTCGGACACGCCGGGAGCCTGGCTGATGATTGCGCGCGTGCCGGGGCGCTTGGCGGCTAGCAGGTTGAGCGCTTCGACCGCGATGGGCATGAGCCGACCCACCTCGTCGCGACGACTGCCGGGCATGACCGCTATCGCGGGACCGGCGCCATCAGGCACCAGCGTCTCGGCCTCGGCGATCTGCTCACCCGACAGGTCAAACGGGAACACGGAATGATGCGGGACCGGCAGGACCGCCGCGCCGTGGCGCTGGAACCGCGATGCCTGCCACCCGTGCGCGCAGACGTGCAGGTCGGCCGCCTCCAGGAGCTTGGGATCCGTATAGTCGGACTGGACCCAATCGCCCGGCGGATAGACCCAGACGACGGGCGCGCCGACGCGCCGCGCGTACCGCATGATCCTCAGGTTGAAGCGCCGGCAAGCGAAGACCACCAGCACGTCAGGCGGGGACGAGAGGATCTCGTCGCGGATCTCCGCAGCGGCTCGAGACCAGCGCCACCAGTTCAGCAGCACGGGCACGAGCCCGACTTGCCCGAGATCGACCGTGTCGTGGATGATGTCAGCGCCCACGTCGCGGAGCGCTGAGCGACCAGCCGCCAGGAGCTTCACGTCATGTCTTGATAGAAGGCGGGCCGCCAATAGCGAGGCCGCCGCGTCGCTGGAGGCCTCGGGAGCCACCATCAATACTCGCAAAGTCGAGGTCAACGCCTAGCCGTCCTTACCAAGGCAGCAGTGTTTGAACTTGCGACCGGAGCCGCAGGCGCAGGGGTCATTGCGCCCGGGGCCGTCGTCGGGGGCGTCGGCTTTCGCCTTGCGTTTCGGCGTGGCTGACGTTACGGCTTGCTGGCGCTTCGACCGGCCGGTAATCTCATCGGCCATGCGGCGGAAGCGCCGGCGGGAATGAGCGAAGAATTGCTTGTAAGACTCGCAGAAGTACGTTGGGCTGGCAACCGAATCGCTCGTGATCAAGCGGTGTTTCTGACACCCCCCGTGACAGAGGTCCAGCCACTGGCAGGCCTGGCACTGCGGCTTGTGAGAGTCCTTGCGCCGGGCGAAGGTCTGGTACTGGGCGGATGAGAGAATCTCCGCCAACGGCGTGACGGTGAGGTTGCCCATCCACCACTCAGGCGTGACCATGAAGTCACACGCGTAGATGTCGCCGTTGTGCTCGACGACGAAGTAGCGCCCGCACTCGTTCTGAAACACGCACGAGGGCATCGGGTGACCGGCATAGACGGTGAGGAAATCGTCGAACATCCGGATGTAGCACTCCGGCGGCCACTCGCGGCTCCACTGGTCGAACATCCGGCAGAGGAACTCGCCGTATTCCTCGGGAGTGATGCTCATCGGGTTGAGGCTGCCGGGCTCGGCGCCCGGCTCGACGAGAGGGATGAACTGCAAATACTTCATGTCATGATCGCGGAAGAACTTGTAGAGGCGCTCGGGTTGAGTGACGCTCTCTTTGGTGACCATGCAGAGGTTGTTGAACTCGACTCCGTTGTACTTGAGCACCTCGATGCTCTTCATCACGCGTTCATACGTCGGCCCGCCGCCCAGCGTGGGCCGGTGGAGGTCGTGAAGATCCTGAGGGCCATCGAGGCTCACGCCGATGAGGAACTTGTAGGCCGCGAAGAACCGCGCCCACTCGTTGTCGATGAATGTCGCGTTGGTTTGGAAACCGTTGCCGACGACCTGGCCTGTCCGTCCGTAGCGCTTCTGCATGTCGACGACGGTGCGGTAGAAGTCGACGCCCATCAACCCCGGCTCGCCGCCCTGCCAGCCGAAGGACGGGTTAGGCCCCGCCATCTGCATGTATTGGCGGATAAACGTCTCAAGCGTGCTGGTGGTCATCCGCGGGCGCTCGACGTCGGGGTACAACTCGGCTTTCGGCCGGTAGAAGCAGTAGTCGCAGTCGAGGTTGCAGTCAGGCCCGGCGGGCTTGACGAGGACGGAATTGAACTGGCTGATGGCAGGATTCGAGGCCATGGTCTAGGCGGTTACCTGGGGATGAAGATCAAACGACGCGCCAGTGTATACAACGCAGGCGCGCCGCGGAACGTCTTCCAGTTTGAGTCGTAGACACTCTACTCCGGCTGCAACTCGATGTCGAGGCGGGTGCTCTCACCGGCGACGATGCTTTGACCGGTGAAGACCACGCGCTTGTACCCCGGCGCAGTGGCGACCACCGCGTAGGTGCCCGGAGGGTACCATTCGAGTTCGTAGACGCCCTTTTCGCCGACGGGCTTGGCGCTGCCGACAATGGCGCCGCCGGTGATCAGCACGAGCGTCGTGCCGGCGATTGGCTCGTCGGCGGCATTCGCCGCGTAACCCACAATGCGCCCAAGGGCCTTGTAGTCATCGCCCGAGAGCTTCCTCAGTTCGAAGGACACCTCAGCCTCGCCGCCCTCTGGGACGGTGACGGATTGCGTCTCGGATGCGTAGCCTGATGCCGACGCGACGACCGAATATGTGCCAGGCTCGATGCCCTTCAGCAGACAACCGCGTTTGCCTTCGGCGACGGCCGAGGACGCGAGGACGTCATCGCCGGAGGTGAGCACAACCGATGCCGGACCGGCAACATGGACCTCAACAGCGCCCGGCGCGGCGAACCCGACCGATGACAGGACGAGCAAGACGGCGAGCACGATGGCTGCACGCATGGTAATTCTCCCAAAACAACGGCTGACATCCCGACTGGAAAACTCATTCGCTCCGCCAAGGGCGCGGACCTGCTCGGAGGCCGGTCCCGAGACACCGGCGAAAGTGTAATGCCCGCGCGTGTGGGGACCTTGATGCAGGACGGATGGACGATGCGATTTGGATGCCGGTGTGAAATCGAGCAGATGACGGACCTCGCCGACGCTGGGTATGAGTACGCCGAGATGTCAACAGCGGCGCTCTACCCAGCTCTGGACGACGAGGCGTTCCGCCACGCGCGCCACGAATTGCTGGGAGAGCCACTGTTCCCCGAGGTGATCCGCTGGCCGGAACTCGTGGCGTGGGCCGGGGATAGCGGGCGCGACTTGAGGACGCTGTTCCGGCGGGCGGCGCTGAATGGGTGCAAGACCATTGTCGCCGCAATGCCGAGCCTTGAGACGCCGCTCGGCTTGGGACATCCGACGACGGCGTGGCGCGAGGCGACCGAGGTGGTGGGCGTGCTAGGCGAACACGCGGCGAGGGTGCGAGTGAAGCTGGCGCTCGAGGCGGCGGCCGGTGGAACGGTGGAGGAAGCGTGGGTGCTTGCGGAGGAGGCCGGACATGCGGCGGTGGGCGTGGCGATGGATCTATCGCAAGTCAACGATCTCGCCGATATTGCCGCCGCGGAAGCGTTACTGATGCACGTGAGCCTCCCGGCGCCGCGCCGGCACGGCGGCGATCTCGATTCGACCCAGTGCATGGACGCGCTGGAGCATCTGGTGCAGTTCGGCTACCGCGGGCGGGTTACGATCACCACCCCGTGGGAGGCGATTCGCGAGACGGCGGACGAGTTGCTGGATGAGATGAAACGGCTGACATCAACGGGGGGCGCTTGATGAGGTTTCTTTCGGTTGGCCTGCTCCTACTGCTGGCGTGCTGCAGCCAGGCGGCGACGCAGACTGTGAAGACAACGCGGGCGCTGCTAAAGGCAGTCGCGGCGACAGGTCCGCGGACCATTCGCCTTGAGCCGGGGAGCTACGCCATCGACGAGCCCATCGTCATTCAGGGCGATGCCCATGTGAACATCATCGGCAGCGGATGGAACACGACGATTGTCCGCCAGGGCGAGGGCCCGGCGATCGTGTTTGATGACTCGCACTTCTGCTTCGTCTCGGATCTCATGATTGGCGGGGGCAACGAGGCGACGGACGGCATCGTCTACAGGGGAATCAGCAGCTCGAACACGGTGAGGGCCTGCCGGATCTCGAGCTTCACGGGAAGCGGCGTCCGGTATAACGGCGTGAAGGACACGCCGATGTCGAGCAACTCGGTGCTATACACGCACTTCATCGACAACGAGGGCGAGCAACTCCGGAGCTTCTACAACAACGACTTCTACATCATCGGCAACCAGTTCGGATGCTGGCAGAAGGAGCCGAAGGTCGGCGCGGCGCTGATCCACTCATCGGCGGGGAGCTACAGCCTCAACTACCACTGGAGCAACGATGTCGCAATGACGCTGGGGCCGGGAGCCGACTATAACCGCATCGAGAACAACCGGTTTGAGATGAGCCGCGCGAGCGGGATCATCATCGGCAATTCGGAGACGGCCGATCAATGGAATCGCTACAACACGTTCATCGGCAACACCATCCACACGAATTCCATGGGCAAGATGCGCGGGCACGACGCGGTCGTCGCGTATGACTCGCACAACACGATCTTCTCAAGCAACCAGATCTTCAGCTGGTACCCGCCGACCACGCAACACAAGAGCGCGCTCGTGCTGGGGCGCGGTTGCGGTACGTGGATCGTAACGGGCAACATCATGAGGCACAACTCGGCGGAGGCTATCGTGGCGGCGGAGGATATGGGGCATATCATCAAGGACAATCTGGTGGACACGAAGCCGTGGGGCGAGGAGTGACCGGCGTGGGCCTCCCAACTCTCTTCATCGACAACGACGGCGTGCTCACCGACGCATACCGCATGGGCCCGGCATACGGCATCGCCTATGGCGAGATCATGGCGCCCATCTATGGAGGCACGGTTGAGGCCTGGGCCGAGGCTAACGCGGTCGGCTTCGGCCTGATGATGGAGTGGTACCGCGCCAACGAGAGCCGCTATGACGACGCGACCTACTTCGATGATCTCTACCGCGTGAATCTCGAGGGCGCGTTCGGCCACATGGGGAGAGAGCTGATCTCGTGGGAGGACGAGGGACGGTTGCTGAATCGCAAGCTGCTGTTTGAGTGCCCCGCGCGCGTGAGCACCCTCTTCCCCGGCGCGCTGGAGACGGTCGTTGCGTTAAGCAAGCGGGGATTCCGCATGCACATGGCATCCAACGCTCACAGCCTGCATTGCGAGGGGACGCTAGCCGGCGCGAAGATGCGCGAGCACTTCGTGTTGGCCTTTGGCCCCGACCTTGTCAATCTGCCGGTGAAATCGTCGGAGTTCTACCGACGGGCCTGCGCTCACGTTGGCGTCCTGCCCGAGCAGGCCATCGTCGTCGACGACAACGGTGACGCGCTGGCAATGGCCGCCAAGGCCGGAGCCCGCACGGTCTTCGTTGACCAGGGCCACACCGTCCACCCGCCAACCACAGCGCCGGACGCAACGGTTGCGTCCATCGCCGACCTGCCCGCCGCGATCGCGAGTCTACGCCCGTGAACCGCGTCACAACAGGCAGGTGATGGCGCCCGGCTGCAGTAAGTGTAGGGAATTGCAGGGGGTCGGCATGAGCGATCAGCGGTCGCGTCGGACCTTCATTGTCACCATCGTCGGAATCATCGCGGGACTGGTCGCGCTATTGGCCTGGAGCGTGATGAGGGAGAGCAAATCGCGACCGGAGCCCGACCCACCCGCGCCACAGCAGCCCGCTTACGCCCACTTGCCCCAGGCCATTCAAGACCACATCGCCCGCACCGAGCAACTCGACGAAGTGCTGGCGCACTCAGTCGAAACCCGCGTCTCGTATCCGGTTGATCCAACCGACGGGCCGCGCGAGTGGCGTCACGCCTTCGTTGTCGCCCGCCACCTGGCAAGATCGGGCGAGCGCATCGCCTACGCCGTGGACTCAATCAGCCTGTCGTCGACAGATCGCACGCTCACGACCGAACGCGAATGGCGGGGGAATGGCGCGGGCCGGCACCTCGGGAACGAGCCACCCGTGCCTCGGAAGGCGCCTCCCGCGGACCCGCCCCGCCCCCGCCGCCCAGACGATGCGGATGGGGCCGCGCTGCTGTTCGCGTCCAGGGCGTCGCCGGACGCCATTGCCACGCCGTTTCAGTTCGCGCCGTGTGGCTCGCACCAGTTCCCGCCGTTCTGCTGGATCGAGTACGGCGAGTGGGCTGACGCGGGAGGCGAGGCGGTGTCGGGGCATGCCTGCGATCACGTGTGGCTGGTCGTCGACCAGTGGCAACCGGGCGGCGAGTTGGAGCGGGGCTTCTGGTTCGCGCCCGATCTCGGCGGGTTGCTCATGCAGGAGGAAGCCATCACCCGTCGCGAGGACAGCGTCGTCTCGCGGGAGTTGCTGACGGTCGAGGATGCGACGCGCGTCGGAGGGACGGCCGTTCCCGCTCGGATCCGCACGTCAAGCTACGTGGCTGCCGGCGACGATTTCGCCTGCACGAGTGAGTCTCTGCACTACTGCCCGCGGATCTCGCTCGACGTGGCGATCGACGACAGCATCTTCAACGGCGAGGACGAGCCTCGCTGGGACGGACTGAAGCAGACGGCCGGCGGCCGCGAGGTCGAGCAACTCCTCGCGACCATCGCCGACGCCCTCGATGCCGGCGCCTCATTCGACGAGGCGGCGGATCTACTTCCGCCTACGGAATCAGCTTCCGCGAGTTCCCGTCCATGATTTTCTCGTAGACATCCTCGGGCAGGTTGTAGCCCTCGATCGCGTCTAGCAGCGCCCGGTCGTGGAAATCGGTGCCATACATCAGCTTGTCGCTGAGGTCGATCAGGAACTGGCGGCCGAACTCCGGGTCACGCGTGATGCCTCTCAAGCCTGAGCCCGCCGACAGATCCGCGTGTAGGTTGTCGTGCTTGGCGAGCATCTCGGGCAGCCGCCCGCCGGGAGTGATCGGGCCCTCGGGGTAGGCCGTCGTCATGTGGTCATCCGCGTCGCCCGACATCTCGCGCCACCAACCCGGCCCGTGGCCGATGAACTGCACGCTCGGGAATTCCTCGAGCACCGGCCCGAGGCGCTCCAGATCCATCATGTACCAGTGCGGCACGCCCGGCATCCAGATATCCATGTGGAACAGGATCGGCAGCCCCAGTTCATCGCACGTCCGGTAGACGACCTTCAGATCCGGGTTATCTACCATCAGCCTGATCTTGCACTCGCCAAAACCCTTGCAGCCGCGCTTGACATACTCGCGGATCTTGCCCGGCACGTCCTTCTCGCGCGGGTCCACGGAGCACCACGGGATAAACAGATCCGGGTAGCGCTGCGATGCCTCTATCTGGTCCTCCGTCGGCAGCTCATACTCGCCCGTCCAGCGCCGGTCCCATTCCTCCCAGCCCAGCGCAAACACTCGGTCAATACCGAGATCGGTGAAATGCTTCGCCCACGCGTCGATGTCCATGTCCAGCCAGTTCACGTGACAGTGAATGTCGGTCTTAGCCATGGCGGCCCTCCCAGTGGTCGTTGCAGATCCATCTCCTACGGAACGGGAGTTCGCCGTCGGGAGCGCCTATCCATCCATCAATCTACTGGTCGTAATCCCTGATGAGATCCGCGATGTCGGGGTGGCCGGCGCGCTCCGCGAATTCCAGCGGCGTGCCACTCCCGTGCGGGGCGTTGGGATCAGCTCCCGCCGCGAGCAAGGCCCTCGCCACTTCCAACCGGCCGTGATTGGCCGCCTCGTGCAGGGGCGTCATGCCCTGGTTGGCGGCGGCGTTGACATCGGCCCCGCCCGCGAGGAGCAACTCAACGACTCCTTCGTCCTCGGCTCGGTGCAACGCGGTCCGCCCGCTGTGGGCGCGAGTCGTTGGGTCCAGACCCGCATCCAGCAGCATCCGTGTCACGCTCACACTCCCCCCGCTGGAGAACAGAGCCGTGCCGTGCTGCAGGTGTATGTCCGCGCCGGCGTCGATCAGCAGTTGAAGCGCCTCGGGTCGGTCATGTTGGGCAGCGACGATGACTGGGAAGTCGATTGCCTGCCGCTCGTCCGGGGAGGCACCCTCCGCCAGCAGCTTCGCCACCCCATCCAGATCGCCGCGCATTGCCGCCACGTCGAGAGGGTACTCCGATCCCAACTCCAGCAGCCTCTCGACGGCCTCATCTTCTTCCGCCGCCGCCGCGTCGTGGATCGGCAGATGGTCCCACCAGTCCTCGGCCGCGAGATCGGCTCCGCGCTCGACGAGAAGCTCCGCCGCGTCGATCTTGCCACTAGCGGCGGCCCTGTGGAGGGCCGTGGCCTTAGTCGACGTTCGCGCGTCCACGTCCGCCCCGCGCCTAAGTAGGAGACGCAGCGTGGCCATCTGTCCGTTGCTCGCTGCCGCGTGCAGGGCCGTGTTGTCGTCCTCGTCCCGCGCGTCCACCTCCACGCCGCGGCTCAACAACTCCTCCATGATCCGCACGTGGCCGTGTCTCGCCGCGACATGCAGTGCCGGCCAAGCGTCCGGCTCCTCCGCGTTCGGATCGGCCCCGCTATCCAGGAGGAGCTTCAGCGCGGCCAAGTGTCCGGCTTGCGCAACATGCTGGTGCGCTCGCCACCCGCGGTCTCCCGCCCGCGTCACATCCGCCCCGGCGTCGATGAGCGCCTGAATCGTCTCCTCGTCCCCCGCCCAGGCCGCGCTGATCAGCGGCGAGTCGCCGTCTCGTTTCGGCGCGTCCGGGAGTGCGCCGTGTTCCAATAGCAACCGCACCACCTCGGCGTTCCCCGCACCCGCCGCGGTGTGTAGCGGCGTCACCCCGGCGTGGGTCCGCGCCTCAGCGTCAGCGCCCTGTTCCAGCAGCAGTGCCATCACGGCAGCGTCCCAATTGGCCGCCGCATAGTGCGCGACCCGCCATCCGGCATCATACCTCGCGTTGAGTTCAGCCCCGTAATCCAGCAGTAGCTCCACCGTCTCGGGCGATCCGGATTTTGCGGCCAGAAACAGCGGAGGCGGCGCCTTCGTGCCGCTCACGTTGACGAATGCCCCGCGTTCGGCCACCGCCTCTACCACGTCAACGTCGCCATGCCGCGCGGCGTGGTGGATCGGGCGCCAACCGCCTTCCTGCTCGGCCTCGATCTCCGCGGCCGCGTCGAGCAGCGCGTTCAGCGCGCTGACGTTGCCTCCGCGCGCTGCCAGCATCAGCGGGGTCCAATCGCGGTCGTCCGTCGCGTTCACATCGGCCCCTTTGCGAATCAACGCCCTCACAACACCGTTCTGTCCTCTGTACGCCGCCCAATGCAGAGCCGTCGCGCCATCGTCATCCCGCGTGTTCGGATCGGCGCCCAGCGCGAGCTTAAAGTGCGCCGAGCCCGAGCGCCCCCACCGCGCCACCGTGACCACATCGTAATACCGGTGGATCAGCACGCCCAGAACCACCACGAGCGCCGCCATCACCAGAACAGCGACCCACAGCCGCCGTCTCTTCATGCTCATCCCTCACAGTCACTCCGGCCACAACTCCATTACATCAGACCGTGCAAGAGACCTGCCAGAGAGACGAGCTGCGGAGGCGTTTGGCGCCGTCGGCTACCCCGTCGACTTCTCGAATGCGAATCGGTAGATGGGGAATGCCTTCTTGACGATGGCGAGGGCTTCCTCGCCGAACGCGGGGGATGTCAGGAAGTCGGCCTTCTGGGGGAACGGGTAGACCTTGCCGACGGTGACGAAGTCCTGGCCCCACTCGCCGGCGGCGTGGATGAGTTCCTCGGCCGAGTCGAACGTGGTCGTCCGACGCTCGTGGTCCACCCAGTGTGAGAGAATGAACTCCAGCTTTGGTCGACCCTTCGCCGCCTCGTTCATCCGGTTCGCCAACGCCTTGGAGTGCCGGCTCGCGAGCCGCTGCCACCTCGGCCGCCAGATGTTCTGCTGGTATCCGACGATGCACTCGTTCTCGTCGAGGAACACGCTGAGTCTCGGCCGCTTGTTGTCGCTGCGCTGCGGCTCGTCGGGGTAGATTAGGCTCACCCACGATCCCCACGGATTCTTGTACCAGCGCCCGCTGCGCAATTGGCTGCGAAACTCGACGCTGATGGCCTTGTTCAGTTCATCGCGCAGCTCCCAGCCGAATTCTCTCAGCCTGGGGTGAAGCGTTCCCTTGATATAGTCGACCTTCTCCGCCTTGTCGTTATCAAGGAAGTAGCAGAAGTCTTTGGCGTCAAATCCCGGGAAGTCCATCGCTCTCGTCTCAACCTGCCGAAGTCCTTACCCCGCCTTCAACTCCCCCGCAAGCCAAGACGCCTTCCAGATCGGCGCGCATTCGAGGTTGCTGCTCGTCGCCGTCACGTTCTCGCCCATCCCCCGCCCGCTTGCGGGGCCCCCGGCCGCGGCAGACGTGAGACCCGTCACCGTTTGCGATTGTTGCTTGTGGGGCATTAACTACTACGATGCATAGCAGTTACTGCCTGCCAATCAACCTAGGGAGGCCCAGACGAGATGACTGCTAACGGTTGCGTGCTTGCCGGCCTGCTCGGAACCTGTCTGGTTGGCCTCGGCGCGAATGCCCAAGCCGATGGCCTGCCGAGTCGCGGACACAGACCAGCCTCGGACCTGTTTGGCCCATCGTGGCGCGGCTACATTGTTGCCGAAGGACCCATTTCAGCGGATGGGGGATACTGGTTCCGCATCGTGCCAGCCCAGTCCATTGTCGCGACGCCGTCACCATCGGCTCGCCCGGGGGGACCTAAGCACCCCGCTGGAGCGGCAGGTGCTGGACCAGATCAACGCCGGCCGCGTCGCTCGCGGACTGAGGCCGCTGACGTTCGCTCCGGCTTTGCTGTCCATCGCCCGCTCCCACAGCAAGGACCAGGCCCGACGCATGATGCTCAGCCACCAGGATTCCCTCGGCCGCTCTCCCGGTCACCGGCTCGATGCGGCCAACATCCCTTGGTCCCGCCACGCCGAAAACGTCGCGTACGCCAAGGGCCACGCTGACCCCTGCCGCGTCATTGTCCGCACGTGGCTCAACAGCCCAGCGCACGCGGCGAACGCCTTCAATCCTGGGTTCACCGAGACGGCCGTCGGGGTCGCCGCTGCTGCGGATGGGACAATGTTCGTAACCCAGGTCTTCATCATCCGGTAGCTGGGTTGCCGCGCCGATACGGGCAGAGGAGATCCCTTCGCGCGCGGCTTCGTTGGCATCCGCCGTGCATGATCCACACTAGCTTAATACGATTGCCAGGGGCGCCTCCGCCGTCGCGCTCACCGCGTCCGCGAGCACCACCTCGCCCCCCTCAACCGCAGCCGCCACTTCCGTATCACCAAGCCTCACTATCACGCTCTTGCCGTCAACACCCTCCAGCGCAATCCGCTCGATGGCAATCGACCCAACCGCCGGCGCGACCGTCACGGTGACCGTGTCGCCCTCGACCTTCCGATAGATCGACCCGTATCCCGAGTCGGTCGAGAAGAAGCCCCGGAAATTGTCGGCGTGGACCTTGGGCGCGAACTCGAGGCGCTTCTCAACCGCGGAGTAGCGCCAGCCCGATAGCGCCAGGATGTAGGCGTAGTTCGCCATCGAGCGAGCGTAGTGACTCCCGCACTCGAACTCGTTCCACGGGTTGCGCTTCAGCCCGTCATGCCGGTCGCGGATCGCCTTGCAGACGGTCAGACCCTCCTTCACGAAGCCCTCGTAGACCATGTGCGCGCCTGCCTGGTACTCAAACCCGATCATGCACTCGAAGGCGTACGTCACCGGCGGCCAGGGCATGCCGCCCTTCGGCCACGTGCAGATCATCGTCCCCGCGTCATCGTTCAGCACGTACACGCGGTGCGGGTTGTTGTGATCGTGGAAGTCCTCGCGGAAGTTGTAGCGGAAGACGCTCGCGATGGCGCTCCTCACGCGCTCGGGATCGTAGAGATCGCCCAGCCCCAGCATCCGCGCGTACCACTGGCCCAGCACCTGGTCGACGTGGCATCCCGTCCCGAACTGGTATGGCGCGTCCGGGTTGGTGATCTTCTGGTAGTAGTACTCGCCATTGTAGAGCTGCTCATCGCTGAGATTCCGCCCACTCTCCGCGATGCGCGCGTACTCGTCCGCCGAGGCGTTGTCGCCCACGTGCCGCGCCATCTTCTCGCCCGCCCTCAGCGCCGCGAGATACAGGCTCCCCACCGCCGTGTTGGGACCGTGGTACTCGATGTCCAGCGTATTGTGATGGACTCCCTCGAGCAATCCGTCCTTGTCCGCGTCCCACTCCACCCACGCATACTCCAGCGCTTTCTTCACCCCCGGCCAGAGCTTCGCCAGCCACTCCTCATCACCAAGCTGCAGCCACTCGCGGTACACCCTCAACACGTTGCCCATCTGCCCATCCGCCGCGGCGTGGAACTCGTGATTCGCCGGCGTCCCCGGCGGCAGCGACATCCGAAACTGCATGTGCCCGTCCGATTCGCGCAGGTCCATCTCAAAATCCATCTCGCGCATCCCCCGCGCGATCGCCGGGAAGATGTAGGCCACGCTCTGCGCGTAGTTCCAGACATGCGTGCACGTGCCCTCACAACACCCCGACTCCGGGTGGCACCCCTCCCAGCCATACATCGTCCCGTCGGGGAGCCTCATCACCGTCGGCGAGCGCAGGATGGCAAGCTGGCTGCTCACCGCATCGACCACATGCCCGGGAAGCGTCGACGCGAATAGCTCATCGCGGAAACGCACCGTCTCGGTCAGCAGCTCGCCGCGCCGCCGAATGACCTCGGCCGCGACGGCTTCCGCGCTATCCCATTGGCTGGCGTAGTAGTTCTTCCACGTGCATGGCCCGTCGCAGCAATCGTCTTGAGGACCCCAGTATTTCTCGGCGTTCGGCACGTGCCAGGCCAGCGCGAAGCTCACCGTCCGCTCCTCGCCCGGGGCGAGGTCGACCATCAGCCCGAGCGACGCGAAAACAGGGGTGTCATCCTCGCGCGAATGCTCCTCCGCGTCCTCGCTGAACCGGCCCGACTCGCCAAACTTGAAGACAAGATTCTCTAGCAGCGTGAACCACGCGCCCCTCTCGCGGCCCAGTTCCCACGTGATGTCCTCATGGTCCGTCAGCACCGCCAGCGTTGCGTGGCGGGGGGATTCCGCGTCGTGTTTATTGCTGCTCATGGCGATCCCGCGGTAGTCGTCCGCGCGGACCAGCCGGTTCACGGCCTGACCCGCCTCCGGGTAGCCGCAGATGTTCTGCAGGCTCACCGCCGTGGTCGCCTTGACGGGCTTCGCGCTCGTGTTGGTCAGCGTGATGTCGAGCACGGCCACCGGGAACGACGAGTCGCGATCGTTCAGCGGGATGAACGGGCTCCAGGCGCTGATCCTCGCCGTGACCGGCACGCTGTCGTCGCTGAGGTTCACGTCCGCGGTCGGGAAGGTCCCCACAAACTCGCACTCGCGGAATCGCGCCAGCCCGCCGCCGTCCTCCTGAGCCGGCCCCCAGCCAAAGCCAGCATAGTTCGCGCGGTTGTGGATTCGCCCCTGATACGATGGCGGGATCGTGCCCTCCAGCACCCGGAAGATCGGCTCCTCCCCCTCCTCCTGCACGTGGAGCGACATGAACGTGTAATGCGGTCTGTACCCCTTGTTCGGCCGGTTGAAGATCTCCCAGTCGACCAGCGACCCCCGCCCCGACAGCGACACGCACCCCGTCCCGATCCCGCCCAGCGGAAACGCGATCTCGTTCAGGTGCTCGCCGGAGAACCGTCTCGGCCCCGCGACGCCTAGCAGTTCGTCGTCCGTGTATGGCAGCGGCTTGATCGCGTCGCCCATGTCAAGGCTCCTTCGAATCTCTGGCTCCGGCGAGAATCAGTCGAGGGTAATGGCAACCTTGAGGAGACCATCGGCCTGAGACGCGGCGGCCTCAACTGCCTTCTGCGTTTCCTCAATCGGAAACCGATGCGTGACGTAGTCGCTGACCTTGACCGTGCCATCGGCGACCCACTGGCAACACATCGCCATCAGCCGCCGGGACTCGGCAATGTTGTGGTTGTGCGCCCCGATGATGGTGAGGCCTTTCAGAACGATCTGCGAGGTGTCGATCGGCTTCGCGTGAGAGCTGATCCCGATGATGACGCACGTGGCTTGAATCTCCAGCGTGCCGAGGGCCGTGTTCAGCGTGTTGCGTCCGGGCGCGTGGTCCTCATCCATGCAATCGTAGACGATGTCGAACGGGCCGAGGTCTGAGTCCCATCCCGGCTGGCCGGGGTCAACGGTCGCGGACGCGCCGAGCTTGAGAGCCATCTCGCGGCGGAAGGGAATCAACTCGGCCGCGACAACCTCGTCGACACCCATCGCGAGGGCCAGTTGCATCACCGAAAGCCCTACCGCTCCGCATCCCAGGACCAAGGCCCGCTGACCGGGCGCCGGCTCTGAGTTCGCCACGCCGCGGATGACGGCGGCCAGGAGCTGGATGTTCGCGCCCTCTTCCCACGTCACGTGCGGCGCGAGCTTGCCGATCGCCATCTCCGAAGGCTTGAAGACGCAATACTCGCGGAGCGTCCCGTGAGTCAACCACCAACTGATCCGGTCGCCAATCGCGAGACCGGTGACATTCTCCCCGGCCTCAACGACCGTGCCCGCGGTCTCATGGCCGAAGGTCCAGGGGTAGGGGGCGCCGGCAACCGGCGGGTGTCTGCCATCCCAGATATGCACGTCCGACCCGCATAGGACGCAACTCTCGACTTTCACCATGACTGAATCAGAATCTATTTGGGGTTTTTCAGTGTCCACGAGCCGCGCATCGGAAGGCCCATACAGCCATATCGCTTTCATAGCGCCCCTCTCAGGGGTCAAACAGGGGTATGCGGGTGCCTGAATCATTGTCGGATTCGCCGGAAGGGGCACCCCGTCCTCCCGGCGAAGAATATGCCATGCTGGACGCCGGTTCGGGGCCCATCCGAGAGAGCGAGAGGCCAGCCTAAAGGCCTACTTGACATCGTTCTGAGAACGGCATATAGTCCAACTCGCTCTAGCGTTAACCGGGCAAACTTGGACACCCCTGTCCGGCCTGGGACAGCCCGCTTCGACGCCGATCGAGGCCATCCCCTTTTCTTAGTCGTCAGTGCCCGCCACACCTAGATGCGGCTTGATTCTCACCGTCGACGGCACTACCGTCAGCGCTCGCTCGCCGGTTGCCACAGGTCACAGCAACTTTCGCGGTCCTCAACGAGAAAGGTCGGTCGATAAATGGCCCAGCAGCACCTCGGCATCGAACTCAGCGACAACGCAATCACGGTTCTAGAGCGCCGTTATCTGGTACGAGACGAGCAGGGCACCCCCCAAGAGACCCCTGAGGACCTGTTCAAACGCGTGGCGACCAACATCGCCGAGGCCGACCGGCTCTACGGCGCGACCGAAGCCGAGGTCGACGAACGGGCGGAAGAGTTCTACGGAATCATGGCGCGGCGCGAGTTCATGCCGAACTCGCCGACGCTGATGAATGCCGGGCGCGTTTTCCAGCAGCTCTCGGCGTGCTTCGTTCTCCCCATCGAGGACTCCATGGAGAGCATCTTCGATGCGGTGAAGAACACGGCGCTGATCCACAAGAGCGGCGGCGGCACGGGCTTCTCGTTCAGCCGGCTGCGCCCGAAAGATGATGTGGTCAGCTCCACCAAGGGCGTGTCGAGCGGGCCGGTCAGCTTCATGAGCGTGTTTGACTCCGCCACCGAGGCCATCAAACAGGGCGGGACGCGGCGCGGCGCCAACATGGCGGTGCTCCGGATCGACCACCCCGATATCCTCGACTTCATGGCCTGCAAGTCAAACTCCGCGGGGCGACTGCAGAACTTCAATATCTCGGTTGCGATCACCGAAGAATTCATGAGCGCCGTGCGCGACGGACGCGACTACGACCTCATCAACCCGCGCGACCAGAAGCCGGTTGGCAAGCTGAACGCGCGCGAGGTTTTCGACAGGCTGGTCGTCTCCGCCCACGCCTGCGGCGACCCAGGCATCATCTTCATCGACCGCATCAACGCCGACAACCCCACGCCCCACGCCGGCGAGATCGAGAGCACAAACCCGTGCGGCGAGCAGCCGCTGCTTCCGTACGAGTCGTGCAACCTGGGTTCGATCAACCTGGCGGTGATGGCGCGCGGCCCAAACCTGACGGCGACGATTGACTGGGACAAGCTGCGCGGCGCGGTTCAGACGTCCGTGCGGTTCCTGGACAATGTCATCGACATGAACAAGTTCCCGCTTCCGAAGATCGCGGAGACAACGCGATCGAACCGGAAGATCGGGCTTGGCGTGATGGGCTTCGCGGAGTTGCTCATCAAGATGGGCGTCGCGTATGACTCCGACCAGGCGGTCGCGGTCGCCGAGAACGTGATGGAGTTCATCCTCGAGGAGGCCCGCAACGAGTCGGCTCAACTCGCCGAGTCGCGCGGAGCGTTCCCGAACTGGGTGGGCAGCATCTACAACGGGCAGGACGGACGCCGACTGCGCCACGCGACGACGACGACCATCGCCCCGACCGGCACCATCAGCATCATCGCTGGCGCCTCGAGCGGGATCGAGCCGCTGTTTGCGGTTGCATTCACCCGGCACGTGATGGACGACGACGAGCTGCTGGAGGTCAACCCGCTGTTTGAGGAGATCGCCAAAGAGCGCGGGTTCCACACGCCGGAACTGATGAAAGAGATCGCCGCCCACGGTACCGTGCGAGACATCACCGACGTGCCGGCCGAGGTGCGGAAGCTGTTCGCCACGGCTCATGATATCGAGCCGACATGGCACGTGAGGATCCAGGCGGCGTTCCAGAGATTCACCGACAACGCGGTGAGCAAGACCGTGAACTTCCCGAACTCGGCAACCGTGGACGACGTGGCCAATGCCTACCGGCTCGCCGAGGAGCTTGGCTGCAAGGGCACGACGATCTTCCGCGATGGATGCCTGGACATGCAGGTGCTGACGCTCGGAAGCGGCGGACAGCAGCAGGCCGTCGAGGAGCCGCCGATGCCGCAGTTCCGCGGCCCGCGGGACCGGCCGGACGTGGTCACGGGCGAGACGCGGGGGATGGTGACGGGATGCGGCAAACTCTACGTGACGCTCAACAGCGACGAGCAGGGGCCGTTTGAGCTGTTCGCGCAGATGGGCAAGGCGGGCGGGTGCGCGGCGAGTCAGGCCGAGGCGCTGGCCCGGTTGATCTCGCTCAGCTTGCGCTCGCACGTAGACCCCGAGGCGATTGTGAAGCAGCTTCGCGGGATTAGCTGCCACATGCCCGCCTGGGGGCGTGGCGGCATGAAGATCCTGTCGTGCTCGGACGCGATCGCGAAGTCCATCGAGAGGGCGATCACCCCTGACGGCGAGCAGTTGACGATCGACTTCGGCGACCACGCCAACGCCGGCGCGGGCGCGTGCCCTGAGTGCGGCGGCGCGATGGCACCGGAGAGCGGATGCCTCACCTGCCGCGACTGCGGATACTCGCAGTGCGGCTGATGGTAGGCGCATAGCCGCGGAAGCCGCGCGAGTCTGTCCGCCAACGGGTCTGATCGGTCCCGCGTGCGGAATTGGGGCGCCTCCAGCCCTACCCGCGCACAGACCTTCGACTACCCAAATCAGCACAGTTGCATGCCCCGCGTTGCGTGAGAGGATTCCCCAATGGCCCGTAGGCTCTGGCTGGTTGTCGCTCTGGCGTCCGTCACCATGTCGCCCGTCGTGCGGGCACAAGACATCGAGATCGGGCAGACCATCGCGAGTGACGACTTCGCCCGCTTTACCGAAGCCTCACCCGATCTCGGCACGCTGCCCGATGGCGGTCAGGCGTGGGGCAAACGAGTTGGGATCCAGGACGGCCAGCCCCTTGATGTCTTGATTGGCGGGCGAGGCGGCGAGCTATGGATCGGCTACAGCTCGGCCAATCGGCCCCACGACTGCGGCGTGTACGTCGATGGTCTGCGGATCGCGAACGCGGCTGTCAGCCTGACAGTTGGCCCATCCACGATGAACGACCGAACCCACGCGGCAATCATCAGCTACCGGGCCGAAGACCCTCAGGCCGCTGCCGGAGGTTACCAGGCTGGCGCGTACCACGTTGAGCTGGCGCATGATTGGTCCGGCTCGAGAGATGTGATTCTGCGCTATGGCAGACAGGTTCTGGCGGTCGCCGATGTAGCCGCCCAACGCTCGGCCGGAGACAGCCACCAGGTGCAAGTGGCCTTCGTGCGCGACCACCACCAGGTCTGGATCGCGGATGAGAAGGTCATCGATTACTGGGAGATCGAGGGTGGGCGGACCGGCCCTGGGCACATCGGGTTCGGCGGCTACTACTCGGCGGGCACGTTCGACGACTTCCGCGTGGCCGAGGCCCGCTCCGATGCCTTGGGGCCAACGTTCGACACGACCAACGGACGCATCGCTCCGCTCGTGTTCCAGGGCAGGCCGTTCTTCGCGCTGGGGACGTTCGACCGCCCGGTCGATGATGTTGCGGAGTGGCTGGAGGCGGGTGGCAATGCGGCTATCGTCGGCGTGATGGGGCAGAATCAATCGGCGGAATCGCGGCAAGCCGGGCTTCAGGAAGTCGCGGGCTGGGCCGGCGACCACGACGTGGCCCTCTCGTACTATCCCCTGATCGACTTCTACAGCAAGGAAGGCGACAAGACTATCCCGACACGGCCGGAGGAGATCGCGGCGAAGGAGAAGCTCCTCGATGAGATGCTGACCTTCACGGCCGACCATCGCCAGACGCTGGGCTACTGGACCTTCGATGAGATCGAGAACCATCTGTACAAGGCCTACGAGGACTGGGAGGATGGCAAGGACACGGGCTTGGCGGAGTGGATCGGGCAGACCATGCGATGGACCTACGACACCATCAAGACGCGCGATCCCGACAGTTACGTGATGCCCACGATTGCCTGGTGGTCCACCTACGAGGGTCTGGCGGCTCTGTACGATGTCAACGTGCCGAATGAATACCCCACCCGCGAGGAATTCGAGCCCCTCGAAGCGCCCCTCTACAATATCGCATACGACAGCGTCCGCGCCGCCGATGCCGTGCGAGCGACCGGGCGGACCTCGTTCGTCTACATGCCCGGCATCTTCGACGCCATGGCCGGTTGGCGCGCGCCGACTCGCGGCGAGATGCGTTACTGCTGGTTCGCGCCACTGACTCAGGGCGCGACGGGGATTCTCGCGTGGCGTCTCGGACGGTGCTCCCCCGACTACCGCCGCGGGGTCGTCTACCCGGTGATGCGCGAAGTGAAGGCCCTGGTGCCATGGCTCCTGGGCGAATGGCACGACGAGAAGGTGACAAGCAACCGAGACACAGCGACGGCTAAGTATCTCAAGGAGTTCCCGCAGCGGATCCAGACGGTGCGCGAGGAAGGGCAGGCGGAGATGATCGAGATCGATGCCGTGCCCGACTGCTCCCACATGCTCCGCCGCAGGCCCGACAACACCTACCTGCTGCTGGCCGTCAACAACACGCGGAAGGCGCTCCCCGTGTCATTCACCCTCCAGGACATCGCGGGGCTTCCTGAACACGCCCTCGAACGGATAGACTACCGGCCCGTCCCCATCGACCAGAACCGCATCAGCGACACGATAGAACCCTTCGGCGTCCGGGCCTACGTCATCGCTCCCGGATAGCGGCCAATGAGAACGCCGTCCCTCTCCCCGCGCCCAATGCTGCCTAACTGGACTGCCGGCGTCTCGCCGGCATCGCCGTCCCTCTCCCCGCGCCCAATGCTGCCT
>CAZKUN010000022.1:0-12646 GCA_964555935.1 uncultured Armatimonadia bacterium | reverse complement strand
GCCTGACTGGACCGCCGGCGTCTCGCCGGCATCGCCGTCCCTCTCCCCGCGCCCATAGGCAGGGAGCCTCGGCAGCGAGGGCGAAGATGCGGAGAGCGTGACGCGGCTCTCAATTCTGCATAGAGGCGGCAGCGACGTGCAATCGGACCATACATTGCCCGAAGAGTCCCGGACAGAGGTCCGGGACTTTGCGCCTGCGCACTCCGGCGGCGGCCTCATCGCGGCTGCGGGCCTCTTGCTCATCAGCGTGCTGGCAGCCGCCTCGGCACTCCCCGGAACGATCTTCCACGCGGCCTATCCCACCTGGCTCAGGTGGCTGTTCCTGCTGGCGCCGATTCCTCTCGCGGCGCTGCTGGTGGCGGTGGTGCGCGAGGCGGAGTTCAAGATCCGCATCGACGAATCCGCCGTGCGGCGACGACCCGTCCTGGGCGCCACATTGCGGGTACCATGGCGCGAGGTAACCGACTACTTCGCCGACTGCGGCAGATCGCCCGCCGAGATGGCCGAGGCCGGCGGCAGCATGGTCCATATCGCCGCCGTCGCCGGCGACGCGGTCCCCTTGCTCCCGTTTGCGCAGCATGAGCCAGACTACACGATCGTCTCTACCCGAGGTCCGATGGTGCTTGATGACTGCCTCGCCGATCTCGCGGAGCTGACCCAGGCCGTCACAGCCAACGCCCCCGCCGGCGCGCCGACTCGATGGGAAGAGGCGACGTGGGTCACGTGCGAGCACTGCGAGCAACGCGTCGCCGTCAGCGTTCGGCCCGATCCCGCCGCGACCCCGGCCGATGACTCTACCGAAGGGCAACCCGGCCCCGCCGTCGGATGCGCGGCGTGTGGCGAAGCCATTGAGAAACTCTCGACGGGGATTGGCCACGGCTTCACCGTGCAGTTGAGGGGACAGGCACTGGCTGACCCCGAGCCCAATGGTGGGAGGCAACCAGATGGCGAATGACGCGCTGCGCAAAGTTCAGGCGTTCGTCCGCAAGGCGCGCGCCGGCGGCAAGGGCGACGAGGAGATCGCCAAGGAACTCGTGGCGACGGGATGGCCAGAGGCCCAGGTAAAGGAGTTGCTTGCCGCCACCAGGAAGGCGCCCGAGCTGGCTCGGGCCGGACGCAACCCGGTGGACAAACAGGAATTGGTGCTCGTGCCGGCGGGTAAGGCCATCTTCGGGTCGGCGGACGATGACGCGGACGCGTCCGACAGCGAGAAGCCCCAGTTCGAGGCGGAGCTGCCGGCGTACTACATCGGCGTGCACTGCGTGACCACCACGCAGTTTGTGGTGTTTCTGAACTCCGTAGGTGCGAGCGATGATGACCTTGAGCGCTGGTACGACGGCGGGGCTCGACCCGAGGTGACCCGCGATGGAGTGGATTACGCGGTGGATAAGCCGAGGTTTGAGGACCGCCCGGTGGTCAACGTGACGTGGTATGGTGCGGAGGCATACTGCGAATGGGCGGGGCTGCGACTGCCGACCGAACTGGAGTGGGAGAAGGCCGCCCGGGGCACGGATGGGCGCTTATACCCCTGGGGCAACACCTGGCATGAGCAGTACTGTCGCAACCATACGAACCAGGGCGCAATCGGCACTTGCACAGTGTGGTTCTACCCCGAAGGCGTCAGCCCCTATGGTTGCTACAACATGAGCGGGAACGTCGAGGAGTGGTGTGAGGATTGCCACGACTTCTATGCCTTTAGGCGGTACGCCAAAGGAGATCTATCGCTGCCTCGCCCGGACGGTGGCAAGGTGCTCCGAAGCACGGGCTATATCCACAAAGACCCGAAGCTCTATCGCGTTACGAATCGTGACAGCCTCCTGTACGGCAGCTACAGCTACATCGGCTTCCGGTGCGCGCGGGGGGCGCACCGGGGCCCCGAGTTGATGCGGTTTGATGTCGCTGAGGCGCCGAGGTTTTAGTCCCAGGCGCCGGGACGGATCGCCGGCCATCCAGGCGCCCAGTCCGACCGAGAATGCTCAAGCTCAACGGAGAAGCGCATTGTCCATCAGCTTCACATGTCGCTACTGCAATGCCGTGCTGGAGGCGCCCGACGAGAGCGTCGGGCAACGGGGTAGGTGCAGGCGGTGCGGCAATGTCGTATCTGCGCCGGATCCCTCCGATGCTGTCGATTCGTCCGGCAAGACGATCCCCACATGGTGCCCGAGTTGCTGGCGCCAAGCGGACGCGCCTGCGCTGTTCGCGGGCGTGCAGGGCGCGTGCCGCGAGTGCAGTCACCCAATGCGCGCCCCCGCGCCGACCGACGCCCTCAGCAAGGCCGCCCACACGCCGCCGGACCCGAGTTACATTCCGGAGGGCGCCATCGTCAACGCCGTCGACGGAAGCATTCTCGTGCCCATACCCGAGGGCGAGGCCGTCTTCGGCAGCCCGGACGGCGTCGGCAGAGACAGCGAGCATCCCACCTTCACGGCCTCGCTGCTGGGCTTCTACATCGCCCTGCACCCCGTGACGTACGCCCAGTACGCCCGGTTTGGGGACGAGGCAACGATTACGAAGCGCGACACAGACCGGTTCGAGGAGGAGTTCGCGGACCCGGCCTTAGCGGACCACCCCGTGACCGATATCAACTGGGACGAAGCCGGGGCTTACTGCGATTGGGCCGGCGTGCGGTTGCCGTTCGAGCTTGAGTGGGAGAAGGCAGCTCGCGGCTGTGCCGAAGGGCGGATCTTCCCCTGGGGTGACACCTGGGATCCAGCCCTCTGCCACAATTCCGTGGAGGGTCGCCAGGAGACCACGCGCGGGATATGGGGACACCCGGACGGCCGAAGCGCGGACGGACTCTTTCAGATGGTCGGCAACGTTGACGAGCTCTGCGAAGATCTCTACATCGATGACGTTTACGCCCGGTATGCAACCGGAGATCTCACGGTCCCCAGGCCGTTCGAGAACCTCCTCCCGCCGGATAGGCCCGAGCACTGCGTGTCGCGCGGCTGGGGATACGGCGGTGGAGTCGAGACCGCGTTCCGCTGCGCGGAACGCGGTCTCGCGTCGCCCGACTACCGGGGCCTACACGGATTCCGCGTCGCGATGGACATGCGGTAGGGCCGTCGACGGCTCCCGGCTTCTCGGCGCAGGTCCGTGGACGGAACGGACTTCGATTCAGATCGGTAGTCGCCGATACAGTGGTTGGTACACGAACTGGAGGTTGAGGATGAACACTCGTCCTGCGATTATCGCCGTTATCGTGCTGTCTCTCATCTGTCTCTTCACGCTGGTTCTCCTGGGTGGTCGCTGGGTGCGCAGCCTTCGCGACGTGACCGAAGAAGGCAGATCGATGATGGAGGTCTACGAAGAGACCCGGGAGGAGATCGCCGGGCTCCCTGATGAGGGTTACTACGAAGTCGGCATCAGCGGCAGCACGACTGACGGCAACGTCACCCAGACGCGTGGCATGATGCTGGCGGTCGGGGCGTCCGGTGGCTCCGACGCGGAGACGAAAGCGCTGGCGAACTCGCTGGCGTGGCTAGGCGACGACTACCTGATGGGCATCTCCGGGTTGCCTCACAACCTCTGCATGAACGAGGCGCCGTCCTACTACTCCACCGTCAAACTCGCCGATCTCAGCGAGGAAGAGCGGCGCCAGCGCCGCCTCAATGCCGCCATCTCTCTGGGGTATGACGCGCACCTCGGGGTCAAGGTCACCGGAGCGGACGGCGGGTTCACCACGTCCTTCGCCCTGACCGACATGCGGGACCAGTCAGAGGTGTGGACGCAGAGCCTCTCGGCGGACGCGGAGGGGATGATGCGGGGCCTCGGCGGAGTGATCTCGGAGGCGCTTGAGGCCGCCAGTGTTGAGCTGACCGAGACCGACCGCGCCTTCCTGGCCGACACGCCCTTCACCGTCGACGAGTACCTGCGCACCGGTGTCATCTCGTCGGGTCATAAGTCGCGAGAGGCGATGGACGCTCTGCGCGACTTCCTGGCCGAGCAACCGGACTCGGGCATGGCGCAGTGGCTGGAGAGAACCCACCTCTGGGAGGACTGGAGCACGGAGCGGCGGCTTGCGCGGATGGAGAAATGGGCGGCGACCTTCGGCGAGCAGTGCCCGAATGTGCTGATCCTGGCGGCCGAGTTCTTTGGCGACCGCCACGACATGGTAACAGTCAACGCCCTGCTCGCCAAGTACGAGGCGATCAAACCCAACTCGCTGCAGGCAGATCTCGTTCGCGGGCGCTGGCAGATTCTCGTGGGCCCTTGGGAGACGGCGGAGGCCTATGCGCGAGAGGCGATCGAGGCAAATCCCCTAAGCGCTCTGGTGTGGTATGAGTTTGGCTACATCCACATGCAGCACGCCTATCACGCCCGCGGCGGCCAATACCTCAGCACGCGGACGGCGGAGCAGCGTCAGGAGTTCGTCGCCGGCAGCACGATCGGTCACGAATGCCTCGAACACGCGCTGGCGCTGGCCCCAGACAGCTTCTACCTGATGTCGAAAGTCGCCAGTGCTCGCAAGGAGAACGGCGATAGCACCGGTTGCCTGGAGCTGATCGAGAAGATGATCACGCTGCGCCCGGGCTACTACGCGCCCTACAGCGAGGCGTGGTGGCTCTATGACGACGGCTACAACGACGAGCCCGCCAAGCAACAGGCCATGCTCGACCGCGCCGCCACGCTCGAGCCCGAGAGCGTCGGCGATGAGGTCGAGCTCGCCGGTTTCCTGAGGAACTACCTCTCAGCCGAGGCCGCCGAGCCTCACTATGAGCGCGCCCTGGAGATGGCCCCGGAGTACTTCCCGCTGGGTTACGAGCGTATCGCGCGAGGGATGACTCAGATGCACTACAAGGGCGACGACGCAATTGCCCGGCGCGAGAAGGCCCTCGATATCGCCGAGGAATGCGCGCGAAAGTCACTCGAACAATACCCCCAATACGGCGCCCGAGAAGCGCTCGCCGATCTGCACATGATCCGTCGTCGATATGCCGAAGCGGAGCCCCTGCTGCGCGCGGTAATCGAGGCGAGGCCGACTGACGAGAGCGCGCTGGTATCTCTGGGCAAGACGCTACGCGCCCAGGAGAAGTGGCCGGAGGCGGAAGCGGTCTCGCGCGCGTCGGTGAAGTCGAGGTTCGCTGAGAAGACAAGCGAATTCTGGACGCAAGCGTACCAGGCGATGGCGCTCGACGGCAGAGGCGATGAGGCGCTGGCGGAGTATCAAGCGGCCCAAGATCGCAGCGCCCGATGGGTGCGGGCTCAGGACGAATTCGGCGTGGGGTGCGCGTACCTGGCGATGCTGAAGGTGGACAAGGCCCAGGAAGTCTTCGAGGGGCTCACCGGCGAGTGGGGGGGTGGAGCGGGACGGCGAACAACATCGGACTGTGCATGATCGAGAGGGACGACTGGGAAGGCGCGCTGAAGCAGTTCGAAAAGGCCTGCTCGCTGGCTGACGACCCGGAATTTGAACCGACCTTCGGGCTCGCGATATGCAAGTATGCAACCGGGGATGTCGACGGCGCGATGGCGGTCCACGATGAGGCGATTGCTCTGGACGCCGAGTCCCGCCGTCCCGAAGCGCTACGCGAGTTGCTCTGGGGCCCCACCGCGATTGAGGCGGCGGAGGAGCTGAACGCCGCGTGTGACGCAAGGTCCGAATAGGAGATCCACGATGCTCTGGGAAGAAAGCCTGGGTGACAAGTACCAGAATCAGACCAAGTACGAGCGGCCCGACGGCCCGAACGTCGACCGCGTCGAGCTGGAGCATCCCGGCGAGATGATCGAACTCCCGCCGCCGGACGAAGAGGCAGGCATGGGGATGTGGGAGGCGATTAAGAAGCGGCGGTCCTTGCGCGGTTTCGACACCGGGACCCCCATGACGAAAGCGGAGCTGTCGCAGCTGCTGTGGGCCACTCAGGGGCTGACGAAAGACGACGCTGACGAACGCTTTCGCGCCGCGCCGTCGGCCGGCGCGCTCCACCCGCTGGAGACGTACCTGGTCATCAACCGCGTCGAGGGCGTTCCGCGCGGCATCGCCCGGTACGATGTTGGCAGCAGCTCATTGCACCTTGTTGCCAAGGGCGACTTCGCCGAGGACGCCTCGGCGGCGCTGCTCGAGCAACACATGGCGGCCGAGTGCGGCGTCGTGTTCATCTGGGTTGGAGTCCCGATGCGCAACAAGCCGAAGTACCGCGACCGCGCGCATCGATACATCTACTTGGACGCGGGCCACATCGGCGCGCAGCTTCACCTGGCGAGCGAGGCGCTGGGCCTGGGGTGCTGCGCGATCGGCGCGTTCTTCGATGAGGAAGTCAACGCTCTCGTCGGCGCCGATGGCAAGCAGATGACTACGGTATACGTGTCGGTGGTCGGGCACGTGTAGGCCCTCCCCTACTCGAACGAATCCGGGACGTCCGGTTGCCACTCCTCGTAGTGTCTGTCACACAACCACAGGAAGTCACCCGTCGGTGTCTCGACGCGCTTCAAGCCCAGGTTCTCACGACGCTGACCCCCGCGCCGACAAACTCCTATTGACTTAATACTAAGGCCTTAGTATTATGGCACTAGGTGAAATCTATGACCCGACAGCGTAGCACCCATATCGTTGGTTTCGGCGAACTCCAGCTTACAGTCCTAGACGCGCTCCGCGAGGTTGGCAAGGGTACGGTCTACGATGTGCTCGACGCATTGCCGGAGGATGGACGCCCGCGCTATAACACTGTGATGACGGTTCTGCGCACGCTCGAAGAGAAGGGCCTGGCCAAGCATACGAACCGCGGCCGGGCCTTCGTCTACGAACCCACCCCGGAGGCCGGTCATGTTCGGGGGCAAGTGCTGCGGGATGTCCTCCAGCGGGTGTTTGGCGGCTCCACGACTCGCATGATGGAAACGTTGCTGCGGGAGGGCGACGTGAGCCCTGAAGCGCTGGATGAGATCCGCGCGGTTCTCGAGAGGGAGGATGCTGACAATGCTGAGTGAACTCTTGGCTATCGGTGTCGGCGGGACGCTCTTGGTCGTTTCCCTGATCTGGCTGGTCTGCCGCTTCGCACTCAAATCCCCTACCGCAACCAACGCTCTCTGGCGAGTTGCTCTGCTCGCCCTGTGGCTGCTGCCGGGCGCCGTTCTGTTGCGCAACGTCCTCCCGGTCGAGCCCATCACGGTCTTCGTGCCCCTCCCTTCCGCGCCTGCCACGGATGCGTCGCATGTACCCCTGGAAGATCCCGGCGCGCTGGCGCCAGAGGCACCCGTGGCTGCGTCCGGACCGCAAGCCAATCCGTTGAGCCTCCTCCCCTGGCTGTGGGCCGCCGGAGGCCTGGTTGGCATCCTGCTCATCTGCCGCGACGTCGCGCTCGGGCACCGCGTGCTGCGACGGGCCCGGAACACGCCGGATGAGGCGCTATCTGAAGCAGTCTCGGAGATCGCCGGCGACATCGGCCTGTCCGACTTGCCGCGCGTGCTGAGTTCAGCGGATATCTCGATGCCCGCTGTCTTCGGGGTCACCCGGCCCGCTCTCCTCGTTCCGGGCGATGTCGATGCGAGCGCGCTTGGCACCAGAGCCGTTCTCGCTCACGAGCTGGCTCACATCCGCCGCAACGACTTCGCGCTCCGACTCATCGCCCGCACCACTCTTGCCGTCCTCTGGTGGCATCCGGCGGCATGGCTCGTGTTGAGGTGCCTGCGGACCTCCGCAGAGGAGGCCTGCGACGATTGGGCCATCGCGCTCACCGGCCATCGTCGACCCTATGCGGACTGTCTGCTGGAGTGGGCGGAAGCCGTCTCTGCCGCGGGCGGGCTTGCTTGCCAATTCCAGGGCCGCGATCTCGTCCGCCGCGTACAACGAACCCTCGCCGGCAAGGGCGCGCCGACGGTTCGCCTCTCGCGGAAGCTGAAGACCGCCATCGCTGTCTGTGCTGTCCTCGCGATCGCTATCGTCAGTGCCGTCCGTCTCCAGGCCGTGAGGGCGCAGGACGAGCCTGAAACGGCCACCATCGAGGAGCCGGCTGTTGCGCTGACCATACACGAGGCCGCCCAAGCCGGTGACGTGGCTGCAGTCGAACGGTTCTTACAGGATGGTGCTGACGTCAACGCGAGGGACGAGGCTGGCGCCACCCCTCTGCTCCCGGCATCGCACCAAGGCCACATCGATGTCGTGTCGCTGCTGCTCGCCAACGGCGCCGACGTGGATGCGAAGAATGACAATGGCAAGACGCCGGTGCACGGCGCGGCATTCGGTGGACATAACGACGTCGCGGACCTCCTGGTTGCCAACGGGGCCCAGTGGAACATCCACGCCGCCTCAGCGTGCGGTGAACTGAAAGTCGTAGACGGATTCTTGCGCGACGGAACGGACGTCGACGTCGCGGGGCTCTGTGAGTGGACGCCCCTGCACTGGGCGGCGCTCCGCGGGGGCGCGGACGTGGTGAAGCTCCTGCTCGACCGCGGCGCATCAGTGGAGGCCCCCGGCCAGTGGGGTGGTACGCCGCTTCACTTCGCGGCAATGGGCGGTGACCCAGACGTGGCTGATGTGCTTCTGAGCGCTGGCGCCGATGTCGGCGTCCCTAACGCCAGTGGCGCGACCCCGCTACACGACGCCGCCTCGAATGGGCATGAAACGGTGGTGGAGCGGCTACTGGATGGAGGCGCTGACATCGATGTCGCGAGCCGGCGCGGTAAGACGCCTCTCCACCTGGCGGCCCAGGAGGGGCATCTGCGAGTCGTCGAGCTCCTGCTCGCCAAAGGTGCAGATGTTGCCGCAGTCACAGATGAGGCGCCACGCGTACCACAGGGGCAGACGCCGCTTCATCTGGCGGCGGGGGCCGGCCACGACGCCGTCGTCGTGTGCTTGGTCGACGCCGGCGCCAACGTCTCCGCTGCAGACGCCGCAGGTCAAGCTCCTCTGTTCAAGGCCATCATAGGAGGGCATGCCAGTGTCGTGGAGACGCTCCTGGCCGCGGGCGTGGACTCAATCACGCCCGAGAGCCAGGGGAGGACGATGACCGAGTGGGCCGCCATACTTGGGCACGAAGACGTCGCGCGGTTGCTGCTCGACCACGAAGCAGAATACACCATCCACATCGCAGCCGCTCTGGGCGACGTTGAGAAAGTCGACGAGTTCCTTCTGGCCGGCACGGATGTCGACGATGCGGACGACATTGGTCAGACACCATTGCACTGGGCGGCGATGGCGGATCAGGGCGGAATGGCCCAGTTCCTGCTGGACGAGGGAGCGTACGTGGACGCCGCCAACGATCACCAATGGACGCCACTTCACCGCGCGTGCGTGCACGGCCGAGCCAAGGCGGCACGAGTGTTACTGGACGCCGGGGCGAGCGTGACTGCGCGCTGCAGCGATGGACACACGCCCCTGATGCGCGCAATGATGTGGGGGATCAACGAGGGCCATGAGGTGGCGGAGATACTGGTGGCCGCCGGCGCCGAGCCGGATGTCAGGACTCTCAATGGATGGACCCCCCTGTTCTTCGCGGCCCGAGTAGGAGATGAGCATCTCAGCCTGGTGCAAGCGCTATTGGCGAAGGAGGTCGACATCTCTGCCTCTGACGTGAATGGCGATACTCCGTTGCATCAGGCAGCAGACGCGGGGCAGATCGAGACGGCGCAGCTGCTCCTGGCCAAGGGGGCGGATCCGAACGCCGCCAACGCCAACGGCAAGACCCCGCAGGACTTTGCTGCCAACGCGGGGCACGACGACATCGTCGCCCTCCTCGACCCCCGCGCTGCCGCCGTTCCGCCTGCCACCATGCACGAGGCTGTGGCCGCCGGCGACATCGCAGTAGTCAAGGCGTATCTCGACGATGGCGCCGACGTCACCGCTCTGGACGAGGAAGGCCACGCGCCGCTCCACGTGGCGGCGATCAACGGTCAGACGGAATTGGTGGAACTCCTCTTGGACCACGGCGCTGACCTCGAAATGCACAATCAGAATAATGCAGGCCTCCGCACGCCACTGGAGTGGGCGGCTTGGGAAGGTCACTCCGAGACGGCCGAGGTGATGTTGACCAGGGGAGCGCCTTGGAGCCTTCTGGCCGCCGCTGGCCTCGGGAACTTCGACAAGACCAGATACCTCCTTGACGCTGGCGCCGATCCTAACGGAGAGGGACGCGGAACGGTCGCCCCACTCCGCTTCGCGGCCTGCGGGGGCCACGCCGAAGTCGCCGAACTGCTGCTCGACGAGGGCGCGGACGTCGATGCCCCAAACCCGTCTGGTCGGTCGCCACTCTACGAGGCGGCACTGAAAGGCCATCGTGATGTGGTCGAGCTGCTGCTCGACGCCGGCGCGGACGTTAGTGTTAGGCCTCCTTACGGCTCGTCGGCGCTGCATGCTGCGGCGTGGGGCGGCCACGCTGATGTGGCTCGATTACTGATTGAGCGAGGCGCTGACGTGCACCCCGTTGACGATTACGACCGCGCTCCCATCCATGTGGCCGCGTTGGAAGGGTACGCGGAGGTGGTCGCTCTGCTGGTGGCCGAGGGTGTCCCGCCGGACGCCGTGGGTTTCCTAGGCCGGACGCCGCTGCATTTCGCGGCGTTGGGCGGGCACGCGGACCTCGTCGCTTTCCTGCTGGACGAAGGGTTGGACGTGAACGCCCCGATTGATGATGGTTGGACGCCGCTGAATTTCGCGGCCCAGGGAGGCCGCGCTGATGTGGTCCGACTGTTGATCGAGCGAGGAGCAGACATTCACGCCGAGGACGACATCGGGCATGCACCCATCCACTCGGCCGCGTGGAACGGGCACGCAAGAGCGCTCGCGCTGCTGTTGGACGCGGGGGCAGACGCAAGTGCTGCGACCGACAAGGGCTGGACGCCGCTGCATTTTGCCGCGCGCGGAGGGTACACCGATGTGCTCACGATGCTGCTCAGCGAGGACGTCGATGTGGATGCCGTGGATGCGGAGGGCAAGACCGCCCTCCAGCTGGCCACCGAGGCGGGGCATGAGGACCTCGCCGATCTCCTCGCTCAGTACGGCGACGAGTGACGACGACGGCGCCCAGCTGGCCCTTGGCGTTACAACAGACACGAAGACGGGGCGGATCTGGAGATCCGCAGGCACGGAACGGAAGACGGTGCCGAACTGGGAGTTCGGCCTACGCGGGCGAAGGCAACGGCACAGGCTCCCGCCACTGATTCGGTTGGGGGGGGGGTGGATGATCCTGATGAAGTGGGAAGCTCGAGATCACGGCGAGCGGCATGATCTCGAGTTCCCCTGTACATATAGTCGACACGGCCACCCCATTTGCGCCAGCTCTTTGCGTAGAGCCCCCCAGGAGCCGAATCCCGAGGGCCATCATTCACGTGGCGGCATCACGTTATCTTCGACGGTCGCGTCGATGTTATCGCGGATGGTGACGGCTGCGCCGGGTTCGAGGAAACGGTTGCCAGATACGGTCGCGCGCTCGACCCCTTGAAGGACCAGACCACCCCAGATCTCATTGCCCCGCAGCACGACATCGTGAATGGCGCGCGGGGGTGCCCCCGCGTCAGGCGAGGTCGCGTCGGAACTGGGCGCGCCGGCGAAGACGACCGCGAGCGTTGGGTTGCCTCTCCCCCGCCGGAGGATGCAGTTCTCAAGCGTGACGTGGTGCGGGAATCCGCCCTCGACATGCTCGCTGTAGAACCACAGCAGGGCATCGACATCGCACTCCTCAAGCCGCATCGGTGACTGCATCCGACAGCTCATCCGGATCCGGCAGCGACGGAGGGTAGTGTCGGGGTTGCACTGGGCTGGATCCCAGACCATGGTTCCCACGTCGAGCCCTCCGATGGGAGCGTCGAGCGCCAGAACTGACAGGGGCGCGGCGGGCTTGCCCTGGATCAGCGGCGGCTCCGGTCCGACCGTGACCTCATCGACCCGCGCCGAACCGAGCAGGCGATGGGCGGCCTCATCGACGGCGATCAGCGAGGCCCCCTCGCTCCAGGGGATCGGCAGCAGGGGGAACTTCTGACGGACCTCGATCCGCGTTGGCGATAGAACGCGGTGGACGACGCTCGAATGGGTGGAGATGTTGAAGGCGTCGTCGCACATTCCGTCGAGGACGCAGTCCTCCCATAGCAGCGAGCCACTGTTGCCTTTGACGTGGAATCCATCGCGCCAGAGCGACATGAGCCGGCCGGCGCCGGGCTTGGGTCGGATGTTGACGCGGCGGAAGGCGACGGCCCCGCGGTTGCGGCTGATGTTGAACCCAAACCACGGCGCAGACCAGAGTTCGACATCCTCGAGCGTGACCGCATCGTTGTCGCGGATCTCAAAGCACGGCCCCGGCCCGTAGCGATGGGCGATGCCCGGCACGGGGAGGCTGATGCGCCACTCGCCCGGGACGACCTGGTCAAAGGCGGTGAAGCTCTCGCCGGGATGAACGCGCGCGACACCGGGCTCATCGCCAGCCTCAATGCGCTCCACCCAGCAGTGGTGACTTAGGGTTCCGTACGGTCCATCATGCCAGAGCATCGCGAAGAAGGCTTGCTCGCCATCCTCGCGCGTGGGACCCCCGATCGGGACTTCAGCGCCGTCGGCGAGACGGACATCGAGGGTCCGATCGTCCGCGTTCGTGGCAACGACCTCACCATCGACGAAGGGCAGTGGATCGAAGTCAACGCTCAGCCGACGGATCGTGGTATCGGTGGAGTCGGTCAGTGACATGAAGCGCAAGTGGGGATCGAGCAAGAACGCGCTGCCGCCGCC
>CAZKUN010000021.1:0-58011 GCA_964555935.1 uncultured Armatimonadia bacterium | reverse complement strand
GTTTGATTCGGCAACCTCGGCGACGGACTGCTCGGCCAGTAGCTCATCGGACTCAGCGTCCACGATCGCCACGTTGAGCGCCGAACCATCGCGGGCTTGGGCGTCCAGGCTGACATCGACATCCAGGACGACCTGGTCGAGGCTTTGCGTGGCGAAGATCGCGTTTCGGTACCATGGCTCAAGCAGCGAGATGGTGACCGGCACGTAATCGATGGGAAGCGATGTCTTCCGGTAGGCGAGCGGCTTCTTGGTGACCAGATCCGCGATCCGCACGTAGCAAATGTACTCGCCCGGCTCGCTCAGACGCACGGGGCCGAGGGCGAAGCGTTCCTCCTGGTTGACGGGCGGCGTGATGCGAGCGTCGGCGGAGGTGACGGCGCCGGTGGGGCTCACGAGCCAGCCATCCAAGATGACCTCAGCGGCGGCGCCCGTGCTGTTCCGCACCGGCACGTCGAGGGAGAGTTCCAGCTCGCCTTCGGTCAGCGTTGTTGTCGATTCGGGGAGGCCGATGGCGTAGCAGTAGGGCGAGAGGTCAACGTCCACCCCTTGAAGCTGGGCGAACCGCGCGGCGATGTTGAAGGCGCCCTTCTCTCCGATGGATGAGTTCTGAGCGGGCTGCTTCTTCTCGCGGCAGATGTTGAGTCCCCAAGTCGTGCCGACGCGGGGAGTGATTCCGAGACAGTAGTACGGGATCGCCACCTCGCACGTCCACGCATTCTCGCCGACGAGCGACCCGGCGGTGATCGCGCCATCCCACGACATGTCACCGATATGGCCGCCTTGGGTGACGGCGCGATCCGCCACCGATCCCGATGCGTTGACGCCGATGTGGAAGTAGTCGTTCTGGCTGCGCGCCGGGTCGAGCATGATCTCAATGCAGTCGGTGCGGAACACGTCGCCCTCATCGCGCGCCAGCTCGCGGGTCTGGATCGATGCCACGTCCGGCTCGTGGCATGTGACCGCGATGTAGAGCGCTCGATCGTCGAACGCGACGCGGGCTTCTGAGCCGGGCGAGGCCGGCGTGGTCGTGTTGTTGACGAGGAACTCGGTGGTGGCTACCGCGTCTTGCCAACAAGGGTCATCGAGATTGCCGTCGATGACGGGGGCGCGCTCGGCACGGATGGCGGTCACGACGGGAGGCTGGGCGTCGGCCGCGCCGGTGCCCAGGAAGGCGAACATGGCCAGGGAGAGCGTGCCTGATGGCATGGGATTTAGGCCTTTCACACGACGGCGACAGGCGAGGACGCCTGTCCTACGACGGCTGATCGTCTAGAATGCGCCGAGCCGGTCGGCTTCCTGGTGCATGTCCTCGAGGCTGGCAGGCACGAGTTCGAGTCCCTGGCGGTCCGCCAAGGCGTAGGCGGCGTCGATACTCGCCTCGACCGTCGCGCGCCTGGGGCTCGCGCGGTCGGCGACATCCCACGTGTTGTGAGTCGGGGCATGCACGTAGAGGATCGGGTGGTCCCGAAGCAGCAGATCGTCGAGACTCGCGCCGGCCATCTCCATAATCTCGTCGAAGCCCATCTCCGACTCCGCGCGGAAATCCGCCACGCGAAACGTGCCGGGCTCTACGCCGGGCTGAGGCTCCAGGCTGCGCGTGAGCGTGAACTCGTAGACGGACAGGTCGCCGCAGACGAGGCGCGACTTGCGGCTGGTGTGGTGCGAGTGTGGGAACGCGCCCCACCACTCCTGCCCGTTCTTGGGATCCCGGCGGCCGGGGCAGGAGCAGTAGCATTGCTCGAATCCCAGCTCATCGAGGATGGGAAACGTGTGGTCGTTGGCCTGGGCGCAGCACGCGCCGAAGCTCGTAGCGGGCATCCCGAGGGCCTGCTCCCACTCGGCCTTGGCGATGGCGATGACGGCTTTCTGCTCATCGTAGGCGTAGTCGGCCAACGTGCGCTCCCAATCGTAGTCCTGGGCCGCACTTTGGGGCCGGTAGCCACGGACCTGGAGGTGCAAGGCTTGCCAGCACCCGGCCTCGGCTGTCTCGCGAAACACGTCAGCCTGCCGGATGGCGACCTCGGGTTCCGAGCAGAAACCAAGCGCGCGCTCGAGCCCCCGATCCGCGAAGAGTTCGGCCAGTCCTCGCACGGAGCGCTCCGCGATGTCCCATGTCTGGTCCGCCCCTCCTCCAGGCTTCTTGGGCGTCTGGCAGTCCATGAAGTAGCAGAAGAACAGCTTCTCTCGGTTGATCTCGTGGCCAAGTCGCTCCATCGCGGGAGCCTCCCGTTTACCAGCGTGGTCGCGCGTAGGCGACGTCGATTCGGCTGATGATTCCGGCGCGGCCGACGACATTGACGCCACGACACTCCAGACGATTGACGCCCTCGCGCATCGGCCATTCAAACTCGCTCTCGCAGCGTTCCCACCCGCCGCCGTCGACGCGAGCCTCATAGTGGCTGAAGAACGGCATGCAGTGCTCAGAACCAACCGTTAGCCGCGCCCGGTCGCCTTCCCACGCGGGCGCCATCGAGAACCGGACCATGTTCAGCGTCGGGTACAGGTCATCGAGGTTGGACGTGTATCGGACTTGCGGAGATGGGTGGAAATGGGCGATGAATGTCGGCAGGCATCGATGATCGGCCCACTCCCAGCCCGCGATCCGCAGGCGGGCATAGTAGTCCATCGAGCGGTGGCGGTTGAACCTGGCGAAGATCAGGCGCACTGTCTCTTCGGTGAAGTCGTTGAGCCCGGGCGTGAGTTCCTTCGCGAGTTCGATCGTGTCGCCGGTCGGGAGGACAAAGCCCGGCTCGTCGAGGACCTGATCCACGTCGCCAGCCTCGCCATCGAGCCACGCGTTCCGGATCTCAAGGGCGCTGAGCGGCACGCCGTCGCGCGCGTAGAAGCAGTTGAGATCGGGATCCATCACCACCCACTTCTCGTGATCGTTGGACCAGATCTCAGCCACGGCATGGCCGACATTGCCGACGTTATGGTTGCGCGGGAACTCGCAGCCGGCGATTGAGATGCCGATGACTCGCGCCGGCCAGCCCAGCGCCGTCGCGCAGTCGGCGAAGACGCGCGCGTAATGCCCGCAACAGAACTGAGCGCCCTCGGCCGCGGCGCGGAGGATGTCGAGGCCGTCGTCAACCGTTCTGAAGTCCATCGACCAGCCGTGATTCCAACGGCTCCGCACCCAGCGCTTGAGCGCCAGGAATGCATCGATCTCCGCAGAGCTATCAGCCACGGCCGTGGAGATCCCAAACTCACCGTCGAGCGCGCGATGGCGTTCATCCGTCGGATCGCCGAGGTCGCTGGCGGACAGGTCGCCGGCAAACGATCTGACGTCATGATGGACGACGCAAAACTCGCCCGGCACTCGCATCTTGGCTTGCACGTCCATCGGTGTCCCCTCTCAGGCGGTCGCGCGTCCGTAAGCCACTCGAACGGCGATTTCGTCGTCCTTCGCGAGGTCAACGCCTAACGCCGTCCAGTCGAGATTCTCGAAGGGCACGGGGGCGATTTCAGTGGTGTCGCCGTCGATGCCGGCGCCGATCGGCACCAGTCCCATGCACGGTGGGAGCAATATGGTGAGGTCCGTGACATCCATCGGGCTGCGGAGGACGAAGCTGAGCGTGGCCTCGCCCGGATTCCACGAGACACTGCGGATGGTCACTGCCCGGCGGGCGTCGTTGAACCTAATCCACTCGCGCGTGTTCAGGCTGGGCAGACCGCGATCTCGGGCCGCGCGCAGCACCTCGCGGAACCACTGCTGGCACGAGACCGGCGTCCGACCGGCCAGGCTGATGGGGTGGAAATACGGATGATAGACGCCGTGGTGGACTTCCGCGCAACGGCGCATCAACTCCATCGCCAGCTCCGTGGCCTCCGCCTCCGTGGAGAGCGGCAGCAGGCACTTGGGGGTGCATGATCCGTCCTCGGTCTGCACCGTGTTCTGCTCGTAGCAATCGATCACGCCGCCGCTGCCATCGGCGAACTTGACGGGCAGGGCGCTGCCGTTCATGTAGCCGGAGACGTACTGGTAGCCGGGCGCGAAGCTCGTGTCGAGCCGCAGCCCCCGTTCTGCGTAGATGCGAGGGGTGTCGACCCAGCCTGGGAAGATGCACGAGTGGCTGCGCAGGGATGTGGGTTGGAAGCCGAACTTCGTCGCAAACCGGCTGACGATCGCGCCGACCTCCGCCTCCCACTCCCTGACCGTGGGCTTGAAATTGACCCACGGGTGAACGCCAAACTCGTGCCCTCGATCTCGAAGTTCGAGAATCCCCTCGCGGGAGAAGGCCTCGATCTGCTCGTTCATCAGAAAGAGCGTGTACTTCGCGCCAAACTCCTCGACGTTTCGGATCGTCCACTCCAGGTCGCTCCAGATCATCGAGTCGCCATCGCCATCAACGAGGAATGCCGCGGGCGCGGCTCCCGGGAAGTGCCAGAGCCGGGGCACGGGCATGGCATCGCCCGTGAGTCCACGAATCACGCGCACGAGGATGTCCTGGTGAATGTCGGCTTGGGGCACGTGTCGGAGGCTGAAATCGCGCATGCCGAAGAGAGCATCATCGGGGCAGAACTTGCCGTCACCGTTAGCGTCGGGATTGGCGCCCGTGCTGGCGTTTTCCGGCCGGCCCTGGTGGGTCTGGACGATCGTGTCGGGCAGGTCGTAGGTGAAGACCACGCCGATGCCTTGACCGATCTTCTTGGCAGCAACGGCCGGACGGTCGCTGCGGAGTCGGAGCTGCCCGGCCAGAAACGCGACGACGTCGGCGGACTCGTTGACGTAGACATCGGCCTCACCCGGGCACTGCAGCTCCGGCTCCGCGAAGCCACGCATCCAGGGGTGGTCGGTGCTCACGGAGAGGTAAGCGTCGCGCACCAACGAGTAGGCGTCGCCAACGGGCGCCAGGCCAAACATGGGAGCCCACTCAGCCGGCGGACGCAGCACGATGGCCTTGCCGCCTGCGTCAATATAGGCGCGCAACGTGTCCGGGCTCGTCGCACTGGCCGCGCCGCTGGAGATGATGACCAGGGAGTAGCGAGCGAGTTCGGCGGCGTCTGCCGGAGCGTTGGCCTCGTCGAAGCAGTTGTAACCCTCAGTCAGCAGGATCTCGCGGAGGTAGGCGTCGAACGGGTGCCCCTCGCCCGGAGCAGTCAGCAGAAGAATGGGCGCGGCGTCCGTGGTGACGGGCATGTTCTCCGAGTCCTCCTCTTGCGTGACGGCCGCAGGCAAGAATGCCTGCGCCACGGTGGGACGCTGGGGTCGGCGCTAGTCCCAACCCGCGGTTTGCTCGAAGACGTCTGCTACGGATGCCGCGATGTGATCGAGGTCATCGTCGGTCATCAGCGGGTGAAACCCAATGCAGAACAGGCGCTGGCCCGTGAGAAGCGAGATCGGCGTCGATTGCCCGGCCACGTGGTCGCGGATGAGCGGGTGCTGTTCGGGCGTGGTGTTGTTCATGACGACCGTTCCCACGCCATGTTGCTCCATCAGCGCGGCGCAAACGGCGTCGCGACGATCCCCCGCCCACTCCGGCGGGACCATCACCGTGTAACCGTAGTAGACGTGCTTGCAGTCCGGCGGGCACGTGGGGAGCGTGAGGTTGGCGACGCCCTCAAGGCGGCGAGTGAGCCCGTCCGCGCGGTCGATCCGGCGCGCGTTCATCTCGTCCAGTCGGCGCGTCTGCACGAGCCCAACCGCAGCCTGCATCCGCGTCATGCGGTAGTTGGTGCCCCAGATCTCCGTCCCCGCGCCAAAGCCACGGTTGGCGGTCGCGCGCCGCGCGACTTCGGGGTCGTCGGTGGTGATCATGCCTCCCTCTCCGAGGGTGGTCATGTTCTTGGAGGTCTGGAAGCTGAAGATCGTCATCCAGCCCCGCTTGCCGACGCGGGTCCCACGGTACTCGCCGCCGGCAGCCCGAGCCGCATCGGGGATCACCTTCGGCGGGCCGTGCTTGGGGTGCGGGTGGCGACGGCAGATGTCCTCAAGCTCATCCATCGGGACCGAGAGACCGTTGTTGTGGACCGGCATGATGGCTCGCGTGCGATCGGTCATCTTGCGCTCGACATCCGCTGGATCGACGTTGAAGGTCGCCGGATCGATCTCGCACAGCACGAGCTTGGCGCCTTGGCCGATGATGGCCAAGTGAGTTGCCTTGAAGGTGATCGCGGGGCTGATGACCTCGTCGCCGGGCTCGAGATCGAGGCACATCATCGAGATGTCAAGCCCGGTTCCGCACGAGTTTAGGGCCACGGCGTGGTCGACGCCACAGTACTCGGCGAAGGCCTGCTCGAACTCCACGACCTCGGCGCCGGAGAAGCCTTGACGCCAATCGAGCGAGGCCTCGTAGGCTGCCATCATGGCGGTTTTCTCTTCGTCCGTGAACCACCCGCCTAGTGGCGGCAGTCCTGGGTATGGGCGGTCGGGTTTGCCTGGCATCACAATCTCCCTGTTGGTGACTGCAGTCGGTTTCTATAGCTGGTTCCAGCCCCCACAGGTGGCCCGTCGGATCTGGAGATCCGACCCACGGGGGTCTGAGACGACTTCTATCGGTCGCTATGGGTCTTGGCGAGGTGATCTACCTCGCGCATGGCGTTGCCAACCTGCTCGGCAGTGAAGCTCTGATTCAGCCCGAAGGACGCGGTGCTGTCCGGCCCGACGAGCCCCTTTGCGTGTTCGACGACCTCATCGGGGGCAATGTCAGCGAGACCGAAGTCCTCAAAGCGCGTGGGCAGACCGACGCTCTGGTTGAAGTCGAGCACCTCGTCGATCTCAGCGGTCGGGCATCCGAACAGGATCAGGTTGACGAGCGTGCCGAAGGCGACCCACTCGCCGTGGATCAGCTCGCGCTCGCAACGGGGGTGGTTGGCGAGGTGCAGAGCGTGGTCGCCGCCGACAAGCCCACATGCAGGGCCGCCGACGGCCGAGCAATAGAAGATGGCCTCGCAGACCTTGTTCACCGCATCGGTCGGCATCCCCATCGCGGCGGCGTCATACGCCCGCTTGCCATTCTGCATGACGAGATCGTAGGTCAGCCCGCCGATGAGTTCGGCGGCGGCGGTCGGGAACGCATCGCTCAGCCCCAACGTGCCGGATTCCGCGCCACCGGGCCGATCCAGCTCCCGAGCGATCCGCAGGCCGGCGCCAAATGGGAGCACGTCGCCCATCCCGCTCGCGAGATAGCGGGCCCCGGCGTCGACGATCACCCTCGTATCGCAGAAAATCACATCGGGCCCGCGGTACCAGTGGCGCCGGGGGACGTCGTCCTGCTCGATGCCGGAGGAGATGGTCGCCGCCGCGTTGGTGCCAGCGGTTGTGGGGACAACGATGAGGGGCACGTCGAGGTCGCGGGCGACGGCTTTGCCGCAGTCGGATACGCGTCCGCCTCCGCAGGAGATCGCGAAGTCCACGCGTTGTTCGCGGCCGATGCTCACCAGAGCGTCAACGCGGGGCTTGGTCTTGTCGACAGCGGCTCCCCGCTCAACGTGCACGTCGAGTCCATTGTCGCGCAAGCTGGCGCAGATGGGAGATTCCACAGCGTCAAGAGCCCGCGTGCCGCCCATCAGGAGCGCCTTTGCCCCCAGGCAGCGACCGTGCAGGCCGATCTCCGGGAGGATATTGGGGCCCACAACGAAACGCCATGGGCTGACGATGGTCCGTTTCATCAGGTGACCCTCCGCGCGTGTCTCAGGCCGGCTGAGTTGGTGGCATTCGTGGCGCGATGCCCGCGCGCCTCCCGCGCAGGCGAGTATCCGCTACGGCACGAGAATCGGCTTCAGCACGTCGTCGGGCACGAGGCATCGGTCGAAGGCAGCCTGGACGCTCCCGAGCGGGAAGAATGACTCCTCGCCGAGAAGCGGGCTCAGGTCCACGCGGTTGCGGGCGATGAGATCGAGGGCCACATCCCATCCGGAGTCTCCGTAGGCGTAGCAGCAGACCATGTCGACTTCTCGACCAACCCAATCGACCGGCAGAACGGTGGCCGGCTCCCAGCAGAGGGCGACGTGGACAAGCCTTCCCTCGGCGCGGAGCATTTGCAGGCCCTGCTCGAGGGTGTTCGGAGCGCCCGCGCATTCGAACACGATGTCGGCGCCGCCGCCAGACGCCGTCACGATTTTCTCGACGGGATCGCGTTGCGCCGGATCGATCACGACGTCCAGGCTGATGGTCTCCGCGGCGGCCCGGCGAGCCGGCGAGGGATCCACGCCCATCACGCGCGCCGCTCCGGCGGCCAGGGCGCACTCAGCCACCAACAGCCCGATGGGACCAAGCCCGATTACCGCCACCGTGTCGCCCAGCAGCACTCGCGAGCGATGAACCGCGTGGACGGAGACGGCGAGCGGCTCGACAAGCGCCGCCTGAGCGTCAGTCACCTGATCGGGCACGGACAGCGGCTGCCAATCCCACATCAGCGTGTACTCGGCGAACGCGCCCTGTTCGACCGTTCCGGGAAAGCCCTGATGCCCAAGCAGACGCGGCGTGTACCGTTTCTCCCAATCGGGCACAACGCGCCTCGCATCACCCGTCGTGGGGACCGGATCCGAGGACGCTCCAACCGCGTGTCCGCCGCCGCCAACGACGCGATCTCCCACGCGCCAGCGACTGACGCCCTCCCCCACTTCGGCGACCGTGCCGCTGTACTCGTGCCCCAACACCACCCCGGGCGACACGTGGCCGTGGAACACGCGGTGGACGTCCGATCCGCACGCGGCGACGTGGCCGACCTTGACGAGAATCTGCCCAGGACCGGGCTCGGGTGTTGGGACGTCCTCGATCTCAAGACGGCCCTTGGCTTTGTAGATGGCTGCTTTCATGGTTGACGCCCGTCATTCGACGCGGGCTTCCCCCTCTCCCGTCCACGCCAGCGGCGCGAGCGCGTCGATGTCGGTCAGCACCTCGACCACACATGGGCCATCGCAGGCAAAGGCCTGGTCCAAGGCGCCAGCGAGTTCGCGGGGCTCGCGGACATGGATCCCCCGGGCGCCCATCGACTCGGCAATGCGAGTGAAGTCGACGTCCGAGAACTGCCAGAGGTCCGCGTGGTCGCCGCTCAGCTCGCCGCCGTAGGCAGTCTTGTACCCTTCGATCGTCTGGTTGAACGAGCGGTTGTTGTTGATGAGCATGACGGCGTTGATGCCGAGCCGCGCTGCTGTCTCGACCTCGGCCATGTGGTACCAGAAGCCGCCGTCGCCGGAAAAGAGCAGGACAGGGCGGTCCGGCAGCGCGAGCTTGGCCCCCAGCGCGGCGGGAACGCCCCAGCCGAGCGAGCCGGCGGCGCGGATGTATCCCTGACCCGGATGGTTGAGATCCACCATGCCGGCGGTCCACATCCCGGAATGCCCCGTCTCCGCAACGAGCAGCGTGTCGGGAGGCATGAGGTCGGTCAACTCGCGACATAGGCGCTCGGGGCGCATGGGGACCTGGTCCGAGCGCATCAGCTCTCCGAACTCGCCACGCCACTCGCCCGCCAGATCGGCAACGCGAGCCAGCCAATCCTGGCGGGAGGCATGGGGACAGTCAGCGACTTCAATTAGCTGGCGCAAGACGGTCTTGGCGTCCCCGTTGAGCGAGGCAAGATTGGGGTAGTGCCTGCCCAGCTCGTCGGGGCATATGTCGAGCTGGATCACCGGCGTCCCCGGCTGCGGGACCTGCCACTTGGCGGTCACCTGGCTGCCCGTCCGACTGCCGATGTAGAAGACGAGATCGGCCTCGGATACAGCCCGGTTGGCGCTCTTGCGCGAGTAGAGACCGACAACTCCCACCGACAGCGGGTGCGAGGCGGGGATCAGGTCCTTCGCGTTCATCGACGTCGCGACGGGAATGGACAGCATCTCTGCCAGCTCGGCGACCTCCGGCCCCGCGCCTGACACGCGAGCGCCGCCGCCGACCACGATAATGGGCCTGTCGGCTTTGGCTAGAGCATCGGCGGCGGCGGCGATGGACGCCGGATCGGCGGCCGGGCGGAACGGAGGGAGGCCGCCGAACTGGGACTCGACGGTGATGTCCAAGTCAGCGCTCTGCAACTCAACCTCGCCGAAGTGGCCCTGAAGCTCAACGTGCGTCGGACCCGGCGTACCCGTCGTGGCGGCCCGGAAAGCCTGGCGAAGGGCTTCGGGCAGATACTCGACCGAGTCCACCCGCGCGCTGTACTTGGTGACCGGCTTGAACAGGGGGGCGTCCTCGATCTGCTGGTAGGTGTGGCGGTTCCTGGTCTCCGGATACGGGCCGCCGGTGATGGCGACTAGCGGCGTGGACGCGAGATAAGGGTCGCGGAGCCCGGCGGCGAGGTTGGCGGCACCGATGGTCTGAGCGAAGCAGATGCCCGGCCGCCCGCTGGCTCGCGCGTAGCCATCAGCCATGTAGACGGCGGCCTTCTCCGAGTGGGCCATCACGCGCCGGATGCCGGTCCGCTTCTCCATCTCAGCCAGCGAGTGGGCCAGGATCATGGGCACGAAGAACACGTGAGTCACGCCGTATCCATCGAGGGCTTCCGCAAGGTACTGAGCGCCGGTGATTCTCGCCATGCCGCGTTCCTCTCGTGGTTGACACTGCGCGCGTCCTGGGATCTGCTCCGGAACCGGCCGATCATCCTCCTGCCGCAGCAACATCGGAGACTGGATCAGGGCCTCGGGGTTGATAGTGAGTTGGCGGGAATTAATTAGTGTCTGACACTATTTCAGTTTCGGCGTTATTCCGCGCTACAGGGCTCTTAATAGCCGGTAAACTAGTGTCTGACACTAATTAATTATCGAGTAGATCCAGAGGCCTCATCGAGTGGGGCAGCGAAGAGGCTAGCCGCGACCGACGGGCCGTGACAGTGATGTCCGGGAGTAAACCAGTCATCGGGCCCGAGAAAAGGACCGCACTATGCGACACTCACTTGTGCTGCTGGGGTTCATCCTAATCGGAGGGAGTCGTGCCATGAGCGATGTTAAGCAGGGCCCAGACTGGGTCTGCGTGAACGAACAGGCCGACTGGCAGGCCCGGGATTCAGCGGGGGAGTTCGTTTTCGACAACCAGATGTGGATTCTCGGCGGATGGTACACGCCGCAGGTGCCCAACCCGCGTGATGTCTGGAAGTCCCCGGACGGCGTGGAGTGGACGCAGACCGTCGAGGTCGCCCCGTGGGAGTATAGCGATCTATCCGTGGCGCTCCCGTTCGACGGGAAGATGTGGTTCATGGGCGGGCGCAAGCTGCCCGGCAAAGAGAACAGCAACGAGGTCTGGTCGTCCACCGACGGGGCTGAGTGGACGCTGGAGACGGACCACGCCGGGTGGTGCCCTCGTGTCGGCATGTCGTTTGTCGTCTTCAAGGACCGGATGTGGGTGATGGCGGGAACAGAGAACTTCTACGAGGACAACGACGACACGCTCAAGAACGACGTCTGGTCCTCGGCCGATGGCAAGACGTGGAAGCTGGAGACTGAGAACGCCGGGTGGGCGAAGCGCACTCACGCCCAAGCCGTGGTCTTCGACGGGAAAATCTGGATCATGGGCGGCGGGCGGTGGAACCCGGAGACGGTTCCGCGGAATGACGTGTGGTGCTCGGAGGACGGGGTGAACTGGACGGAGGTGACGGCGGGCGCGCCGTGGGGGACTCGGATGTGGTTTTCGTCGCTGGTCTACCGCGACCGGCTGTGGGTGCTCGGCGGCTGGTCGAGGGACCACGGTAACTACGGCGACGTCTGGTACACGAAGGACGGCAAGGACTGGACCGAGCTGAAGTCTGATGTGATCTGGAAGGCCCGCCACGAGCACTCATCGTACGTGTTCAAGGACAAGATATGGGTCACGGCCGGAGAGGCTCAACCGCTGAACAGCGAGGTATGGACGCTGGAGATGCCGGATGGTTGGTTCGGGGATGAGTGACGGAAGACCCCAGCGAACACGGGAGATCGATATGCGGATGTTCACGTGCATTGCCACGTTGCTGGCGATGACCTCGGTTGCCATGGGACAGGCGACAACCGCGGACTATCGCTCGTGGGAGCAAGTCGGCGAGGCCGGCGCGGTTGAGCTGGCTCCGATGACCGACCAGCGCGTCGGGTTCCGGCTCGGGCCAGATGCCCACGGCCGCCGGGTTGTGGTGGCGGTAAGCGCCCACGCCCAATCCGAAGATCCGGGCGGCTACACGGATGGGATCCTGGCGATCGATGTCAACGACGAGATCATGCAGCCGCGGCTGGCCGACCAACCTCGCTTGCTCAACAGACCCGAGGAGATCGCGTTCAGCCCGAACGGCGCGCGGACGACGGCGGCATGGCGGAAGGGGTCGCTCGGTCTCATCGAATCGTGGGGCTCGGCGCGGTGGACGGTTGCGTGGGCGCCCTCGATCGATGCGTGGCTGGCGTCGGAGGACTACAGCCCACACGGTCTTGATGACCCGGCGTGGATCGTGGTCGAGATCACCGACATGGTCCACTCGGACTCGTTCAACTACCTGACGATCAAGAACGAGTCGAAAGACGGCGTGCTGCGGTCCGAAGGCGTGACGGTGCATGTGGGCCCCAAGGCACGGGGTTCTGAGGCCGATCGCCGCCGCCGCAATGCCATCGAGACGGTTCACCGGCGGCTCAACGAACGGTACTTCGGCCGGGGCACTGTGGTGAAGGAACCGTCTACCGGCCGCGAGTGGGCGTACGAGATGGACCTGATCCCCAACAACTACTCCGCCGGTGACACGATGGGCGAGATCGAGACTCTCGACGATGCCCGTCGCATGATCCAGCCCCTCGCGGACCAGGGATACAATGCCATCATCGTCAGCGGGCTGCACATGCGCTACACCTATGTCCCGCTGTGGGAGACGCGTATCCTGCCGTATATGAAGCACGCGTGCGAGGCCGCTCACGAGGCCAGCATGAAGGTGATCGATCACTACGACGTGCCGATCTTCTACTCGGACGGGTATCCGTTCCTGTTGGCCGACGATCACCTCGACTGGACCCAACGCGATATCCACACCGGCGTGCCGACGCGGATCTACTGCATCAACAACCCCGACTTCCGCGACCACTTCTACACGTGGGCCCGCCGCGTCCAGCGGGAATCGGGCATCGACGCGTACCAGATCGACGAGGTCTACTTCCACTCGAAAAACCACTGCGGCTGCGAGCATTGCCGTCGCTTGTTTACGGCGGAGACGGGCTTTGAGCTTCCGCGCGAGCCCGATTCGCCCGTGCTCAACAACGACGCCGACCCGCTCTGGCAGCTCTGGCGACTATGGCGGCAGATCGCCGTCCAGCAGTTCAAACGGGACTTCCTCACCGAGGTCCGCGAGGAGAACCCGGCTGTCTTCCTGAGCAACTACACCACCAGCTACTACGCGGCCAGCGCCGGAGGAGGGCTCTGGCCGATGGTCTTCGTCAGCTACGCCATTGGGAAGGAAGGCGTCACCCGCGTCCCGTTTCAGAACTACCAGTACGGCATTGCGGATCGGCGGCTCTACCACTCGATGACCGACGCCTTCGACTCCGCGCCCTGGATGCTCTGGTATCCGCTGACCGGCTCGGCGGGCAGATTCTGCTGGGCGATGTCTCAGGCGTGCAACGACGCCCAGTGGCATGTTGAGAAGGTCATTGGATCCGTCAAAGACCTTATCGCATGGCCGCACAAGACGAGGAAGATCGACTTCAAGGCTTCCACCGACGTCGCGATGATCTTCTCGGAGAAATCGAAAAACGCGTCGCTCTGGACGGGCTACTACCACGGGATGGCGACGCTCGGCTGGGGCGAGGCGATGGTCGGCGCGAACATCCAGTACCAGACCATCCACGAGGTTGCTGTCACGCCTGAGCTGCTCTCGCAATTCAAGCTCGTGATCGTGCCGCGCATGACCCTCATCGACGAAGCGAACCGGAAGGCGTTCGAAGCGTACGTCAGGGGCGGCGGAAGGCTCATCATCACTGCAGACACCGGACTCCTCGACGAGGCCAAGCGCCCGCGGGAGGATTTCCTCCTGGGCGAGATGATGAACGTGCGTCTCGTGGATTTCCGTCACGCGCCGTTTGAGATCGACAAGCCAGGCTACGGCTCCTTCACGTACGACCGCGAGCGGATGCTGTACCGGCATGGGGCGCGGATGCTTGAGGTCGAGCTTCGCGAACCCGACAAGTCCCGCGTCACGGCCACCTTCAGCAAAGACGGCAAAGAGTACCCGGGAATCGTCGAGACGGACTACGGGGAGGGCACCGTCTACTATGTCGCCACGTTCCTGGGCGTCAGCAACTTCGAGATGGGGCTCCACGAGAACAGTAAGCCCATCTTCCGCCAAAACCCCGAGTCCGCACCATTCATGGCGGCGTGGCTGCGCGAGATTCTGGCCGACGACGAGACAGTGACCACGGTCGATGCGCCGGAGAAGCTGATCTACACGACGTGGGTGAGGAAGGATGGGGGCGAGTTGAACATCCACTTCCTCAACGTCGAGGACCACTCGCTGCTGGGGCCGGACGACGCCACGAAGCGTCGGGAGATCAACTTCCCTCGCGTGGAGGAACCGATCACGCTACTCCTGAGAGGGATGAACGTGACCGGCGCGACTTTCTACTCGCCCGACACGCCTGAGCCGGTGCCATGTAGTATCGCGCGCGATGGTCCCGACGCGCGGCTGACGATTCCGGGCGACAGCATGGCGATGTACGGATATGCGAAGCTGGAGCTAGGCGAGGAAGGAGGCGCGCAATGACCCGCATCTTTGGTGTGTTGCTTGCCGGCCTCCTGACGGGCGCATCCGCTGCCGCCGAGACCATCGATGCCGGCCCGTTCTCGGTCGACGTCACGCCGGAACTGGCCGTGCGCATCAACGGCGAGACGTTCATCAGCGGCGACCGGTGCGTCTCGTTCCGGGGTCTCAAATCCGGCGAGCCCGCGTTTGTTGACATCCCCAATGGCCAACTGACCCGGGAGGATAATGTCACCACTCTGGTGGCCACGAAGGACCGCAACACGCTTCGCCGCGAGGTGATGGTGACGCCCGAGGCTGTCCACATCACCTTCGAGATGAGGGTCTTCGGCCGGACGGGGGGCAGTCATCTCCAGTACGACATGCTCACGCCCGGCGACTACCTCAATGGCACGGAGTATCAAGCGTGGACCGGCGCGCCGCGCGGGCCTCTCGGTCAGGAGACGGGGACGTTCAGCATCGAGAATTCGGAGCCGGAGAAGTACCTGGCGCGGAGCGTGCGGTACTTCATTCTCAAACACGCGGGGGAGGAGTTCTCGCTGGACTTCAATCCTGGCGGCGCGTGGGTGGGCGAGACCAACTACGGGCACAGTTTCACCACCAACCCCTACCACGACGGCGACCGGTTCCATTGGCTGATGCTGTGTTCGGGCGGCAGGCATGGCGGGATCTTCAAGGGCAAGATCATCATCCGGCCCGGCGGGCAGACCTACGAGTCCCTTCACAGCACGGCGAACGTCGCGTACACGCTCAACTTCCCGACCGCCCTGGCGCTGAACTTCTCAGAGGCGGACGCGACGGGCGAGTACGAGTCGTGCGAAGCCAACACCCCCGCCGACAAGCCGTACCGATGGGCGAGCCCGGAGCAGATCCGCATCGTCGAGCGAGAGACCGGCGGCTTGCTCTACCGAGACTTCGCGACGGCCGCGGATGGCGGGAGCGAGGGTGTGCTGGAGCTGGAGCAACGCTCCGGCCACTACCTCCTGACCGTCAACGCCCACGACGCGGAGGACGACATTGGTCCCTTCACGATCGCGGGGCCGGATGGCCCGCTGTTTGAAGATGTAACTGTCAAGCGCGGCCAGCATTGGTTCGAGAGCGCCCATCTCCGCTTCCGAGATGGCAGAGCCCAGCTTCGCTTCAGCGGCGACTGGAAGATCGGCGCGCTGTCGCTGCAGACGATCCTCTTCGATACCGAGGACTACGTGATCGATCAGCCGTGGTGGAATATGGACATCGATGCGCTCGGGAATGAGTGAGACCGCGTGGGCTGACGCCCAGAACGGGCGATCTCGGTAAGGAGACAACCCAGCCATGCCAGCGGACAGCCCGAACATCGTTGTGATCATGTCCGACCAGCACCGTCGAGACACGGCCGGATGCTACGGCGATCCGGTGGCCGCAACGCCTAACATCGACCGGCTTGCCGCCGAGGGCGTCGTGTTCGATCACGCCTATTGTCCGTTTCCGCTCTGCGCGCCGGCGCGGGCGGCGTTCATGGCCGGGCGGGAGCCCTCCGAGATCCGGATGTACGACAACGCGTCTGTCATGGCGTCTGACATCCCGACGTTCGCCCACTCGCTTGGAGCAGCGGGCTACGAGACGGTGCACTGCGGCCGGATGCACTTTAATGGTCAAGATCAGCGCCACGGCTTCCAGCGCCGGATCTTCCCGGACATCAGCGGACACGCGGTCGGGATGCTGGGCAATACGAACGGATTCAGTCGCCCTTGCATCGAGTTGAGCGGGCCGGGCACGAACCACTACCTGCTGTATGACGAGGAGTGCGTCGCAGAGGCCACGGGCTGGCTGGGAGGCCGCGAAGACGAGCGCCCGTTCTGCCTGGTGGTTGGGTTGGTCGGGCCGCACTGTCCGTTTGTCTGCCCCCCCCCGATCTCTTCGAGAAGTACCGCGAGGCCGTCACGATCCCCGAGCACCCGGACGGGCACTTCGAGCGCATGCACCCCTACCACCAGCGCTTTAGGGAACGCTCGCGCATCGCGGACGCGACCGAGCACGAGATCCGCCGGACGCGAGCAGCTTACTACGGCATGGTCGAGTTCGACGACCGGCTGGTCGGGCAAGTTCTCGACACGCTGGAGGCCAACGGGCAGCGCGAGAACACGCTGGTTGTCTACACGAGCGACCACGGCGAGATGGCCGGAGACCACGGGCTGTGGTGGAAGATGTCGCTGTATGAGGGCTCGGCGGGCGTGCCGTTGGTCGCGTCAATGCCGGGGACCATGGCGGAGGGGATCAGAGCCGCATCCCCGGTCAGCCTCACAGACATTGGGCCGACGCTAGCGGACGTGGCGGGGGCAGCCAAGATCCCCGGCGCGACGGGCCAGAGCTTCGCGGCGCAATTGCGCGGCGAACCCGGCGACCCGAACCGTCGGGCGGTCTCGGAGATGCTGGTCAACAGCCACATCTGGCCCGAAGTTGGGCCTTCGCGGGGCCCGATGCGGATGCTGAGGCGGGGCGATTGGAAGTGCAACTACTACCACGGCGAGCGTCCGGAACTCTTCAACCTGGCCGAGGACCCTCGCGAGCGATGCGACCGCTACGATGATCCGGAGTGTGCGGAGATCCTGCGCGCCATGACGGCCGAGCTGCTGGCGGACTGGGATCCGGAGAGGCTGCAGGCGGAGTGTCACGCGCAACGTGAGGCGCGGGAGGTGCTGCGCGCGGCGCCGGGCGATCCGACCAGGGCGCTGCCGGGAGAGCATTGGATGGGCCCCGAGGGCTACGGTTACGTTGAGCCGAGTTAACCGAGGAGACCGCTGAAATGAGATGCGTTGCGTTGGCGCTGCTGCTTATCGGTTTTGCCATCATGCCGGCGGGTAAGGCGGCCGCGGATGACGCGCAACTGCGGTGCATTCAGAAGCCTATCGCGTGGTTCGTGGGGCAGCAGACACGGATCGTCATCGAGACGCCGGCCGATTGCGGCGAGTTGGCCGTGACGGCGCCGGACGGCATCGAGTTGCACGATCGCTGGCCATGGACGGCCGGAGACACGACTCAGAAGTTCTACTTCACGGCAACGGCGCCTCTGACCGGAGGCACGATCGACTTCGCTGCCGGCGACCACTCGCTTGAGTTACCGGTCGACGTGCTCCCGTGGGCGGAAGTCCAAGAGCCGCGCAAGTTCGAGAAGTGGGACCTGCCGCGGCTCTTCCCCATGGACGGGCAAGACGATCCGAAGGCCGGGATCACGTTCCTGGACGAGGATGAACTGACCGCGCTGCGGGATCAGGGACTCGACGGGGTCGAGAAGATCGCCGTTGAGCTGCCGAATGACGAGGATCTGTACTACTCGCTCCCCGAGACGACGATCCCCCGCGTGGTCTTCGTGCAATACCACGAGCCGAAGGGATGCCCGGTCTGCGGGCGCAAGATCTTTGAGGGGAGATCGCCTTTCTACCCCTGGAAGCTCGACTTTGAGGACCACCCCTGGCAGGTCGGTTGCCCCGAGTGCGACCGATGGTTCCCGAGCAATGACTTCGCTGCTGGCGACATGCACAGCGGCGAGTTCCCGGACGACGGGTGGGGCTACTTCGAGCCGGGCGAACAGAATCCGTATGCGTTCATCGGCTACTACACGTGCTGGCACTACCTGAACCGCTGGGTCCCCCTGGTCACGAGTCTGAGCAAGCAATACGCGATGAGCGGCGACCGACGGATCGGCCACTCAGCCGCGCTGATGCTTTTCCGCACCGCGGAGCAATACTTGAACCTGTCGGTGAATATCAACCAGCGCAAGTCGCTGATGCGATCGTCCGTCTGGCGCGGCGGGATCATCCCGCAGACGAACGTCCCAATCTACAACACGTGGCTGTATGTGGAGCACAACTGGGAGGTCCCGCGCTTCACGCAATATGCCGCGGCGTTCGAGCACATGTGGGAGTTCTTCGATGAGGAGGACGCGGAGCTGCTGGCATTCGTCCAGGAGAACGGGCATCCCGAGATCGAGACGATGGCAGACTTCCGCGAGTTCATCGAGGTGGGCTACTTCCGAACGGTCGCCCAGGCGTGTCTCGACAAGAACCTCATCGGCAACCTCCCCCAGGGGCAGCGCGCCACGATCGAGAGCGCCTTGTTCCTGAACTCGCCACGCAGCCCCGAGTTGGTCGATTGGGTCATCAACGGGCCCGGGATGATGCGCTATTTCCTGACGAACGACTACTTCATCGATGGCTCGGGCTTCGAGTCGCAGGGGTACAACGCCGGGCACGTGTACAACCTCGAGGAGATCGCGAGAGTCGCTGAGAAGATCCGCGCGATGAACCCCGAGACGTATGGCCCCGACCGAGTGCCAGCGCTGACGGATGACCCCAAGTACAAGAATCTCTTCGACTTCTGCATCAACTTCAATCTCATCGGCCGCACCAACGGGCAAACGGGCGACGCGGGTGACGTCGTCACAACGGCGCCTAGAGGTCGTTACCAAACTACCGACGTTTCGCCCATGTGGTTCGTGGGGCCGCACGCGCTTACCGGCGACCCTCGCTACGCGATGGCGATGTACGATCAGGCCGCGGGCGCGCCCATAGCCGAAGTTACCGACCCAGACCAGCGCGAGGAGATCGAGAGGATCGTCGCGGAGCGCGGCTCTGACATCCATCTGCCGAGCAACGTGCTCGACGGCTACGGCCACGCGATTCTCCGCTCGGGCCAGGGCGACGATCGGCGGGCGCTTTGGGTCCGCTACGGACGGCACCGGGGCCATGCCCACGACGACATGCTCACGATTGGCTGGGAGGGGAAGATGCGCAAGATCCTCCCCGAACTCGGCTACCCGCACTCATGGACGTTCCGCGGCCAGTGGGAGGGCAACTGGGCGGCGCACTACTGCGGGCGGATTGTCGGCGCGGCGAGCTACCGGAGTCGCGGACACTGCAAGCTGTTCGCGGACGGGGCCTGGGCGCAAGTCACGACGGCGCACGCTCCGGCGCATGTCGACGTCGCGGCGCCGGAGGTCTATGAGATGCTGCCGGATGTGGGGATGGAGCGCACGATCGCCCTGATCGACGTGAGCGACACCGACTCGTATGCGGTCGACGTGCTTCGCCTGTCAGGCGGGACGGATCACTATTGGAGCTTCCATGGTCCCCGAACCGAGGGCGAATCCACGGTGGAGGGACTTGATCTGCAGGCGCAAGGCACTGGAACGCTCGCCGGTGCGGGCATCGCCTACGGTGACGGCGTCGAGTGGACCAAGGCGAACCCTCAGCTCAGCGCGTTCCCATATCTCTACGACGTCGCGCGAGCCGACGGGGCCGGGCAGTGGTCGCTCGATTGGCCGTTGGAGGGCCAACCAGACGTGCACCTGAGAATGACCTCGCTCTCGACGGGACCGGCTGACGTGAACCTCGCCAAGGGCAAGCCTCCCGGCGGGGGCAAGCCGTACGAACTGCAGTGGGCCATCGGCCACACGACGGGCACAGCACCCCACGCGAGCCAGTTCGCGGACGTCATCGAGGTGCATGAGGGCGAGCGATTCATCGACGCGGTCGAATCGCTGGCGGTCGATGCCGAGCCCGGCGGCGCGTACGCGCCGGTCGCGGTGAAGGTCGCGATTGGAGACCGCCAAGACACGGTCATCGTCTCGCGGGACGCGGGCGAGTGCTCTGCTGGGGGCGTGACGACTGATGCGACGTTTGCCGTGTGGTCGGAGACGGATGGCGAGTTGACCGGCGCGTGCCTCGTCGGCGGACGCCTGCTCAAAGTCGGCGACATCGGAATCGAGGCGGAAGCGGCGGAATGGCAAGGGCAAATCACCGCGACGGACTATCCAAATCGGAAGGTCACTGTCCAGCCGGCGGCGCCGTACCCGAATGCGCTCGCAGGGCTATACATCCGCATCAGCAACGAGTTCAGCGACTGCACGCATCTGATCGTCGCGGCTGAGAACCAAGGGGATGCGTGCGTGCTGACCCTCGAGCTTGACCCGCGGATCTGCGAAGGGCCCGTGACCGCCATCAAGGCGAACGCGATCACGAGCGGAGTCACGCTGCAGCTCGCGGGCTTGCGCTACTGTCACGGAAAGACGCTGGCCAATGAGGACGCGTCATCGGCGTATCGCGTAAGCGGCGTCACGGGGCGAAACACCGTCTGGATCGACCCGCAAACTCACGGCGAAGTAGCCGAGGAGACGCTGGGGCAGGAGTTCGGCGATACCAACGGCGACGGCTCGAAGGGCTTCGCGGTCTACGATTACGGAGTTGGCGACACGGTATCAGTGCCGACGATCGTCTCGCTACGAAAGGTGAGCGCGGATCTGTGGACGCTCGTGACGTCGACAGACGTCGACATCTCCGCGCCGGGGCTGATTCTGACCAACGTCAAGCCAGGTGAGGAGCGCGCCAACGGGGCGACCTAGTTGAGGCCGGCGGGCGACTAGGCGGGCGGGCTCAGCAGCGTCGTCGTCGCCCGTTGGAACACCTCGAGCGCCCGCTTACCCGCGCCGTACGGACCGGCCGTCCCACCATTGATCTCGTAGAACACGTGAGGAATCCCGAAGCGCTTGGCAAGCTGATACTCGGTCGTGTTCGGCGAGTGAGTGGCGGCCGTGATGTGCGTCGATGGGCCGGTGGTCTGCAGTCGCATGGTATCGCAGAACGCCTGATACAGCCTCGCCTGCTTCGGGTCAGAGAACACCGGATCCGCCACCTCGTACCAGCCATCGTACGGGTGCTCGCTGTTCCCACGCCAGCCGAGATAACAGTGGATGTTCATCCACAGGTCGGGCCGGTCGGCGACGGCTTTGTCCCACAGCAAGCGGCTCTCGTGGGCCTCCGGCTCGGGCGCGTCGGGCGTGTCGCCGAAGCTCTGGTACATGTCAAGGTCCTCGGCGTTGAACCCATTGCGCCCCATGACCGTCCCGTCGGGGCAGACCATCGGGATGATCTCAACCAGCAGCTCCTCACGCAGAGCGCGCGCGTCGGGGACGAGCGACGTCATGAAGTCGGCGATTCCCCGCATCCCCCAGATCCCGGGGAACTCGATGGGGTGTTGCCCGGCGACGCCGAGCACCCGAGGCTTCCCGGGAGTGCCACAGCGCACGCCGAGGATATCGCGGCCCTGGACGGATTGGCCGAGAGTGAACAACTTGCAGCGATCCGAGCGCTCCTCCGCGAGGCCCCGTAGGAAGTCGCACGTGTCGGTGTAGGTGGATGGCCAGACATCCGTGACGCGGACCGTCTGCCCGGCCGCGAGGGGCAGGTGGATCACCAAGTGATCGTCATGCGTCTCGCACTCGCCGAAGACGAGCGGCTGGTAGCGCCCCGCGCCCTCGAGCTGGATCCAGATCGTGCTCGGAAAGTGCGAGATGAATCCCGGCACGTCGTCGATCACGGGATCGTGCCAGACCTCGATGACGGCAGTAGTCGCCTCGCCGTCGTTCCTCACGTCGAAGCAGAAGTAGTAGCAGTAGACAGGCTTGTCGCCAACGACCTCCAGCCGGTGTCGGTTGTCTCCGGTCTGGGTGACGTTCTTGGCGTTCCCGCACTCGAAATCGCTGGTGATCGTGATCATTGCTCGGTTCCCCCCGCGGCCCGCGCGCTATCCTGACGATCCAGCAGATACAGCAAAGTCGGCATCATCCAGTAGCAGTTGCGGACATCGTTGATCGTGCCCTCTTCGACCGTGATGTCATACGCGCCGCGCATGGCGGCGAGCATCCGGTCATCGCCGGTCAGTTCGTGCGCGAGTCCAACGCATGGCGCGATCAGCACGTTGTAGCCCGAGTTCCACTTGCTCCGATGGAGGACGGGGCAGTGAGTGTAGCCCTGGAAGTTGCCCGGATTTCCGAGTTCCATGTTCTCGGCGACGAGCGATTCCATCAGCCCCACCATCATGTCGGCGACCCACACCTCGCCCGTCTGTCGGTAGAGCATGTAGAGCGGTTCGGCCAGTTGCGCGTCCATCCAAGGCACGTTGCCCCGGTAGTTGTGGCCGCCGTGAGTCTCGGCGTAGCATCCGCGCCGGGGGATGAGGAACCGGTTGACGCTGTCGGCGATATCGAGCGCGGCTTCGAGGTATTTCTGGTCCCCGGTTTCATCGCAGGCCCACGTGAGCGAGTGAAGCGAGCCCGCGTTGTTACGCGAACTGCCCTCGCCCTCGCCCGCGCGCGTTCGGACGATGTAGTCGGCGAGCATCAGCGCTGACTCGCGCGCGTCTTCGTCGCCGCTCAGCCGCCAACACGTCAGCATTCCGCCGGCCGGTCGCAGCATCGCCGCCCACACGCCGAACTCCTCGTTGTGGTTGGGCGTGTAGACGCTCGAGTTTCCGCCGACGAAGTCTCTCGTCCGCTCAGAGGCGTGAAACTGGTCGATGTCCATGTAGTGGCGAGCGGCCTCCTCTCCCCTATCGAACCACTCCCCTCCGCCGCCCATCAGGTACTCGCCGAACATCCCGCGCATGACGTCGTAGTAGTTGTTGCGGTACGACGGCGTCTCGGCCGTGTAGTAGCCGTCGCCGAAGTCCCGGATGCCAAACAGCAGCGCCATGCTGCCGTAAACCGCCGCCGGGTATGTCTTCGCCATGTGCTCGCCGACGTTTGCGAATTCGCCGTCGTGCGGCCGGGCATATCCCAGCCCCTCCGAGGCGCAGAAGTAGCTGCTGTTGAACAGCCTGAGCGGGCGCCGCATGAGCGCGGGTTGATCTGGGCCAAAGGTCAGCCAGACCTCGTGGCGTTTGGCCTCACCGGCGCGACAGCCATAGGTCGGACTCGATTCGCTGCCGGCGAACAAGTCGATGTGAAGCGCTCCGGACGTGGCCTCGAGAGCGGCAGGGAATTGCTGCCAGAAGTGTCGCGCGGTGGCTCCCAGCCACGCGCCGCCGACCTCCACGGCCATCCACCCGTCGAGGCGGCCCTCAATGGACGCTCCGGCCGCGTCGTTCCAATGGCCCGCATCGGTCTGCGCCAATCTGGTCGGCTCCGTGCCATCGATCGAAGTAGCGCTGTCGCCGGCCGATCCCCGGACCGCCCGTTGCGCGTCGTCGTCGATCTGCGCGGACAGCCTGACGAGGCTTAACTCGGCCGTGCCCGCGCCATCGTTGAAGATCCGGTGGGTGATGCGCGCTGTCGGGGCGCCGGCGTAGACGTCGACACGACATATCACCGGCCCGAGCGATCCCGCGCCATCAGCCATCACCCCTCGCGCCTCGATCGTGGCCCGGACAGGGCCGCTCCGCGTCACTTCGAAGCTGTCCCAGACTGCCTGCAATGCGCGGGGCTCGCCATCTCCGAATTCCCAGACGACCTCGGACTGCAGCGGCCCGGCGATGCGCTCGCCCGCCCATTCGATGCTCTCGATGAGACTGTCCGAGGCGCCCATGCGGACCGTGAGGTCGCCGGAGGTCACCGTCACCGCGTGGCCGTCACGCGCGACGCTGACGGGGGTATCGGGTACGGCCTCGACCTGCTCGCGACGCAAGGAGAGGCCGGCGTCAGGCTGAGTCCCGGCCGGCAGAACGGCGTTGACCATGACCCAGCGAGCGCTGCCATCGGGCCACGTGTTCATCGTCTCGGGTTGCCAAGCAAGCGGCTCGTCTCCCAGCCAGAGAGATAGGTCGGCGATGTCATCGACGACGCCCTCGGAGATCGGCACGCCGCACGTGACAGGAGCGTTGGCGGCAAGCGGCCCGTCTGCTCCCTCGAGCTGGAGATTTGCCGGAAGCGAGGCATCGCCACCGGCGGGCGGATACGGCCATTGCTCAGCATGACGGGCGACGACCTGGGCGAAACTCGGTCGCGGCCACGCGGGGCCGTGACTGAGCTTCCCACGCCAAACGACGACATCCCCCCACCAGCATGTCGTCGCGAGCACCTCGTCGCCGCCGGGGCGATCGCCCTCGTACACGCCGCGGTAGTGGTAGTCTGTCTCCAGTCGCGTGTCCATCCCGACCTTGTCGAGATTGCGCAGCGCGATGGTGAAACTCTCGCCCGGCTGCACGCGCCCCGTGAGGTCAACCGCGAAATCCACGGGCGCGCCGGGCGCCGAGTTGTCAGCGATGTCCTGCTCCCAAATCACCTCGCCATCGATCAGCACCTGCTTGAGCCGATGGCCGGGGTAGGCATCCACTGAATTGGAGCCGGAATCGGGCCGCGAGCCAACGTCGAGGTAATCGTCGGAGCAGAAGAACGTGAGCGTGAAAGGCGGCTCCCAATCCGCGGGGATGGTCACCTCGCGCGTCAGTTCCGCCGTCTCGCCGGTCGTTGAGACTCGCCACGGGTACCTCATGCCGCGAAGCTTCCGAGCATCGGGCAGATCCACCCATGGACCGGTCGACGCGAAGTTCCACTCAGCGCCCGTGACATCCAACTCAAGCCGCTCGTCGGTTGGCAGCGTCAACTCGACCATGGGCATTTCGCTCCCCTCGGGCAGGTTCTCCAGCGGCACCGTCGCTCTGACCACCGCCTGCTTGCGGCTAATCTCCGTAAGGCTGCCCAGCACGTATGGCTCCCCAGGCGTCAGGCGCAGGCGGCGCTCCTCGCCCACCATGTTGCCGTCTCCGTCGACTCCCTGCAGCACCACTTCGGGCGCATCAGCCGTGAACGGCGGGAATGAGCGGGCGATCTGGAGCGCGACATACCAACCGGGCCCATACTCGGGCCCCAGCCGCGAACCATGCACCAAACTCGGGCGCAGCGCGGCGCGGACGGAGCCGCGATCCAGCGCCAGCACCCACCGGTACGCGCGGCCATTCTTCGTGGGATCAGTGTTGTCGGAGGCTGAGAAATACAGGCTCTGGGGCTTCCCGTCGGCATTGCCCGACCAGTGGGAGAAGGCCCCGCCTCCGAGCTCGCGGATGGTCGCGTGTTGCGAATGGGCGGGCCCCAACTCGACATCGTCCTCGAGTAGCTGCAGCGACGAGGCCTGCCGGACTGGCGTGTCCGGCGAGCCCGGCGCGTCGATTGGCGCAATGTAACAGTGCCCGATTTCGTGCGAAGCGCGGCTTACATCGACGACGCCCTCGATACGGAGGTCATCGGCGGCGAGGCATGCGCAGAGGCACATACTTGCGAGAGTGATTGAGGCAGATCCCAGTTTCACGGACGCACCCGTTCGGACATGATTGGCGATCTCTCAGTGCTAGCGAGTCCCGGTCGGAAGCGGCAACCCATCGATATAGTAGCTGCGTGGGATACCCATCAGATCGTAGTAGGCCCACGGGGCAACGAACGGGTCGCGCGGCTCGATGTTAGGCATTCGTCGGAAGATCGCTGTGACGAAGTCCGCAACATCCAGCCCACAGTACCAGTAGAGGGGCATCCGGTACGATGACTCCCAGGAGGGCATCTCGGTTGCCCGATTGCGGAAGGAATAGTAGCGATTGGAGCCGGTAGCCAGATCGCGGTTTCCCCCCAGCCATCGCCCGGCGGCAACGATGTGCTCCTCGAACCTCGGGTCGCGCCACAAGAGCTGACTCCACACCCATGAGAAGGCCGCGTAACTGCCGTAAGCAGTGTCGTGTTGCGTGATGCGATCCGCGGTCTCATTGAGTGGTATTGCCCCCGTGTCCATCTCCTGGCTCGACATTGAGGCCAGCGTCTCCTCGAGCGCGATCTCCTTCGCCAATGGATCGCGGAAGAAGGCGGACGCGGGGTCGTGGTACAGCAACCCAAAGGCGAGGCCCACCTCGGCATTCTGGTTGACGTCGATGATGTAGGCGCCCGGCGTTTTCGTCGGGTCATCCACGTCGATGAAGTTGGCGGCGAACTGCACGTGGGTCTCGCCGGCGCATTCGTGGCTCGCCCGGGGAATCGTCTCGACCATCGCCCGCGCGCAAGAGTCAGCCCAGCTTAGGTATTCGCCATCGGCCAGGATGCGGTAGGCCAGATAGAAGTTGTAGATCTGCCGCGCCTGGGCATCGCGATGGGCGGCGGGAAAGCCGCGATCTCGGGTGACGAGCGAGTTCGTCTCGAGCCTGTGAGCGTATGCCAATTGGACGCGGGCTTGAGCGGCGTACTCCGGCTCGCGCGTGATAGCGTAAGCCGATAGAAACGGCACGGCCGGCTCGGTCGGGTAACTCGCCTCGACGGGTCCACCGGCAGCCTGCGCGAGTTCGCGCTCCCACACGACCCGTGCCGTTGCGATCCGCTCCGAGCGCGTCGACTCATCGCACCAGGCGGCGGAGACGGCCGCGCTCAGACCAAGCACCAAAATGGGTCCGAGCCATCTCGAAGGGCATTCCATTGATGGTCCCTGAGGTCCGGAATCACTACCAGTGCGGCCCGCCTGGGCAGTGTTTCTGAGCCGCCGCGATCGCGGCGTCCATGTTGCGGTCCGGCGTGAGCCGACCGGGGTAGAGTTGAACGAGCCTCCCGCCACACTCGGCGAATTCGCGGATGCGCTCGTCGATCTGCTCGGGAGTTAGCTCGAGCATCTCCCGCGGCGTGAGTTGCGTCCAGAACTGCTCCCCCATGATGTCATGCATTTCCTCGAGCGTGAGAAGCTCGCACCCGGCCCCGTGGAAGTCCGTGACGCCCAGCTCATCGCGGGCGATCTTGAGGTGCTCCGCGCGCAACAACTCGCTGTGCATGAACCGGGACGGCTGGTCCGCGTAGAGTCTTTGGTAGACGGGGACGACGTGCTCCCTGAACATCGCCGGCGACAGCAACCCGGCGTAGTCGTCGCCGATGTAGCCGGTCCCGTTGTATTCGCCGCCGACGAGCGACGCGCCGAACTCGGAGACGGCTTCTTGCGCGTCGGCTATGAAGTCGAAGACCCGCACGGCGTCGTCCGGCGACTCGGCCAGGCCCGCCATGATGGCATTGTTGCTGATCTCACAGGCGACCGTCACGATCCCGCCGCCGGCGCCGCCAAACCCGACTGGGTAGCCTTGGGAGGTGTAATACTGGTAAGCCTCCCAGCGCGCGCCCATCAGGCCCTCCTCGCGCGGGTCGCCGATGCGGAGTTCGTCAACGTCCTTCAAATCGGCTATCAGCGGGCGGGTCGTGTCTATGTACGGAAGCTCGTCCTCATCAGGCGTGATCACAGGCATGCCCAGAAACGAGGCGAAGGTGCAACCGGGCGAGTCTACGAGCGGGTTGATGAACCGCCCGACACCGAAGCGCTCCTCGGCGTGGTCCTTCGCCGCCAACTGCGTCTCGAGCATGATCGCCGGAGACCCGTAGTAGTCCCGGTACGAGACGCCTGCGTAATTGGTGAACGTAACGTTGCAGAACGCAATGTGCCATTTCGGCTGCATCGTGTCTCCTCAGTTGCCGCCACGGCGGGTCGAGCCCATCTCACCCGTCGCTTTCGCTCACGCCTCTCCGGCTCCCTCCCGGTGATCTGACGCGTCGGGAGAGGATCATGCGTGGATCGGGGTTAGTGCTGTAAACAGCATGCCGCAGAGGAGCGAGCGAATGAGCGATCTGGTGACGCAAGCGAAACAAGCGGCCAACATGACCAAGGAACTGCTGCTGAACACTCTTCAGAGCGTGCCGGATGACAAGCTGACATGGACTCCATCGCCGACAGCCAAGAGCGCGTTGGGGATAGCCGCCCACGCGGGGATCTCGAACCAGGCCTTCGCTGGGATTCTGCGCGGCGAGGAGTTGCCGGGCTCGAGCCTGGCAGAGATCCAGGAGCAAATGGACGCCGCGGAGGCGGCCATCACCTCCCGCGAGCAAGCCGCCCAAGTCATCGAGGAATCAGTGGTGGCCGTACACGCCGCGCTCGACGCGCTGACGCCCGAGCGCATCGACAGCATCGTCGAGACGCCGGTCGTCACGCGACCGATGCCGTTCTTCATGAACCTGCCGGGCATTCACATGGGGAACCACGCCGCGCAGATTGACTACCTGCAGACCATCTGGGGAGACATGGACTTCCACATGTAGCGCAGGCGCTGGAGGAGCGGCGCGGGTTGAGGCTGAAGATACCGAGAGGCGCCGAGACAACGCGGCGCCTCTCGTAACATCTCAGCACGTGGGAGCGCCGCGATGTCGCGTCCAAGGAGGGCCCGCCGAGGCCCATTGCTGTCACTGGTGATCCTCACGGGCGCGATGGCTTGCGCCCCCGCGCAGGATGCCCCACGCGAGACTCCGGTGGAGGTGACCGTGAAGGAGCCCACGCTCTCGCCGAGAGCCGAGCCGCTGCGCGACATCACCTGCGAGCAAGTGCTGGAGGTAACCGACTTCGGCGCCGTGCCCGACGACGAGGGTAACGACTTGGAGGGTGTCCGAGCGGCGCTCGCCCAGGCGACCGAGGCCGACCTGCCGACCGAGGTGCGCTTCGCCAAAGGGCGGTACCACCTGGATGCCGACATCGACATCGAGGAGCAGGCCAAGCTGACGAAGCACGCCTTGGCGATGGTCCGCGCGGAGAACGTTGTCATCAATGGGAATGGCGCGGAGATCATCATCCGGACTCCGACCACGGGCTTCCTCTCGCTCTTCGCCTGCAAGAACGTCATCGTCCGCGATCTCACAGTGGACTGGGGCCCGCCTCCCTTCGCGCAGGGCTTCGTCCGGGGGGTCAACGTGGAGGAGGGCTGGTTCGATTTCGAGGTGGAGCCTGGCTTCATCAGCATGGACGACCCGCTGTGGGAGCGGCCGAACCAGCAAGGTTACGACACGATCCGGTGGGGGATGTTGAAAGACCCCGATGTCCCCGGCCGGATGAAACGCGACGTGCCCAACGTGTTCTTCTCCGACGGCTGGGAGGAAGTCGGCGATCGCACGTTCCGGATGAAGCTGCGGAACCGTGGCCAGGCCGGTTTTTTCGAGGTGGGCGACCGGTACGTGCATGTAGACCGAAACGGCGGCAACCTCATATTGTGTTCGGGATGCGAGCGCGTGACGTTTGAGCGAATCACGAATTACGCGAGCCCAGGGCTGGACTACGGTGGCGGCGGGACGAAGGAGGTGGCGGTGCTGGACTGTCACGTCCTCATCAAGCCGGGGCGATGGCACACGTCGAACGCGGACGGACTCCACTTCCCGGTCAGCCGGCCGGCACCGTGGGTGGAAGGCTGCACGTTCGAGGGTATGGCCGACGATGGCGCCAACTTCTACGGCAAAGGTGCGTTCTGCGCCGAGGTGATCTCCGACACGGAGTTCGTGCTGACCATGCACGCGCCGATGGCGGAGGGGGCCCGCGTGCTCGTCTTCGACCCCGAGCCCGGCGTGAAGCTAGGTGAGGCCCACGTGACCGAGGTGGGCAAGGGCACGACTCCCGGGACTCAGCGCGTCAAGTTCGATCAGCCAATCCTCAATGTCAGAACCGGGCTGGAGAAGAAGGACCCTCAGTTCTTCAACCTCGACGCGTCCGGTGGCTTCGTATTCCGCAACAACACGTTCCGGAACATCCGCCGGTTCGGGATTCTCATCGACTCGCGAGACGGTCTCATCGAAAACAACCGGTTTGAGGGCACGAGCTCAAACGGAGTGACGATCCACAACGATCCCGGCTGGCCGGAGGGCTTCGCGACGGGGAACGTCATCATCCGCGGCAACACGTTCGACACGTGCAACGTCGAGAGGATCCATCACCCAGACTCAAGCGCGTCCATCTCCATCGAGACCACTCGGCTGGGCTGGCAGCCCGCGCCGTACCGCGGGATTTCGCAGATCCTCATCGAAGACAACACGTTCATCAACTGGCGCAATCAGGCCATCAGCATCGGCTCCACGGAAAACGCGATCATCCGCGGCAACCAGATAGTCGCGGGACCGGGCGCGCCCGGTCGCATCGACGGCAAGCCCGAAGTCCCAATCCGCATCTCAAACTCGGCCGACGTGTCGGTGCGGGACAACCGCATCGAAGACAGCCGGCCGCTGATCGAGGGCGCCATCGTGGTGGCCGACGACTGTGATCGCGTGGACGCGCGCGGGAACACGGTTGACGGGTCGCCGGAGTAGGCGGCGTCAGCCCTCCAGCACGATCGTGCGGTAGTCGTGCTTCGCCAGTTCGAGCGTCAGCACGTTCCCATCGCGCTCCACGATCTCGCCTGTCTCGAAATCGGTCGCGACGAAGTCCGGGTCAATGCCGAGGCGATCAACGTCGAGCGTGATCGAGGCAGTGGCGTCGTCCCCCCAGCTAGCAACGATCAGCATCGTCTTCCCGTCGGCGCTGTGGAGGATGCTGCTTGATTCCACGCCAGTGATCGCGACCGGGTAGTCGGCTTCCCAGTAGTTCTGCGTTCGGCAAGCATCCGTGCCGATTCCCATCTCGAACAGGGCCTTGCGCGTTTCGTAGAACAGCTCGCGACTGGTCGTGCGCTCGCCACGCTCGGCGGGGGTGATGAACTTGTTCCATGAGTACCAGCACGGGATCAACTCGTGGGTGAGCACGACCCCGTTGAAGGTCCGGTTGAGCCACTCCACCTCGTCGGCCGCCCCGCCCTGAGAGCCAATCCCAATCACCACCGGCGCGCAGCCCGTCTGCCGACCGATGCACGCCGCGCGGATGTGATCGCGAGTCCACCGGTCCTGGTAGTCGCTGCGGCCGTAGTGCCACTCCCAGTCGAGCCCGAACTGGGCGTAGGACATCATCGGCGCGATGGTGGAGTTCGTCATGTGCGGGCCGATCATCGGATGGCGGTCGGCTTCGAGGTACATGGTGCTGGTGCGCCGCATCATCTGGCGCAGGTTCGCCCACGTGACCGATGGCTGCACGCGCCCATCGGGGAGTTGGTAGGCGGAGGAGACGACCCGGTCCTTGATGGGGATCATGAAGAAGTTATCGAAATACAGCCCGTCGGTGAACGTGTCCATCTGCTGCCTGAGCCACCAGAGCGTGAAGTCCTGCCAGCTCTGAACCGGATCTGTCGAGTAGGCGCTGCCGCCGCCGAATTCCGCAGGCCACACGCGCGGGTTGTAGTCGCTCATCGTCCACTCGTCCTGAAACACCTGAAACTCCGGCGTGTGGAAGCTGATCCCCCGCCCTTGAACGTAGACCAGCATCCGCTTCGGTTGCTTCGCGACCATGAAGAACCCGCCACGGACCGAGTCCAGGTACTGCTTGCGGGGGTACATCTCGAAGGCTGCCTCGGGGTAGCGGTCTATCCACGCCTCGGCGAAATCGAGATCGGGCTCGCCCGTCTTCCTAGTCTCGCCGAACTTCCTCCAAAGCTCGAGGTCGCGCTCGAAGGGGAAGGGTTCGTGGTTTGGGGAGCCGATGTAGTGGGTCGACCCGGCGATGGTGAAGGTGCTCGCGCCGGGCGCGTCGTCGCCGGCAGTCCACGCGCGCCAGTTGTCGGGCCGCTCGGGCATCGGTTTGACGGGAGTCGCCTGCAGACCGAAGGTGATTTGTCGCGGCTTACCAGACAGCGACGTCGGCGTCTGCACGAGCCTCACGCGGACCGATAGCACGTCGCCGTCGCGCTGGATCTGCTGACACGCGGTGGTCCCATCAACCGTCCACCCGCGATCGTTCTCGGCGAACCAGGCGATGCCCCGCTCCTCGGCGCCAACCCACATGTAGGGGCAAAACGGGCCGATCAGATCGTGCCGGAGCGTTTTTTGGCTGTCCCAGACGACGCCCGTGCCGGCTGGGACGAAGCCGGCGAAGTTGTCGCGGCAACGCTCGCCGACGAAGTGCCCGAGGGGCGCCATGTCATCGCGGACGGGGATGACCAGATCGAGCCGGTCGAGGGTCCCCTCGCCGGACAGCTCCAGGTCACAGAGCATCATCCCGTCCTGATCCATCCCGGATTCAACGCGGCCCTTGAGCGCGCCCGCCGACCATCGCGCGCGGGCCGCGACGCGAGTGTCGGATCTACCGGTAATCCTCAGGGGCTCGGATGTGATCTCGGCTCTCTCCCCGTCGACCCAGGCCTCGAAATGCGCGGGGCCGGCGAGAATGGGCTCGCCCTTCGCCACGACCTGATCCCACAGGCCCTGACCATTCATCACGTGCTCGCGCAGGACCGCGCGAACCGTGCTGCCCTCGACCTCGAGCGGCGTGAAGGGCGGCAAGATGAGATCGCTCGTGCCGATCTCGTTGTGCTCCCACTCGAACGTTTCGCGCTCGAAGTCGCGGACGAGTTCTCCGACCAATGCCTCGGGTCCACCATCCAGACGTAGCGCCAACCCATACGTCCCATCCGCGAGGTCGGGCAGATCGGCGATGGTCTCGGAGACACTGTCGACGAACTGGGGCATGCGAATGGTCGCGACGGGCTTGGCGCCGCCGGCGGCGCGGACAAGCAGTCGGGCGCCTTTGACGGTCTCTTTGCCCTCGAGCGCGTTCAGATCGACACGCACTTTGAGCTTGGCGGAGTACGGGTAGTATCCGTAATCGAGCTGGACCGCCTCCCAGGCGGCGGCGCCGGCGCTGGATTGACAAAACAACTTGCCCACGCGCAACTCCGGCTGCGTCAGGCAACGGTCGAAGAGCATTACCTCGTCGATGGCGGTCTGGTCCTCGCCTCCCGCGCGGCCCACGCTGAAGTGGGTCCGCGTAACGTCACGCGCCGAGAGGGGCGGATCGAGGGCGCGGCGGCCCTTCTCAAGGCCATCGACGTAGAGTGTCAACTCATCCGCCCGCCATGTCATGACAATCCAGTGCCACTCGTCGGGCTTCCAGATGCGCACCTCGCCGGTGACTGAGATATGCGCGGGTTGTCGATACGGGTACTGGATCATGTAGCATTGCAGGTGGGGATGGTTCAGGTTGAAGCGCGCCATTTGGACGCCGAAGTACCCGTCGGTCGGGCGGCCGTTGACAAAGAACGCGTGGCTGAAGTCGCCTTGGTCGTCAGGCTTCCAGGCGTCGGGCCGGACCCACATCGAGAGCGTTCCCTCGGTCGCGTTGAAGTTGCCCTCGTTCTCGTATTGGACCGATGCACGCTCGCGTCCGCTCAGCAAGGCCTGCCCGGCGAGCCCCTCGACGAAGCCCAGCTCCCCACCGTCAGGCACAGTCAGGGCGACCGCCGCCTCGCCCTTGGCGAATGCGGCATCGGCGCCCTCGTCAAAGCTCGCGTGGAACGTCAGCGACTGCTTGATGCGATCGAGCGCCGTCCCCGCCACGCGCGCGTCGCGCCAGACGTTCTCGGGCCGCGCGAGAGTCCACGTGAACTCGCGATGGTAGTAGACGAAGGCCCCGTCGGGCGAGTCGATATGGATGCGCGTGTAGATGGTCTCCTCACCGTGGCAGGCGCGATGGTCGAGCACAATGTCGCGCGTCTCGCCCGGACCGATCTGGTAGGTCTCCGCGAGGTCGGCGTGTTGGCTGGAGGCCGGTTGGCTGTCGATCCGCGCGCGGATGGCGAGCGGCTGGTCGCTGGGGTTGCTTGCGCGCAAGGTGTAGCGGCACTTCTCGCCATCAGGCGTTCTGTTGGAGATCGCCTGGATCACGGGCCCCCGCTCGACCCACTGAACAACCGACATCGTATCGCGCGAATCGAACTGCGTCGCCAGCGGCGCCAAGGTCGCTTGCTCGCCGGGGTTCTTCCAGGCTCGCGCCAGGCGAACGCCCCACGTCTGCCCGACAAGCGGCGTCGTCACGCCGAGACTCTCGAGCGAAACCGAGCCCTCGAAATGCCACCAACCTTCGACGATCCGGCTGGCCAACTGCCAGTCGCCCCGCCAGTTGGCGCCGGGATCATGCTGGCGGTCGTAGATCGCGCCCAGCGAGTTGAAGAGGGCCTGGTAAAGTCCCCGCCCACTCTCGCCGAGGTGCGGGTCGAGCCAGACTTCGATGCTGTCATCGTTGATGGTCGCGACGTCCGTATCGTCCGCCGCCGGTTCGAGAGCGGAGACGAGTTTCCCGCCCGGCGGCGCCTCGCTCTTCATTGCGAAGTAGACCCGCGTCCCGTCGCTCGCGAGCCAACTCGCGGCCTGACGATGGGCCAATTGTGTCCGCCCCGCCGGGATGAGCCCGATCATGCGGACGGCGCCGGCCCACTCGCCTTCGCCAATCGTCCCATCAACGGTAGGGGCAGCGTCCATCAGGGGCAGAGCGATCTGGGGAGACTCGAAGCGGCGTTGCGCGTGCATCGCGCCGGCGTGGAGCAGCGCCGCCAGCGCCATGACGACGGGGGTAATCCTGCGCATTGGGAATGTGGCCTCCACTCAGGGAACTGGGGCGCGCGCGTCACTCAGTCCCGAGCGCGCCGATCGTCACGCCGTTCTCGCCCGCGCCGACGTTAGGGCTGTCGGGCTGCAAGCGGAAGTCGCGGTTCTCAGGATCGACGTACTTCGGGTGCGCGAAGATGGAGTGAGCGTCCTGGCCGGTCGCCTCGCGCCAGGCCCGCAGGCTCTCATAGCGCTCGCTGTTGAGACTGATGACCGCCTTGGAGCCCACCTTCAGCACGGCCTCGTCCGGAACGATCTCGTCGCCCGGCTCGGGCCGACGCAGCATCGTGCCGAGGTTGTTGTAGTCGCTGTTGAAGGTCTCTAGCTCCGAGTCCCGCTCTGTGATGACGACGTACTGATCGTTCCCGCTGAACGCGAACGAGTTGTTCCGGCTGACCGAGCCTTCGGCGGAGTAGATGAAATGCACCGCGCCATACATGTTCTTCAGGATCGTGTTGTGGGTGATCGTGGCCCGGGGGCTTTGAAGCAATTGGATGCCGCGTTCGACGGCAAAGATGACATTGCGGTCCCCGGAGAAGCCCGGTGAACGGTGGACGAAGACGCCCGAACCGGTGGGCCATCCCATCCAGAAGTCGTTCCATATCCTGCAGTTGAGCACAGCCACATTCGGAGAGTCGACAATGTAGATGCCGGCCGTCGCGTACCACCGGGCTTCGATGCCGGCGATGGCAACGTGAGGCGCGTTCTCGAGCGATAGGCACGACTTGGCTTCGTGACGGCCATCGAGGACCGCCGTCCCTGGCTCATCCGCCTCGATCACGATGGGCAGCCCCTCGAGGCCGCCGTGGGTGAGCGTGGCTTCCCCGGTGTAGAGACCAGGGAGCAGCACGATCCGATCTCCCGGCAGGGCTCGGTCGACCGCGAATTGGATGGTCCGCCATGGGGCCTCGCGTGTGCCGGCACCGTCGACATCCTCCCCCGTCGGCGAGACGTAGCGCGTGGACCGCTCGCCCGCCACGGTGAGTTCGTAGTCCCCGGACTCGCTCCGATTGCCGACCTCATCCTCCAGCACCAGCCGGTAGTGATACGTCGCTCCAGACTCGACTTGCGCCGGGAGGAGCACGAGGAAGTTCGTCACGCGCGGGCGGGATCGTATCTCGACCCAATCGCCGCCGTCGCTCGGCACCCACGTCCGCTGCACGCCCTTCGGCTGGGTGAGCGTCGAGCCATAGGCAGCGTCAGGTCCGAATTCGATCTTCGCCAAGCACGGCGTGTCGGTCTCAAACGAGACCACGGCGCCGGTCGCGGAGGCGTAGACGACGGGCTCGCCCGTGAGCTTCGGCCCCTCGGCGGCGACTCGGAACAGGACTGGCACTGCATCGCTGAAGTTGCCCGCCACATCGGCAACCGATACGCTCACCTGCGTGAGCTTGGTGTCGGCCGGCAACGCAACGGGCCTGCGCGGCTGAAATGGCTCGGGCGCGAGCCAATCGCCGTTGCCGATCCTGATCTTCATCCGATCGGGCCTGCTGACGTGGTCCTGGGCATCGATTTCAAGGGTCACGTCGGTCTGCGGCGTGATCCACTCGCTGCCCTCGCCCTCGGGTGGCAGCTTGCGTATCAGGTTTCGTCCGCCGCCGAGCCATGGGTCGCGCTCGAAGTAGAGTTCGCCGGCTCCGCCCGCCGGTTGCGCCGGCTCAGCCGCGGTGACTGTCACCAGTGGCGGCCGCACGTCCTTAAAGAGCGCCTCAACGACACCAAGCGCCCCGCATGTTTTCTCATCCGGCCCCATGCGCGCGCACGGGCTGTCCGGGAGCAGGCGGTAGTGGCTGCCCACCGGCGCGGCGAATCGGGGATCGCCGACGATGGTGTGGGTGCCGGTTCCCACCTTGCGCGGCCCCTCGAGACAGGCCTTGAGCGCGCTGCCTTCGGGCGTGTCCCAGAGGCAGTTGTAGTCGACGATGTTGGTCGGATTGATCGCATCCGGAGACAGGATGGGCCAGACGAATCCCGTCACGATGTTATAGCGAAAGATCGTGTCGGGATGCCAGGAGGTGCAACCGATGCCGTACTTGATCCCATCGAGACACGTGTTATGCTCGACGGTGAATTGGCTGGTCGGGCACTTGACGAAGATTCCGCTGCTGAAGCCGACGCAGATGTTGCGGCGCACCTCGCCCTCGAACGCGGGGTAGTAGAACTGAATGCCGCAGTCGTCCTGCGAATAGGCGGGGATCATGAAGCCGTCGCGCGCCTTAAACAGCTCGCAATCCTCCACCACGGCATGCTTGCCCGCCGAGTAAACGCCGCCCGCAACATCATCGGCTCGGCAGTTGATGATCCGCGTGCCCTCGGGCTCTTGCATGATCTGAAATCCGCGTACGCAGTTGCTGACCTGGCAGTCCTCTACCGCCGTGTCGGCGCCGCGGAGTTCGATGCCTGCCGACCATCGCCACGCCAGGCAGTTCCGGACCTGCAGCCCCCGCACGGTTACGTTTGGTCGCCAGACGACGAGCCCCGCGCGGCAACGGCTGGCGCCCATGTCGTGAGCATCCGGCGGCTGGTCGTCTGAGGTGTGGAAGTACGCGCGGGACTCGTCATACCAGAAACTGGCGGGGAAGCGTTCAGTTGCAGCCAGATCGGCGACGAGCGTGTAGCGCGTGCGCGTGTCGCGCTCCCAGATGTGGGGGCGACCAGTGAGTGTCCAGGCGGCTGGCGTGGAGTAGACACCGGCCATGTCCGGGACCGGCTCGGCATCTCGGACGGGCATGCCTCCTTCGAAGATGACCGTCTCATAGCCGCCATCGCCAGGGCCGCCCGCGGCTGTGATGAGAAGATGAGGTTGGGCCCCGCCGATGCGGTCGTCATTGGAGCCGACCGAGGCGTCGCCCGGGTAGACACCCTCGTGGATGACGATCTCGCTTGCATCTTCGCTCCCGCGCACGAGTTCCAGCGCCTTCCTCAGCGTCTGCACCGGCTCCGCCTCAATGCCAGGCGCGCCGTCGTCTCCGTCGGGCGAGACATGCACGGTCGCCGCCACTACGGGCACCACTGCCAGGACAAGCGCGAGCCACGCGGGGAGCATCATCCAAGCCGAGCGCGTAAACGAGCGTTCCACGTGTCTGGCCTCCTTCGGGCTGATGGGGACAGCGCTTCCTCGTTCAGAAGGCCGGTCACCGGGTGAGGATCGGCGCCATCGCCTCCCGCAGCCGCACCAGTCGCGCTTCCTGGTCATCGCTGAACGAGCCAAGGCGCTGCGCGTAGGTGTCGAGCCACGTCACCAGGCGATCTCGATCATCTTCGTCAAGCTCGACCCCATGATGCCCGTCGGCGAGCAGTGACATCAGGGCGCTTTCGCGCGCGGCTCCCACGCCTACGGGAGATGCGCCGGCGCGGTATCGCGCGACTATCTGCTCCCGTAATGTGGGCTGACCGTGGGCCAGCAGGCTGGCATACGACGCCTGGCCGGATAGATCCGGCTTGTCCGCACCGGGGTCGTGGCAGGTGATACAGTGGCGGTCGAGCACCGGCTGGACCAAGGCGTCAAAGCGCAATGGCCACGAGCCCTCCGGCGCGAGCGCGAGCTTGGAGGGGGGCGCGCGCCGGCCGTGGTCGCGATGTTAGCGGGCGCATCGTGCCTGGTCTCGTGACACCCGATGCATGTCAGCGTCTCGCCCGGCTGAACGTACGTGATCGTGCGCATCGTCTGCAGCGCCATGCCCTCGTCGTCGAGCGCCTGGAAGAAGACGGATAGGCCCGCCGGGACGCTGAAGTGAGCCGAGCCATCCGCCTCGACCGGAACCGTGCCGAGAACGACCTTGCCCGGATCCTCATCGGTGACGCCGATGGAGGGGGAGTTCATCTGGGGCTGGACCTTGGGCGGAACGCCGATGACGCGCAGGCGAGCGACATCGCCCCGTTCGACCCCGGTCAAGCCGCGATAGACATCCATCAGCAGGAAGTCCCCCACGCCGGCGGGGTCATCGGTGACCCGATCGGCGAGTGTTGGTGGGGCCACCCGCGAGCGCAGCGGGATCGGGTACATGCTTGAGATCTCCGGGTCGCGGTGCAGGAGTTCGAGATTCCCGAAGGCATCGCACAAGTAGATCCCCAGCGCGTTGGGCGGGTTCGGCCGGCCTTCGGTCGCCAACGGCAGGTCGCTCCACGCGGCGAGGTACTGCCACTCGCTCAGAGGGTAGGGATTCGCGAAATACGTCTGGGGCCACCCTTCGGTTTCGGGGAAACAGACCTCGGGCGTCAGGCGCGTCAGCGGCTCCGGTCCATCGACGCCCTGGCTCGGATCCAACAGCACCACGCTGCCAGCGGTGATCGAGTGATGGGCGGATGCGGTGAACATGAGTTTCCGCGAATTCGGGACAGATCGCGCCTCGAAGATCGAGTGCGGGCTGCGGGTGAAGTTACCGTAGACGATTCGCGAATTGGTGCCATCGGGGTTCGTGGACCAGAGGCTCATGTAGGCGTTGTTGTGGCGGTCCACGTAGTCCCAACGGGCGTAGAGCACGCGGCCGTCCGCCGAGACGGATGGGGTCCACTCGAAGTTCTCAAAGGCGGAGATCGCCCGCATGCTCGCGCCGGCGGCATCCATCACGTGCAGCGTGTAGACGGCCACGGGCCGGGACGCTCCGCCGCCGCAACGAACGAAGCTGTCGGGCATGAGACCTTTCATCGTCGTGGAGGCAATCGACTGGGCATACTGCACGAACTGGCCGCGCCGGGTGGAGAGAAACACGATGTCTCCGCTCGGCAGATAGCGCGCGTCGAAGTCGTTGTACCGACCGGAGGTCAACTGCCGGAGGTCCGTGCCATCGACGTTCATCTCGTAGATGTGATAGAACGCGTCCTCGGGCATGGCGGCCCGGTCAACCTTGTTTGGGCGCGTGGCGGTGTCGGGGTAGTACCGACAGTACGCGAAGATGACTCGCTTGCCATCGTGGGAGAGATCCGGGCGCAGGAAGTTGCCCTCTTCCATCCCTTCAGTCAGGCACTGCGTCTGTGGGGTATCGCTCCTCAGCCCCTCCAGCAAGTAGAGGCCTCCACCGGGTCGCGACCACCATCCGTAATACTGGTCTGACATGTGGCTGTAGACGCCGGGGGAGCGCTTGGCGAAGAGAAGGCTGTCGAAGTCCATGAGGGGGCTCGACAAGGCCAACTGCCGGACAGCATTGCGGGCCTCGACGTAGAGGGCCTGGCACGTCGCGTCGGCCGCATCCGAGGGGAGATCTCCCACCCTCTGCAATAGGGATTGCAGCGTCTTCACGGCTGAATCGCTGTCGCCGCCCGCGGCCTGCACGGCCTCCGCCAGCTTCAGACCCCGGTCGATGATGCGCTCGATGGAGCTACCGGACGGGCCGCCGGCACCAGGCCGGATGCTCTGCACGGACCACTGACTGATGCTGCTCTGGTCGGCGGGGCGCCGGAGGGCGATGTTGGTATCGCTATCCGGCGCGTAGACTTCGACTTCATCGAAGTGGAGGTACACCGTGCCGGGCAACTGGATGCGCAGATACCGAGTCTTCGCGCCTGCGAGATCAACCGTCAGCGGAGGGCCGCCGGTGAAGCCCCAGAATGTCTCGCCATTGTGCTGGTATGCCTGCTCCCACTCAACGCCATCGGGCGACAGCGACAGGATCAGGCTCGCGGAGCGGCTCGCGGTCGCGTCGCACCGGTTGTAGACAACCACGCGTCCGACTTCTTGGATCTCGCCTAGATCCACCTGCCACCACGGGTCGGGCTCCTGGAGGGTGTGGAAACCCCACTTGCCGTTCTTCACTCCATCGCACGCGCCCGCGGCATCGCCTTGGGTGGTAACCCCGGTGGTCAGCGACCGCACGGCTTCCTGCCGCGCCCAGTCGGCCTCGATCTGGTCGCGCCACTCGTCCGCCGAGGCGGCGCCAATGAGCGCGAGGATCAGGACGGTGAGCATGGTCAGGCGTAAGGCGGCTGGCGTCATTGTGTCCTCCTGGCGAGCAAAGGCTGCCCTCACTTGGCCAACGCGCCCGCGCGGTTGGCCATCATCAGGATTGTTGGGGCCATGCCCACTTGGCCCTCCTCGGACGCGGCCTCGAACTTCTTCAAGGCCAGCTCATAGGCCCTGGCGTCCCACTGAGCCAGCATGCCCCAGACCGCGTTGACCGGGCTGAACTTGTGCTCGCCCGAGCCGTCCACGTGTGAGGCCATCATCGGGTCCTCTTCGTCGCCATTGAACATCACCCGCACCCAGCAGTTGGCCATGCGCTTCATGTCCTCGTCCGTGAAGACCACGCCGCGTCGCGCCGCGACCACGGCCATGCTCATGGTCAAGCCGGCGTGGCTCGTATCTTCCCAGCCGCTGTGATCCGGGACGCCATAGTCGGTCCAATCCCAGTAGTACCACTGGTACCACTCGTACGGCTCTTCGCCCTCGGCGTTCTCGAACAGGTGCATGTGGCTGTGGAGGTACCTCGCCATCTTCTCAGCGCGGTCACCCATCAGAGGGTGCGCGCCCTCAACGTCCTTCAGCACGAGCCAGGCGCGACTGAGAGCGCCGAACTGGTTGTGAGGCATGATGCGGTTTGGGAATCTGTCGGTGATGAACGGCTCGAAGCGGTACCCTCCGCCCAAATCGCCCATGTCGAGCCAGTCCATCTCGTTCTTCTCGAATATGTGCTTGTTGATGAACTCCAGGAATTCGTCGGCGCTCTCGCCGAATTCGTCCTGCAGCGCCGGATCGGTCTTCACCGCCTCGATGAACAGGGCGGTCGGGTAGACGAACATGCCCTGGTGGACCGTGTACGTGGCAGGAAACGGGGCCTGCGTGCGGATCAGGAACCGGTCGCCCTGATGCGTCTCGCCCTCGATCTTGAAGCTGAACGGCACGATGCCGTCGATCGCCGCGCCGGATTCGTATTCGGCGGCCTCCACCACGATCTCGTAGGTCTCCATGTCGCGGATCCGATACGTGTCCGCGCTCTCCTGGAACTCGATCACGTACGTGTGGCCGGTAGTCTGGTTGGCCCGCTTGCCGTTCATCTCTTTGTGCCGATCCGGCGTGATGTCGGCGGTGCCCACGTTGTGCAAGCGTTCGGCAAACGCAAGAGCGGTCGAGTAAGTAGGCGTCTGCCAGCTCTTAAAGCCATCACCGTCGGGGTCGGTTGCTGTCGCCATGATATTGCGGAAGTGCTGCTGAATCTTGCCCAGCCAATACGTGTCCTGCGTGGCCTCCCACATGTTGCCGTAGGCCTGGATGATACTTCCCTCGCCCCAACCAAGCGTGCCCGAGTCTGGGCTGGTGGAGTGCCCCAGGCCCTCGTTGCGTTCCATGTCAAAGGCCTTGTAGGCTTCATTCAGCGCCGCCACGTCCGGTTGCGCGGAGGCAACGGCGGCGCTCAGGCTCAGCACGACTAGCGCGATGCATGCATAGCTCATTTGGTCTCTTCCCTTCGGCACGGCGGAGTGTATTCAGGTGCTTCGCTGCCGGGCCCGAACGGGCCTTTGCCGCCAAGCAGTGGCGCGCATTCGCCCGGCATCCAGGGATCAGTGGCTCGCGCGGCGAACGGGACGACGCAAGTGAGGCGGGCAATCCCGTCGACGAGCAAACCAAGGATGGTGACCACACATGCGTTACCGCAATCTCGGCAAGTGGGGCGTCAAGTTAAGCACGGTCGGGCTCGGCAGCTACCTGACGATCGGGATGCACGTGGACGACACGATGGCTGAGGAGTGCGTCAAGCTCGCGTTCGACTCGGGCGTCAACTGGATCGACACGGCAAACGCCTACAACAGGGGCGCCGCGGAGGCCGCGCTGGGCAAGCTACTCAAGCCCTACCGGCGAGACAGCTACGTTCTCGCCACGAAGGTCTGGGCGCCGATGGGCGATGGGCCGAACGATCAAGGCCTCTCGGCCAAGCACATCTTCGAGCAGTGCCACGCCAGCCTCGAGCGTCTCCGGGCAGACTACATCGATCTATACCAGTGCCATCGGTATGACCCCGGAACGCCCGTCGAGGAAACCGTCAGGACCATGGATGACCTGGCGCGTCAGGGGAAGATCCTCTACTGGGGCGTCAGCGAGTGGACAGCAGCCCAGATCACCGAAGCGGTCGCGACGGCCCGGGAGATCGGGTGTCGCCCGCCCGTCTCGAACCAGCCGCGCTACAATCTCATGTGGCGATATCCGGAGGCGGATGTCTTCTCCACCTGCAAGAAACTCGGGATCGGCAATGTGAACTTCTCGCCGCTCGCGCACGGCGTGCTCAGCGCCAAGTACGAGCCCGGGCAGCCCCCGGCCGCCGGGACGCGCGCGGCCGATGACACGCAGAACGCCATCATGATGGAGAACTACTGGGGCGACGAGAGCCTCCAGAAGGCGAAAGAGTTGCAGCGAATCGCCGGGGAGATGGACCTCACCGCCGCGCAGCTCGCCATCGCCTGGTGCCTGCGCGAGGAGGCGTTGACCTCGGTCATCATCGGGGCGACCCGCGCCGAGCAGATGAAGGAAACCATCGTCGCCGCCGACGTGGACGTGCCCGATGATGTAGCGCAACGACTCGAGGAGATGTACCCCCTCCCGGAGTTGAACGCGCCATGAGGAACGCCTGCGCGATTCTGGTGACTGCAACGTTGCTTGCGGGAGGGTCCGCTGTGAGCGCGAAGACCGGCAGCGTGATCGTAACCTCTGAGATGCGTGCGAACGCGGTCCGCAACTGCGAGCGGCACGAGTGGGCCGCCACGCACCGAGACAACCTCATCGCGCAGGTCAAGCCGTGGCTGGACATGTCCGACGAGGAGCTGTGGAATCTGCTGCCCAGCCAGGACATGCCCCGCGATGCATCGGTCAACCGCGGCGAGGGCTGCCCGAACTGTGGCATGGAGCATTACGAGGCCAACTACAATCCCTCGCGCTGGCGCTGGGACTTCGCCGACAAGCCATGGAAGGTCCGCTGCGCCAACTGTGACGAGTGGTTCCCCAAGAACGACTTCCAGGCCTACTACGAGAGCGCGCTGGATGAGCAAGGCAAGTTTCGCCAGGGAGCGGGCGACCCCCAATTCCTGGAGCCCGAGGAGGGCGCGCCCGCGGAATGGACCGACGATGGGACGGGCGCGAAGGTCGGCGAGAACAAGTGGTTCTTCGGCGCCTACTACGCTTTCAGAATCTGGCAGCACATGCTCGACACCACCGAGCGCTTCGCGATTCTGTACACGCTGACGGAAGACCCGATCTACGCTCACAAGGCGGGCGTGCTTCTCGACCGGATGGCGGACCTGTACCCGGAGATAGACTACCGGCCGCACTATAGCTTGGGAATGGAAGCGTCGACTGGTGGCTCGGGCGAGGGCCGAGTGCAGGGCTGCATCTGGGAGACGTGGACCGCGCAGAAGCTCAGCCTGGCGTATGACTACACTTACGACGCTCTGTTGGAGGACGAGGAACTCGTCGAGTTCTCCCAGGCCATGTCGGTGCGTTACGGGACTGGCGACAAGTCATCCGCGCAGACCATCGCCAACCACATGGAAGAGCACCTGCTGCGCGAATTCATCATCGGCGTGCTAGACAAGCGTATCTGGGGCAATGAGGGCATGCACCAATACTCGATGGCCGCGGCAGCGGTTGCTCTGGACAATGGCGCTGAGACCGAAGAGGCGCTGGACTGGCTGTTTGAGGCTGACGGTGGGAGGATCCCGCACGTGCTGGTCGAGTTCCTGGGCAGGGAAGGCCTCAGCCACGAATCGGGACTGGGCTATGCGCGGATCCCGGCGACCTCGTTTCAGGAAGTGGCCGAGGTTCTGAGCGCGTACGAGCCGTACACGAAGCACGATCTCTATCGCGATTACCCCAAGTTCCGCAACTGCTTCACGATGTGCTCGAAGGTCCGGGCGCTGGATCGGTACAGCCCGGCGATCGGCGACAGCGGCAAGGCCATGAACATCGGCGATGTCGGGCTAACGCTGCCGGTCGAGATGAGCCTGGCGGGTTATCGGCTGTTCCCTGGGCCCGAGACGGCGCGCGAGGTCTGGTTCTCCAATGGCAAGCGCGTGGATGGTCTTCGTCTGGACATCTACGACGCGGAGCCCGAGGCAATTCAGGAACGACTCCGGGAGGAGTTGGCCGGCCCCCCACGCCCATTAGCCAGCTACAACGCGGGCGGATACGGCCTGGCGGTATTGCAGAACTCCATCCCCGACACGGGCACGGCGGCGATGATGTACTATGGGCGGATGGCGGGGCATGGACACGAGGATCGGCTGTCGATCTCGGTCACGGCGCGGGATGTGGTGATGTCGCCCGACTTGGGGTACCCGCTCTACACGGGACACTGGCCCAAGCGCGTCGGGTGGACGAGCCATATCATCAGCCACAACACGTGCATGGTGAATGATAAAGGCCCCGAGCGGGACTCGTACTCGGGCAAGACGAAGCTCTTTGCCGAGGCGGGGCCCGTGGCCGTCGCCGATGTCGACGGTGGAGAGATCTACGAGGGCGTGTCTACCTATCGCCGGTGCCTGGTCAAAGTCGAGGTCAACGCGGAGGACGCTTACTTCCTCGATCTGTTCTGGGTGCGTGGCGGCACGAACCACCGGCTGATTCAGAACGGTGGCGGGCCGGAGGTGACTCACTCGGGCCTCAGGCTCACCGAACAGACCGACGGCACGTACGCTGGGCCTGACGTTGGGTACGGCGAGTTCTACGATGGGCCTGATAACTGGGACTACGACGGCACGGGGTTCATGTACCTGCAGCGTGTCTCGAAGGCCCAGCCGGCCGACGCCTTCTGGGTCGATTGGCTGGCAGTCGAGCCGCGCCGCACGATGCCTGAGGAGTGGGAAGCCCACCTGAGAGTCCACAATCTCTCGGCGGTCGACGAGGTGGCGCTGTGCGACGGCATTCCTCCCGAGTACAAGGGCAACCCGCCGTCGCTTCGGTACATGCTGAGGACTCGTTTCGGCGAGGCGCTAGACACCCAGTTCGTCTCCGTGCTCGAGCCGTACGGCAAGCAGGCCTTCATCCAATCGGCCCGCCTGGTGCGTGAGGTAACCGGCCCGGACAGTTTCGCGGCAGTGGTGGAAGTTGAGTTGGCGGACGGTCGACGGGATGTGATTCTCGTGAGCGAGAACCCAACGACCATTGAGGCCGAGGGAACCGAACTGAGCGGCCGAGTCGGCTTCGCTAGATTCGACGGCGATGGCCCCGTGGAGTTGGCGTTGATCGCGGGAACGTCGGTGAGCGCGGGCGGCGCAGAACTGCAGCTGCCGGCCGCGCAGCTAACCGGCACGCTCGCGGGGTGGGATGACTCAGACCCCGCTGACGTGCGGCTGACGCTTGAGCCGGGCCTTGTTGCGCAGGACCTTGAGCGGCGCGCCATCATCTTCGACAGCTCGGAGCGCTCCGACGCCAGCTACAGGATCGAGAGAATCGTGGATGCGACGACGGTGAGCGTCGGAGGCAACTCGCTGGCGGAGCGATTCGTGGACACCAATGACTACGCGCAGGGCGTCCACCACACCATCTCCGAGGGCGACGCGTTCTCCGTAGCGCTAACCGCGACCTGGCAGAGGGAGTAACGCGCCGTGTACCTGTGGTTGGCCCTCGCGGCCACGGCTCACTCCTCACCCGCGCAGGAGTTCCCGCTCGCCGCAAGCCGGGGCCGGCACACGGTGCAAATCTCCGAGGCCGGGCGGGTCGACCTCAGCGTCTGTGGCCTGGACATCGCGGGGCTATTCCTCACGGCGACTGACAGCGGAGGCCTCGTCGACCAGCGCCCTTATTACGTGCCGGTCACGATTACCGTCGATGACGGTGATGACTACGAAATCACATGCACGGGCACCCTCACGACGAGAACCGGGATCGTGTTCGATCTTCGCGAGCGACTCGTGCTCGACAGCAACGGCGTCTCGCTTGCGTATGACCTCACCCCCCGCACGGACTGCACCATCGACACGCTACGCCTGAGCGTGAACCTGCCGGTGAGTCATTTCGCGGGACGCCGCGTCTCCGCGACTGATTCGGACGGCGTGTCGCACGCTTGGGTACTGCCGGACGAGCAAGGCGAGCCCATCCTGGGGTCTGCGGCGATGGCGGAAGCTGTCGCTGAGTTCGGCGATGGGAATGGCCTGGAGATCAGTGGCATCGCGGGTCCGAAGTCAGTCCTGCTGTGGGACATGCGGGGGTGGCAGCAGGCGTGGTACGCGCTGGACATGCGCCTGGCGCAAGGCGAGTTGAAGGCAGGGACGCGCTGCCACCTCGAGATGCGTCTCACTACCCGCCACGAACTGCGAGACAAGGCCCTGCTGGGCGCAGTCGAGCGCGCCCGCGAGGCGGAGGCCGCGCATTTCCTCGGGGATTTGCGCGCGGAGTTCCGCGACGAGGTGCTGCCGGTCGAGCCCTTCAATTTCGCTGACACGGACTGGGAAGCGCTGCGAGGAATGGGCGGCGGGCTTGAGCGGATCATCCCCTACGTTGCGAGCGTGTGTGACACGATCGACATGGACCCGGGCGGCCGGCTGTTTGGGTACGCGGATTTCCACTGGCGATCCGGCATCGCGCCCGACACGGCGACCTACGTGGAGACGATGCAGCCGCTGGCGTGTGTTTGGAGCACGCCTGGCGATGCGAACCCGCACTACCGCGATCCCGCCCTCATGCAGCGCATCGAGGCGATGGCGGTCTACTATTGCGAGCTGATCGGGCTCGATGGCTCGTTCGGCGGGCCATGGTCTCACCCGCTCGCGCGAGCCGCCGAATCCTACTACCGCGTCGGCGAGTGGGTCGATGAGGACATTGCGGATGTGTGGGTCGACCGGATGCTCCGCCGAGCGGAGTTCATCGGCACCAAGATGGTGGTCCAGGGCCAGTGCACGAACCAGCAGGCGGAGGGCTTCCACGCGCTGCAATGGACCTACTGGGCGACGGGCGACGAGCGCGTGTTGGGCTGGATCGATGAGCTGAAGGAGCGCTACCTCAGCGAGGCCATCCAGCGACCGGGATACCCCGTGGAGCTGCAAGGGCCGGACTACTACTACCACACGGTCAGCACGATGGCGCTCTACTGGTACTACGAACTCACGCACGACGATGACATCCGCGATACCGTGCGCGACCGCATCATCCCTTGGCACGCCCTCACGACATTGCCCGAGCCGCCGCTGGGGACGGGCTTGCTCGTCGGCATCCGTGGCCACGATACGCGGATGCGCGGCTTCGCGCGCGCGCATATCCCCTGGATCGACGCGTGGGCCCGCCAGGGCCTGACCTCGGCGCGGGCGTTTTGCGCGGCCAACGCGACTCAACCGCCCGCTCAGGCCACGCGACCCGCGTCCGGCCCGATGCCCGAACTGACCGCGGTCGAAGCCGTGAAACGCGGCGTCTGGCGCAACTACGTGTGGAAGCTGCCCGATAGCATCATCGACCGCATCGGCGAAGTACCGGGGAGCGTCGCCCTGTCTGTCGAGGACGTCGCCGCCGCTCGGCGCGAAGTGCTGGCCTGTTTCCGGCAACCGTTCGCCGAACACCTCAGCGACGACTATGGTGGGGAGTACCTCTTCACCCGACGCGAGGGCTACTATGCGGCCGCGTCGTGGGGGCCGATCGTGCAGTCAACCCAGCGCAAGGGCGCGGGCCTGCAGGCGCTGTGGGCTCCGGACATGGGGACCGTGCTACTCAGTCAGAACCGGGAGGGTCCGTCGCATGAGCTGCTACTGAGCGCATCCGACGGCTCGCAGGCATACGGTTCGAGCCACGCGGATCCAGTGGTAGAGGTGTCATCTGATGCGGGGCTTGTGGGAGAGCTGACGGCATCGTGGGAGCTGAAGGGCATCCCCTGCTCGAGGCGGTACTCGTTCCGCGACGGCAGCGTTGAGGTCCACGTCGAGGCCGGACAGCTCCCGGAGGCGGAAGGAGCCGTGACGTGGCAACTGGATGAGGTCATCCCGCTAATGATGGATGGGCGGACGGAACTGGTGGTGCGGACCGGCAACGAGGAACGACTGATTGAGGCACCGGCGAGCGGCCTGTCGACGAGCCTAATCATGGTCCGCAAGGCGGGCCACGAAGTGCGGCTTGAGTTCGGTCAGGAGGTCACCGTCGACATCGATCCAGCCGCATACAAGGACCCGAGCCCGTATTCGAACCCGGCCGGCATCGAGATCGCCCGCGTCTCGGTCACGATGCCGGCGGACCACGACCTCAAGTACCGATTCGTTCCACAGTAACCTCGGTCTGCCCGCGAAGCGTCAGAGACACGCGAAGCACGCCGTCCGCGTCGGCGGCGATGGGCTCGTCCACTCCAGACACTGCGTATTCCGCCCCGGGCGCAATGGGGAAATCCCCGCTCCTAAACTCCAACCGCACCAAGCCGCGCCCGTTGAGAATCAGGCTCGCGCCCGAGGCATCGTAACGCTCGAATACCAGGTTCACGGGGTTCTTGGCCCGGATCGAGACGGGAACGCGCTTGATGACAGCGCTCTCGCGGGGAGCGATGTCGATCTGCGTCCGCACCCCCTGGCGCTCGACCGTCGTGAGGAACTCCGCGGGGATCGATACCCCGATCGGATTGTATCGGTACGCAAAGTGTAGATCGTCCGCGCCTTCCCACCCATACGCGCCCGCTCGGCTCGTGATGATCCTCTCCTTGCCCCGGACCGTGCCCGAGTGGATCGACTCGATCGTGATCGGGAACATCTGTTGCGGGAGCGATGGGTAAGTGAGTTGCTTCTCGCCGTAGTAGAAGTAGAGCAGCCCCCAGCTCAACTTGTCGAGGACATCCGTGTACACATCCGCCTCGCTGTGAATCACGCCGGGATTACCTAGCGCGCACGGCGTCTGCGCGAGATGGGTGGCCGGCCCGTTACTGCACTCCTGGTCGGTGATGATGTCGAGCTGGCCCATCGTGCGCGTCATCGTGATACCGTTGGCCACGACCCTCGCGCCCTTGGCGTTCATGCGCTGCGTATACTCGACCATCGAGGGCTGAGACATCAGCAGCACCGACCCAACCTTGCGCTTGATCGTCTTCGTCTCCGGGTCGAGGTCAACCGTGTGCCCGTCCCATCGGTCGTACGTGTACGGCGAGCCATAGCCATGCATGAAGCCATCCATGAACGCGCCGTTGCATCCGATCTCGTCGACCATCACGTCGACGCTGCGCATGAGCGCGTCATGGAACGAGTTCCCGGGCATCGGATAGTAGATGAACCAGCGCCATCCGGCCTCATGTCTCGCGCGGCTGAAGTATGCGCAGGAGTCGTAGTCATACGGGTAGAGCACTTGCTCCCCGTTCGCATCGATCACGCGAGAATCAGCGAAGATCTCGTCCGGCGTGTTCGTCGACACGAGGCTGTGGGCGACGTGGAACATGAGCTGGACGGTGGGGTTGTCCGCGCGGATCGCGTCGAACTCAGCCTTGATCCTGGCGCGTTCTTTTGGCAGCCAGAGGAACTCGATGCCCTCGATCTCGATCTCTGGGTCGTCCGCCACATGCGTCAGGCACCCGAACGATCCGTAGCGCGTGTTGCGCAGATCCAGGTGCTCCGGCGTGACGTCGCTCCGCTCGATGAAGGCGAAGCCGCCGTCGACCGCGCCGTTGCGGCCCTCGTCGCGGCGGACGAGATTGAGGAAGTCGTAGTAATCGGGCGAATCAACGGGATAGACCGCCCACTCGACCGTGTACTCGGCGTCCTTCGCGAGGCCGAACTTATCGTCGCGGACACCGGCGCGGCCGTCCTTGGCGTAGACCGTGCAGTGGACGATGGTGACGTCGTCCAGCGGCACAATCCCCACGCCCAAGTCGCCGTAGCTCGCGAAGGCCGACGGGCTCTTGGCCTCGCGCCGCTCCGTGCCCTCGGGATATCCGGCGACCGCGGATGCGTCGAAGGGATCAGGACCGGCGAGGTAGTTGTCGATTATCAACCCCAGGTCATCGCCACTCGTATTGCGGATCGTATCGCTGACGAGGACGCGGGTGGGCTCAACGGCGATCCGGCGCGTGATGGCGTAGTGCGGCCCCTCGGCCGTGACTTCGTGAAGGTCTCGCTTGACCTGTTTCACGCTCACCTCAAAGCCCGCCTCGCCGGCGTCATCCGGCGCTCCGGCGAGCAGACGGTTGCTGCCGCCCTGAGGGTATGACAGCGATGACTCAAACGGCAGCCGCCGGTCCCCGCTGATGACGGTGAAGCCCCCGCCCAGGCCGACCTCAACCGAGTAGGTCGCCGGCCCGGCGACGGCCGGCAACGGCCCGACCCTCGCCTGCGATGGGTCGGGGACCGCCGACGGCGCCAGCGGGTAGACGAACGCGGTTTCGCCCGCAATGTCGACACCGCCGGGGGATGTCAGCCTGGCAACCACCCGGTGCTCGCCCGGCGGCACCCCGTCCAGATCGAGCGTCGCGCACAGCCTCCCCGACGCAGGCAAGGCGGTGAACTCGGTCACCTGCGAGAGTTGCTCGCCACCGGCGAGTTGGAGACCGGCCGTAACCTCGGCATCCGCCGGCAATGGGAACACCCCGCTGAAGTCGAGCATCGAGACGAGGCGCCCCTCGCCGCGGAATGGGTAGTTGACCACTCTCATCCTGTCGAACCAAGTCGTGTCGACGCCATACCCGCTGGCCGACTCTCGGTAGTGGTCGAGGATCTCAGATTCATCGAGCGCCCGGCTGTAGACTCGGACATCGTCAAGCAACCCGCGCCAGTGCGCCTTCGCGCCGTATCCCGGATCGGCAGACTCGGGACCGGCGACCAACACGCCCATCAGGAAGCTCTGCCCGCTGTCGATCGCGGGCGCCTTGGACTGCTTCGATCCGAGCTTGACCCGGTTCACATACAGCGACATCGTCGTGCCATCGAAGGTCGCGGCGACGTGGCTCCACTCGCCGATGGCCAGGCGCCCTTTGGTGTTGTTGCCGCCGCCGGAGATATAGAACCACGTGTTGCCGTCTCGATAGTGGGTGAGCCCGAAGCTGTCGTAGTACTTACCGAGGATCATGGGCTCGTTTGCCGGCAGCACCTCTGGGTTGATCCATGCCTCGAGAGTCACCGCACCGGTCAAATCGAGACTCGGCGCGTTGCCGCAGTCAACGTAATCGTCCACGCCATCCAGGCTGAGAGCCTGTCCGTCGCCGCGCGACACGAGGGCCGCTCCGTGGAGCGTGGCGTGGTTGGCGTTGCCGGACAGATCACTGACAGCGCCGCCGGACTCCTCATCGAAAGTCCAGTAGCCGACCAGGCCATCCGCCGGCTGAGCCGAGATCGCCGAGCCGATCAAGATGGCGGCAAGCGTAACGAGCATGGATCTCATTATTGGTAGGCCTCCAGCCCTGGTTTTCCCCGGAGATTAGGCGCCGAACTCGGCTTCGGCGCGCGCGTATATGGCATCCAGCGCGCGCTGCTTCTCGTCATCGAGGTGGTGCGGCTCCTGAGCCGCGATGCGCTCCAGAGCCTCCGCGCGCGCCCGATCTGCCAACGAGGTGCAGTGGTGCAGCCACGTGCTCAGCTTCTCCCGGACCAATCGCTGAGACGACGGCATCACGTTGCGGAGACGCCGGATCGTGTTTGGGTGACTGATGAACGTGTCCTCACCCAAGCCAACCTCGCGGCACTCCTCGTAGAGCCCGGTTGCGTCGATGACGTCGGGGTGCGGATCGAAAGCTTGAATGGTCTCGCGGATGTATTCGACCATCTCGAGGTCGATGATGAACTGAACCGCGCTGAAGAGGTCATCCACGCATAGCGTCCCCGCATAGCCAAACGTCCGCGCGCCTTGCATCGCGCCGAGAAGCCCAACAGCCATCTTCTCCATCGCCGCCTGCTCGTCTACCGCCGCGCTTCCGGTTTCGAGCAACACTCCCGAGGCCGCGTAGTCGCCGGGGTCGATGCCGCAGAGCCGTGGCCCGAGCCGGGAGTCCAGGTAGCGCAGCAGGTGTCGTCTCGGCGAGCCGAACGCCCAGCAGGCGTGGCGCAAGTCGGTCGGGGTGCCCGCGATCATCACGACCGGCACGTGCATGTCGGAGTCAAACAGGTTCAGCAGGACGTGCAGCGCGAGGGTCTCCGTGAGCGTCATCGCCGCGCATCCCACGGCACTCATCGGCTTGGTGATGCCGATCATACCGTAGTCCAGGATGCAGACATCAATGTCGCGATTGCTCTTCCACTCGGGGTAGAAGTCCAGCAGCACGCCCAGGTCCTTCGGATCGACCGACAGCGCGCTCGGCACGGTCAGCGTGATGTCGAACCGGTATCCCATCGCTCGGTGCATGTCATAGATGTATCGTGTCTGCTCGGGTTGCTGGTAGTCGTACGGGCGGATGCTCTCGCTCTCTTCCCAGCAGATCTTGAAGCAGGCGATGGCGCGCATCAGCGGAGGGATATCTTGCGGCATGCACGGGTACGAGCCGCCGACGCCGCAGGAGTTCGCCAGTCGGATGAGGTCGCGCAGATCCTGGCACGTGGCGGAGCGGATCTCATCGGTCTCAACGTCGAGGACGGACATGGAGTAGCCGGCGATCTGAGCGGTCCATTCATCCGTGGGCGGCGGCTGCGTTCCCGCCGGGCGCTCGCTCAGCTTCCCGGCAGTGAACTGGCCCAGGTATTCGCGCGTGAGGCAAGGGTCGAAGAACACGCGGTCGCCATCGATACGCAAACCGGGCTTGCCCCGCACGGCGTCTAGGAATCCCTCGTGGGCGACCTCAAACCCGACTTCATCCAACAGGCGCGTGGCTGTGTCGCAGCACTGCTCCACCAACTCGGGCGTGATGTCGATGCCGTAGCCTGGATAGGTCACTCCGTTGTCCGGCATAGCAGTCCTCCAGGGATGGATGGGCCGGCAGGCCCACTCCGAGTTCCCTTCGCCATGAACCCAGCGACGCCCTCGCCCACGCCAACACGAGCAGGTACCATGCGGCAGGTAGCGAAGTAGAGGTCGACGTTTTGCCGCGAGGGATTCGAGCCAACGCGAACAGCGTAGCAACCGCCGCAGCACGGTCGCTTTGCGCACTAACATCCCCTGCATCCATTACACTCTCCCTCCACAACCGGGTTGCGCGATCCGAGGGCGTAGGCTCGGCTCGGGCAGCCACTGGCGGGGGTGGACAAGATGGGGCACCGCATTCTGTTCGTCGATGATGAGCCGGACTTGATCGCCGCAACGAAACTGTATTTTGACGACGAGGGCTACGAGATATCCGCCGCATACGACGGAGCGGAGGCGCTCGAGGCGCTCTCGGACGCAGACGTTCTCCCCGACGTGGTCATACTGGACGTGCGCATGCCCCGAATGTCCGGCTGGGACGTTCTCCGCATGATCCGAGGCAACAAGGAATGGCGCGCGCTTCCTGTCATCATGCTGACGGCTGCGGCGAGCGAGGCCGACCAGGCGCGCGGCTGGGACTTGGGCGTCGATTGGTACCACACGAAACCGTTCAACCCAAAAGATCTGCTGACGATCGTCCGGCGCGTCGTGCAAGCCCGCGAAATGCAGGCGGCGGAGGACGAGATCACGGGTAACGGCGAATAGACAGGTCCGGGACGGCCAGCAACGGCCGCTCCACGGGACTGACGAACACGCGGCATGAGGGGGACGCGGTTGGACACGGATCACAAGGTCTGGGCCAATGCCGTTGACGCGCTGGCGTGCGGGATCGCCGCCATCTCGCCCGATGGCAAGATACTGACCGCCAACCGGGCGTGGCGGGAATTCTGGGGAGACGCTGGGACGGACTTCTCAAAGCTCATCGACGATGCGCTGCCGGGCGCGGATGCTGAGGCTGTTGCTCAGAGCATGGCAGGCGTGGTAGCCGGAGGCCCGGAATTCGCGACCGAATTCGCGCACGGCCACGCCCCCGAACAGCGGTGGGTGCGGCTGCAGATCAGCCGCCTCGCGGACGATCCGCCGCAGGCATTGGCCTGCCTGACCGACATCACCGACCTGTGCGAAGACCGAGACACCCCCGCTGCCTCAGAGGCCAAGTTCAAGGCTCTGTACGAGGCCACCGGCGATGCCGTGATGCTGTTTGAGGACGGGCGGATGGTGGACTGCAATCCGGCGTCCGCTCAGCTTCTGGGCTTCGAACGCATGGAGAACGTACTGGGCCTGCATCCGTGGGAGTTCTCGCCGGAGCTTCAGCCGAACGGGAGACGGTCTGAGGACCTGGCGCTCGAGCGCATCGCGACGGTGATCGAGCGCGGCGTATCGCGCTTCGAGTGGACCCACGTGCGGGCCGATGGGTCGGTCTTCCCGGCCGACGTGATGCTCAGCCGGATCGACAAGCCCGGAGGCGGGCAGGTCTTCCAGGCAGTCGTGCGAGACATCACCGAGCGCAAAGAGGCGGAGCAAGAGCTTCGCATCAGCCAGGCCACTCTGGCCAAGGCCCAGGAGATCGCGCACATCGGGAGTTGGGACTGGAACATCGTCACCAACGAGCTTTCATGGTCGGACGAGATCTACCGGATCTTCGGGCTGAGGCCCCAGGAGTTTGGCGCGACCTACGAGGCCTTCCTGGCGTGTATCCACCGGGACGACCGCGAAATGGTCGAGGCCGCTGTGGCCCAGACGCTTGAGGAGCGCGTGCCGTACAGCCTCGAGCACCGAGTCGTGTGGGCCGACGGCACGGAGAGAACGGTTCACGAGAGGGGCGAGCCGACGCTTGGCGCGGATGGCGAGGCAGTGCGGATGATCGGCACGGTCCAAGACATCACGGAGCGCCGGCACGTTGAGGACGAGATCCGGCGTCTCAACCAGGAACTGGAGGGACGCGTCAACACGCGAACCGCCGAGCTGTCGGTCGCCACGGACCAGTTGGAGACCAGCGAAGCGAAGTTCCGGATGCTGGTCGAGACGATGAACGACGGTCTTACGATCGTCGACGCCAACAGCAAGATCACCTACGTCAACGACGCGTTCTGTCGGATGCTCGGCCGAGCGGAAGACGAACTCATGGGCGCGGACTCAAAGGCACTGCTGGACGAGGCAAACCAAGAGGTCCTCGCCGAGCAAATGCTCCGACGCATGCAGGGCGAAGACGAGTCGTATGAACTCATGTGGACGGCGGCAGACGGCAGGGCCGTCCACTCCATTGTCGCGCCCCGCCCTCTGTTCGACGACGATGGGGAGTACGCCGGCAGCTTCGCGGTAATGACCGACATCAGCCGACGCAAGCAAGCCGAGAGGAAGCTAGAGCTTGCGCTAGAGGAACTGCAGAGATCGAACGGCGCGCTGGAGGATTTCGCGTACGTGGCCTCGCACGATCTCCAAGAGCCGCTGCGCAAGATCGTGGCCTTCGGCGGGCGCATCGAGACCAAGTTTGGCGAATCACTGGATGAGCAAGGTCGCGACTACCTGGACCGGATGCAGAACGCCGCTCGCAGGATGCAGACGCTCATCAACGACCTGCTCACGTTCTCGCGTCTCACGACCAAAGCCCAACCGTTCGCGCCGGTGGACCTAACGGAGATCGTTGCGGACGTCGTCAGTGACCTCGAGGTGCGCATCGAGGACGTGGAAGGCGAGGTGCGTGCAGACCCTCTGCCGACCATCGATGCCGATCCGCTCCAGATCCGTCAGCTACTGCAGAATCTCATCGGCAATGCTCTGAAGTTCCGCAAGGAGGGCGTGTCGCCGATCGTCCGCGTAAGTGGCCGGATCTCAAGCACCGCCACGCCGATGTGCGAGATCACCGTTCAGGACAACGGCATTGGCTTTGAGGGCAAGCACGCTGAGCGAATCTTCGGCGTCTTCGAACGTCTCCATGGCCGCAGCGCCTACGAGGGCACGGGCATGGGGCTGGCAATCTGTCGCAAGATCGCCGAGCGTCACGGTGGCACGATCGCGGCCCATGGCGAAGACGGCGAGGGCGCGACGTTCACGGTTTCGCTGCCGGTTCATCAGAAGCCAACGGAGGCATAGACGGCATGGACAGGACCTGCCCAATCATGATCCTCGTGGCCGATGACGATGACGACGACTGCCTGATGATCCGGGACGCCTTCACTGATAGCCGGCTGGCGAACGATCTGCGCTTCGTCTCCGATGGCGAGGAGCTGATGGACTACCTCCTGAAACAGGGCAAGTATGCCGCCCCGGCAGACGCTCCGCGGCCCGGGCTGATCCTCCTGGATCTCAACATGCCCAAGAAGGACGGCCGTGAGGCGCTGCAGGAGATCAAGTCCAGTCCGGACATCCGCAAGATCCCGATCGTGATTCTCACCACGTCCCAGGCGGAGGAGGACATCTGTCGCTCGTACGATCTGGGCGTGAACTCGTACATCACCAAGCCCGTCACCTTCGAAGCGCTGGTCGACGTGGCGAGGGCTATCGAGCAGTACTGGTTTGAGATTGTCGAATTGCCACGGGGGAAGGGCTGCAACGATGGATGACAGGCCGATCAGGGCGTTGCTAGTTGACGACGACGAAGACGACTTCGTCGTGACGCGGGACATGCTCGCCGAGTCCACCCGCGGATCCGCCGTGAAACTGGACTGGGTGTCCACCTACGAGGAGGGCCTCGATGTCATCTGCCGCGCGGAGCACGATGTCTACCTCATCGACTATCGATTGGGCGGGCGCTCAGGGCTCGACTTGCTGAGGGCGGCTATGGAGGAGGGCTGCCGGGCGCCGGTGATTGTGCTGACCGGCCAGGGCGACCATGACATCGACGTGATGGCCATGGAAGCCGGCGCGACGGACTACCTAGTCAAGGGCCAAGTCGACGCGGCGTTACTGGAAAGATCGCTTCGGTACGCAATCGAGCGCAACCAACTGGATCAGTTGCGGGACGCGCTCGTGGATTTCGCATCGCAAGAGTTGCGCGCGCCCATTATGTCGGTCAAAGACCGGGCGCGCGGCATATTGCTTGAGGACACCGCCGCGTTGGCGGACGGCACGGTCGACGACCTCGGGTCGATCATCCAGGCGGCGGACCATCTGACTCGCCAAATCGACGGGTTCCTGGACATCGCCAAGATCGACTCCGGACGACAGATTGACTTGGCCATCGACGCCTTCGACGTTGGCGGCCTTGTGGATGAGGCGTTGGAGATCCAGTCGGCCTCCGGCGGCCGGTGCGCGTATGGGCCGACACTCGATCGGGCTCCGACCACGTTGAGAGCGGACAGATACAAGCTGCTCTTGGCGCTGGTTGGACTGCTGTCCGGCGCGGAGTCGCGGTCTCCCGATGGCGGAACGGTGCGGGTGAGCGTGTCGCCGACGGCCGACGGCACGAGCTTCGCCATCTCAGACGGAGGAGACGCGATTTCCGAGGAGGCCATGACCCAACTGCTGGAGCGCCGCCGAGTGGGAGCCCACGACAGCGACTCGGGGCTGGACTTGGCTCGACACCTCGTGGAGGCCCACGGCGGGGTCATCGCCGCCGAGGCCGGGCCGGATCACGGGACGACGGTGACGTT
>CAZKUN010000020.1:1422-58326 GCA_964555935.1 uncultured Armatimonadia bacterium | reverse complement strand
TCGAGGTTGAAGCCCGGAACGTCTCGGGCGGCAGCTCCGCCGGGTCGGTGGAACTCCGTGGAGGCAGCCACGATCTGATTAGCAGTCTCACCAAGGGCTCCGGACGGTGCGACCTGAGCTACGTAGCAACCACCACGAGCGGCCAGACTGCCGCGGCTGAGACGCACGCGGTGACATACACGATTACCGACCAGTAGTCACGCACACCCCCCCCCGCACGGCAGTAACCTCCTCTGCTCTAGGCGTTTCGTCTTCTCGCTACATCGCCAAGCCGTTCCGCGATGCAGGCGCGCGTCGGCTGTCCGGTGAAACTGGCGGCCACACGCATTCACGCCGAAGCGGACCAACACCTGACGCAAGGGAGATCGTATCCATGCGCGCTTTCATCATCGCCGGGCTGATATTGATCGGGTCACTCGGGCCAGGGCTGACCCAAGACGCCGGGGACTGGGTGGAGATGTTCAATGGCGAGGACCTGACCGGCTGGGTCCCGATGAACTGCGCCCCCGGTACGTTCACTTCCCAGGACGACATGATCGTCTCAACGGGCATCCCCACCGGGCTTCTTCGCACGGATCGCCACTACGAGAACTTCGAGATCGAGTTGGAGTGGCGCCACATGAAGCCGGGCGGTAACGCGGGGCTATTCCTGTGGGGCGATCCCATCACCGCCCAGGGCACGCCCTTCGGGCGGGGCATTGAGGTGCAGATCCTCGACAACGGGTACAGCGCCGGCGGCAAGAACGAGTGGTACACCACTCATGGCGATATCTTCCCGGTCCATGGGGCCAGCATGACGGCGACCGGGCGAACATCCGACAACGGCGGTCGGAGCTTCCCGAGCGAAGACCGGTGCAAGGACTCGCCTGAATGGAACCACTACCGTGTCGTCGCCAACGACGGCGAGGTTCGCCTGAGCGTCAACGGCAAGGAGGTCGCCGTCGGCAAGGACTGTCGACCTCGCAAAGGCTTCCTCTGCCTGGAGTCCGAGGGCTCCGAGTGCCACTTCCGCAACGTCCGCATCCGCGAGCTGCCCTCGACCGACCCCGAGCCGGATGAGATCGCGCTGCTGGACGAGGGCTTCAGATCGCTCTATACGGGCGTCGACCTGGCCAACTGGAAGGCCGACGAGGGGCATGAGGGTCACTGGAAGCCAAGTGATTGGCGGTTGAGTTACGACGGCGAGTCCGAGGCCGCCGACAAGAATCTCTGGAGCGAGAAGGAGTACGGCGACTTCCAGCTTATCTGCGACTGGCGCTGGACGGGAGAGCCCACGCCGACGCAACGCCAGGTCATTCTTCCCGACGGCAGCGATGCCGTCGACGAGGACGGACAGCCGGTCACCGAGGAGGTCCCCGATGCCGGCGACAGCGGGATCTACCTCCGGGGCAACTCGAAGAGCCAGGTCAACATGTGGTGCTGGCCGGTGGGATCGGGCGAGGTCTCTGGCTATCGCAAGGACGCGGAAATGCCCGCCGAGGTCCGAGCGGGAGTTACGCCCACCGAACCGGCTGACAACCCCATCGGCAAGTGGAATCGCTTCCTGATCACCATGCGCGGCGACCGCCTCACGGTGGTGCTGAATGGCAAGACGGTGATCAAGGACGCGGAGCTGCCGGGTGTGCCGGAGACAGGCCCAATTGCCCTGCAACACCACGGCGATTCGATTCAGTTCGCCAATATCTTCATCCGCGAGCTGTCGGCCGAATAGCGTCGTCCAGGAGGCCCACGATGACCGCATTCTGCCTATCACTGGCACTCACGGCGAGTAGCGCGCTGGCTGATGTCGGTCGGCCTGAGTACTCGCGCGCCGATCTGCCCGAGCTGAAGAAGCTCGACCGAGCAGGCGTGTTTGCCGCGCTGGGATCGTTCGATGAGCGGGGGCTGACTGACGACGAGTTCGTCGCGGAGGCCCTGAATCTGCTCGACCCCGACAGCGTCCCAGGGCTCGCCGATGCCCAGCAGGCCAACGATTGGCGGGCGGCGCTCGACGCCGTTTACGAGGCCTGCCGCGCGGGGAGGGGGGTGCCGGTGCAAGCGCCGGCGAGCGCCTCGGCCCTCGCCACCGCCGACGAGGCGCTGGAGCATCGCTTCACCTTCTACGGTGAGAAGCACCAACTGCCCGCCGACATCGACTGGAATGTCAATCCGGGCACGGGCCACTGGGGTCATGACCTCAACCGCTTCACGTATATCTCGTCGCTGGTCCGCGCCTACGTGGGCACGGGCGATGAGCGCTACAGTCGCAAGACAGTGGAGCTGATCCTCGATTGGGCCGCCAAGTGCGAGCAGGAGAAGTGCTTCAACGGCACGCCCTACGTGTGGGGCTCGTACCTCAACAACGCCATCCACTCCCAGGCATGGTGCTCGCGCGTCTCGACGCTCGTGGCCGCCGATCAGATCACCCCGCTCGAGCTTCTGCGCGTACTGAAGTCGGTCCACGACCAACTCGCGTACCTTGAGATCGTCACCAACAAGCATGCGGGCAATTGGCCGACGATTGGCATGCAGGGCATGTTGACGTGCTTGGGCACGTTCCCGATCTTCAGAGATACCGATCGGTTTGCCGATTACTGCACGAGGGAGTTCTCCAAACAGGTTGCCGCGCAGGTCCTACCCGACGGCGTTCAGGACGAGTTGACGCCCCATTACCACCGCGTGGTGATCAGCAACCTGCTGAACGCGCTCCACTGGCTGCGCGTGTTGGACCGCGATCTTGATCCAGCCACGATGGCCACGCTGGGCAAGATGCTGCACTACACGCAACAGACGACCGTCCCCGACGGCAGCAAGCAGGCCGGCTTCAACGACTCGGATCCGGGCTCATCCGGGAGCTACGCCGGCCGGCTGGCCGACATGGGTCTGTCGGAGATGGTGACGCCTCCCGAGGAACTCGGCCCCGAGGTCTTCCCATACGCCGGCGTGGCCTTCCTGCGCCAGCGGCAGGACGTGGGCGATCTCTACCTGGCGTTTGACGGCGGCCCGTACGGGCGCAGTCACCAACACGAGGACAAGCTCGGGTTCTGGCTGTTCGCATACGGTCGCAATCTCATCGTCGACCCGGGCCGGCATCTTTACGATCACTCCGAGACGTCCTACTATCCCTACCTGAAAAGCACCACCGCGCACTCGACCATCCGCGTCGATGGCCAGGGCCAGCACAGTCGCGGCCGGCGCGACACGTGGATAGCGAAGGAGCCGATCGATCTGGGCTGGCAGGTGGCGGACGGAGAGATCCGAGCGTCCGGCACGTATGACCTTGGCTATGGGCCTGACAATGACATCAGCGTCGTCCACAGGCGCGAGGTCGTGTTCGTGGGCGAGCGTTTCTGGGTGGTGTTCGATGTGGTCGAGGGCGAAGGCGAGCACCACGTCGAGTCTCGCTTCCAGTTCGCGCCGGGGAATCTCACGATTGACGGGACAGGCGCGCGCACCGCTTTTGCCGACGCGAATCTGCTGCTATCGACCAAAGCCACGGCGGCTCTTGCGGATGTCCACATCGAGAAGGGTCAAGAGAATCCGCGCGGCGGGTGGTACTCCGACGGCTACAACCAAATCGAGCCCGCGCCGGCGCTCTCGATGTCGCTGCGGACGGAACTGCCGTGGCGCGCCGCGACGCTGCTCTTCCCATACGAGGGCACGGACGCCCCGGCCGTTGAGTTCAGCTTCGACGGGCGCCACGCGACGGTGAGCGCGACCGCGTTGGGAGTGGGGGAGACCGAGGTTGAGTGCTTGCTGCCGTGATCGACGCTCCCACAGAGCCGGGCGCCGGTGGAGGACACGGATGCTGATGATCGCATTGTCGATGGCGTGTGGTCTGAACGCGGAGACCCAAGGCCCGCGCTGGCGGATGGACGAGTTCATGATCTCGCTGTGGGGCGGACCCGGCAACGCGGAGCTGGCGCGGTGCCTCGCGGAGGACGCGCGCTTCAACACGGTGATGGCGGGCGTCGCCTTCACGCCGGCGGGCGGGCCGGAGCTACTCGACCTCGCCCACGAGCATGGGATGCGCGTGTTGATGAAGGTTGACCCGGAGACGGTCTCCGACGAGACCATCAGCCATCCAGCGCTTTGGGGCTACTACGTCTTCGATGAACCCGTCCAACAGAAGGTCACCTACGCGGACATCCTCCCGGCGGCCACTGCCCATCGGGCGGTCGACCGCAGTCATCCCGTCTACATCAACCTCAACAACGCCGACGATCCGGTCGCGTTCATCGAGACTATCCAGCCCGACCTGCCGAGCATCGACCGTTACCAGTGGTGGTATGGCCGTGAGGACTATTTCCCCCTTCTCCAGCGCTACCGCGAGCTGTCGCTGGAGCATGACATCCCGTTGGTCTGGTGGGTCGAGGCGAATGCAGACGAGAATCGGTCGAACTACCCCGAGGGCAACCAGCAGATGCTGAGGCAGAGCGTGTATACCGCGCTGGCGTACGGGGTGAAAGGCATCCAGTGGTTCGGCTGGGGCGAAGCTTGCAGTTGGGAGCCGAAGGGCGAGGGGCGGTGGGGTCTGAAGCCGGCGGGTGAGGATGTGGCGGCGATCAACGCGGAACTGCAGGTACTTGGGCCGACGCTGATGGGGCTGGAGTCGGTCGATGTCTTCCACACGCCGCCGCTTCCGACTGACGCGCTACTCGTGCCGGATGACCATTGGGTTCAGGCCACGGGCGGCGAGTTGGTGCTTGGGCTGTTCAAGGACGCCAAGCGACGCGACCACATCCTCGTGGCCAATCGCGACCACGAGTCCGCGCGAGAGGCGATTCTCGCGCTGAAGCGCGGGGGCAAGCGCGTTCGGCGTTTGGACCGGCACACCGGCGACTGGGTGCGCGTCGAGGACACCACGCCGCTTCGCATCAATCTCGGCGCCGGAGACGGCGAGTTGCTGCGCATCGGGCGCTAGTGAAGCCAGCTCGGCTGCTAGCGGCGTAACGGCCCCCCAGAAGGTCTCGCGGCCTCGCCCGTCGTAAGAGCGTATAGCCCCACACTTAAGGAGTACACGTCCCGACTTGGCAACCGAAGCTCTCACACCTGGCCCCGTCGTCCCCGATGACTTACCCGCTGAAACCGAGAACGTCCAGGCCGCCGGCCTGGCTCGTTGCGGAATCACGACCCGCGCGGTTGTCATCGCGCTGGTCTTCACGTGGCTGGCGGGATACTGGGTCCGCCAATCCGAGATCGTCGCGCTGGCATGCCAGGGAACTGAAGCCGTGCCCTCCATCCCTGGCGTGGGCGCCCTGATACTGATCCTCATAGGCAATGCATTCGCGCGCCGCACCCGCCTCGCGCGGCCCCTGCAAATGCCGGAGATCATCACTATCTTCCTGTCTGTGACCGTGGCCACCACGATGCTCGGCTGCGGAATCGGCCGATTCCTGCTGGCCTGTCTGAGCGCACCGTTCTACTACAGCACCCCCGCTGCCCCGCTGGAGAAGCTCGCCACTTTCATCCCGCCCTGGATGTCGCCCGCGGACCCACTGGTGCATCGCTGGCTGTATGAGGGCACTCCCACGGGTGGCGTGCCGTGGGGGGCGTGGCAGTGGCCGATCGTGGCCTGGACGGGCTTCTTCGTCATGTTCGGCGGCATGCTGCTGTCGCTCATGGCGTTGTTCAGCAAGCGTTGGGGAGACCAAGAACGCCTCGTGTTCCCCTTGGTGCGCCTGCCGCTCCAGATGATCGATCCCGAGTATTCGAAGGTGCCGTTCTTCAAGTCGAAGGCCGCCTGGATCGGCATCGGGCTGGCACTGGCTCTGAATGCCATCAACATGGTGCGCGGCGTGTTCATGGGGGGGCCGAACGGCGGGCTCCACGTGGACCTGGGCGCCTCGCTGGTCGGCGCTCCGTGGAGCGCCATGCGTCCCCTCAACGTGCATCTACGCCCGGAGCTTATCGGCCTGGGCTACCTGATATCCACCGAACTGTCGTTCTCGATCTGGTTCTTCCACGCGCTCTCCAAGTTGCAGGCTCTGATGATCAGCGGAGTCATGGGGCTAAGGCTGCCGGGCGCTCCCTTCGCTCAAGAGCAGGGCATCGGCGCGTACGCCGTCCTCGGAGCGATCCTGTTCTGGAAGGGACGCGGCCCGATTCTCGATGGCGTCCACGCTCTCTTGCACGGCGCGAAGGCCGCCCGCTCTCCCGATGCGGCGGCGTGCCGCTGGCCGGCACTCGGGGCAGTGCTGGGATTCATCGGCGCGGTGGTTTTCTGCCGGGCCGCAGGGATGTCTCTGTGGCTGACGCTCGTCTACCTCGGCCTGCTCACGAGCGTGTCGGTCGTCTACGCTCGCCTGCGCGCGGAGGCGGGGGTGCCGCTGGTGTGGGCCTTCCCCTACGGGCAGGCACATCGGGCGGTGAAGTACTGCCTGGGCTCGGCGGCCTACGTGGGCGCCGGCCCGGACTATCGCTCCGCGACCATCTTCAACCTCTTCATCTTCATGTCCAGGGGGTACTTCCCGACGGTGTCCGGATACGGCATCGAGGGGATCACGCTGGGCGAGAAGGGGGGCATCCGCAGGAACTCGGTGCTCTGGTTGCTGCTGGGCGCCATCGGCGTCGGCGCCGTCTGCTCGTTCTACTTCCACCTGATCCCCTATTACGGGAGCGGCGCGATCGGGCTGCGTGGGGGGATATGGGGCTCGGGCGAAGCCCAAGCCCAGTACGCCGCCCTGTGGACGCATACGCAGATGCCGGTCGGGCCGGATCAGCCGCGCATCATCGCGACTCTCTCGGGTGGCGCCGTGCTGACGTTGCTGACCATGCTCCGCGCCAAGTTCTTCGGCTCGCCTCTGCATCCGATGGGATACGCCATGGCTTGCGCGTATGGCGAGTTGCTCTGGGGGCCGTTCTTCTTCGTATGGGCGATCAAGTCGATCGTGCTGCGCTATGGCGGGCACAAAGCCTATCTCAGCGCGCTTCCCGGATTTCTGGGGTTCGCGTTGGGTCACTTCGTGGTCGCCGGGGCGATCTGGGGGTCGCTGGGTGCGGCTCTGGGAGGCCCGTTCCTGCGATATGGCGTGTGGTTTGGGTAGGGCGTCAGCGGCTGTCCTGCGGGGGCGACCAGGTCTCGTCACGTGTTAACACGATGGCGTCCGGGCACTCGAACCCCGTTCCCGCGTCGTGGACCCGGACAATCACAGCGGCCGCGCACAGCGCGAGGATCAGCGTCGCCATGGTCATCAGTCGGTTGCGCAAGTCCTTGTGGTCCCTTTCGTTCCGGCGCGCTGGGCCGATTTGCTAGGCGCGGGGATTCGGTTTCGGCCCGAATCCCGGGATGAACATCGGGGTCTGCCTATGGTATTCGACGTACTCATCGCCCAGACGCTTGGTAAGTTCAGGCTCCTCGATCTGCTTCAACTCCCACACGTTAACCAGCACGTACAGTGGCGTGAAGAAGAATACGAGCGACACGGAGTTGACTCCGAATCCCAGGCCGAACAGGAACACGAATACTCCCGTGAGCATCGGGTTCCTCGCGTGCCGGTAGGGCCCTGTCGTCACCAGTTTCGGGGGCGGATTGAAGGGGACCGGCGTTCCCTTCACTCTCAGGAAGTGAAACGCAGACCAAGCGATGACCGCGCTCCCTAACGCCATCACAGGGATTGACACTGGCAGTCTCACGCTCTCTGGCAGCAGATGGGGCAGATGCAGCAGCCCGTCAACGAGGATCGCGGCGCACGCAAACAGCGCTGTGAACACTCCGAAGACCGCCGCTCCGATCGGCGTGAGAAGCGTCCGAGTCTTCTTGGCTCCCGTTGCTGCTCGATGGACGAGGTCGATCCAACGTTCGCGGAGTCCCATGTCTCCTCAAGCCTTCCCTTGCTACCAAAGCCCGACGCCTGTCAGAGCCCCCGCCGACTACTCGCTGATTGCGCCGGTCACGGCCTGGCAGGTCTCGCGGTTGCCATCCGCCTCGATGAAGACCACGTAAGGCCGCCCGGCCTCTCCCGCCACGAATGGCCAGGCGATGGTCTGCTCCTTGCCAGGCGCGAGGTCGAGTTGCTTGGCGGTCTCCGTCGAGGTAGCATCCTCAGCGTAGGCGGCGAAGTCAATCCTGGCCGGTCCGAGCCCAGCGTTCCGCACCACCACGGACACAGCAAACCCCTCGCCCGAGGTCACGGAAGCGGGCCCCGTCGCATCCACGGTAACGATCCGCTGCAAGTCGATCTCGCGGACGTGATCGGTGCCGCTGATTGGCGAGATTGGGATCACGACATCGCCAAGCACCAGCTCGTAATCTTGTCCGCCATCGAGAGTGAACTCGGGAACGCGGCCCAGTTGATCCGTCCTTGCGGCGAAGACGCGCTCCCCTGTCTCCGTCCATCTCACTGTGACGCGACCCCGCCAGGGCCCGTCCCCATCGCTGATCGCCAGTTCCATTCGCGCCGGCTGGCTGATCGCGATCATCGCGCGCATGAGCCGGAGGCCGCATATCGTGACTGGCTCGGCGCCATACGGCCTGCCGCATCCGGGCACGCCGTTATGCCCGATGCCAAAGCCCGCGACGCAACCGGGCATCCGCCCTTGGCTGAATGAGTAAAACTGGTTGATGCTGTCTTCGCCCAGGTCGCAGACCCACGAGATGCCGAACGGATTGTGTCCCACCGCCCACTGAACCTGAGCGCGCGCGAGACGCTCCAACTCAGCATCCCCCAGCGCCTGAGCGATGCGGTGAAGGGCGAAGGCCGTGTCCGGTAGCTGAAGCGTTCCCGCGGTTGGGACGAGATACCGCGTGACTTCGTCGTCGGCTGATCTCTCGAGGGGGACGCCGACGTGGTCCTCTCCGAACTCCCCGGCGGGGACCTCCAGGTGAGGCACGGTGAAGGGCTCCCAGTTCCGGCGCGTCGGCTTCATCCACCACTCGGCCGAGCGCGCCAGCGTCGCGCGCCAACGGTAGTAGTCATCATCATCGGGCAGTTCGAGCATCAGGTCGGCTAGGTACTCCTCGGGGAGGTCGCGGTCGGGGAGCGTGCGGAGCCATGAGAAGATCTCGCCACCCATCGGCTCATCGCCGCCGGGGTAGAACGCCTTGCGCTGGTAGCCCATGATCGTGTCGGCGCAGAGACGGGCAAACTCAAGGTAAGCGGAGTTGCCCGTAGCCAAATGCAACTGCAGCGATCCCTGCCCCCACTTGGCGATGTGGTAGCCGTGTCTGTGGACGTGGATGGGTTCCTCGCGCCACTGTTTCCGGCCGGTCTCGGGATCAAACCAAGCTGCCCACCGGTCCTCCGCAACCGCCATCGCGGCGTCGGCGACCTCGGGGAGCGTGTCCCCGAAACCGCGAGCGAACAGCCCGGCCGAGGCGCACGCCTGTCCGACGCCGTCGACGTCTTCGGGCCGGACCATGATGTGACGGTCGTCGGGGGTGCCGACCAGGCAGTCCGACCAGTAGTTGCCCCGCCGGTAGTCGGGCCAGTCCTCGATCTTCGGGTAGAGTTCGCCCGTATCGGGATGCTGGATCTTCGCGAGGTGCTGCATGGCCCACGCGGCGGAATCGAACAGGTCGTCGCGGCCGTCGCCATCGCGGTCTCGGCGCCAGCCAGACGCTCTGGCCCTCAGGGCCTGGTACGCGACCTCGTAGGTGTATCGGTAGTAAGTGCGCACGTCTCCGGCGTCATGCCAACCGCCCACCACGTCCACGTGGCGGCGGCTCCGCTCGTTGCGGTCCTCGGGATCGCCCTCGTAGTCGACCAACGTGCCGTCGTCGAGGTGACAGGCCTCGTGCAGATCGGTCTTGCATCCGCAGCGCATGTTGAAGACCCAGTCGCTGAGCAACTCGATGCCCGGCGAGTAGGCATCGTCGCCGATGGCGAACGTGGGGGACTTGAGGTCCCCAACGCGGACCTCGTAGCGGCCCGGGGTGGTGAGTGGGGTGAAATCCGCCACCTTGTAACGACCGATGGGGCTCTCGACGATGGCCAGGTCGCCCCGGAACGCCTCCCGCCCGGTCTTTCCGAGATTCACGGTGAAGGTATCCGCGTCGGTCGCGCCGTTTACCACCGCGAGCTTCTCATGGAATCGGCGGAAACCAAGCTGGCTGCAGATGACCACCGTGGGGTCGGCGTCCCAACCGCGCGCCTTGCGGAGCGGCTCATCCGTCAGCGTGAAGTCGTCGAGCCAGACTTGCATCTCAGGCGCTTCGTCGGGCTGCCGGCCGACGTTGATCGATGCGATCCCAAGCCATCGATACGTCTCGCGCTCGGCGGGATCGACGTGCCCCAGAATGACCTGGTGCTCGCGCCAGTCGCCTGCGTCCAGGGGCGTGTTGTTGATATGGTTCTCAACGCCCTCGCCCCAGATGAGGGCCTGGTTGCTGAACACGACGTGCAAATGCCCGTGGCGAGTGCCGTCGATCTTCCCCCAGAAGCGCAGCCGCGTGTACTGGGTCAGATCGAGATCCTCGGGCAGCTCAAACCAGACGGTGGGCACCTGCGGCGAGTTCGGGACGCCCGTGCCCGCGATGTCGCCGAGGTCTTTGGGCCATGTCATGCGCAGCGCCTGGGGCGTGTCGCGCGTTACGTCTGAATCGACGGCGACGCCGATGTGAGGCGCCTGGCTTGTGTCCCACCGGTCGGCTTGCTCCAACACGCCATCAAGGCTCCGTTCGGCGCCGATGGATGCCGACGTGGGAACGAGCGCCGCCGTCAGGAGAAGCCCAGTCACGAGCGCGATTCGCGGGCTGTTCATTGAGTGCTCATCGCTCCGATATAGTCTGTCGCGTTACGGGTTCGCGAATTCGGTCGCGAATCGGGTTGGGATGAGGATCGCATCATCGTTCCTCACCAGGGCCAGAGGAATCGCGTGCGTTCATGAACCGGACTCGTCTACGGGAGGCTGGGGGGCCACTTTCGGCCAAATGTGGCGCGCCACGCGGGCGTACAGACTCCCCAAGTACCTTATGTCGGAGTTCTCGAAACACTCTCTCGCGGCTTGCGCCAGGGCCAGCCCTCCCGCCATGTCTGGCGGCAGGCTATCCGCGAGGTCCGGCAGGTTTGCTGCTCTGACTACCCAATCACGATTCAGCGCGCCCGCGAAGTCCGTGGAGAAGCCCAGCAGGGAATCTAGGAGGTGCTTTCGGAGCGTAGGCTGCGAGTCGAACGTGTGGAAACACATGCGGAAGAGCTCGGTCACGCCCGTGCTGTCTGCGTCGAACCGCGGGTGTCCTGCAGCTTCGAGCAACTCGTCCCGCCACTGGGGTTCCCCGGTCAGTCCCACCGCGGTCAGGTAGCTCTGGATCGAGTCGTGAAAGAACCTGACCGTGTGGGGATTGTCGGCGTCGGCCCGGTTTGTCTCTGCGGGAACGACCAGATCGGCTCCCATGAGGTCGCGCAGAACGGCTCTTCTTTCGTGCGTCGCGTTGGCGAACCGGAGGCGCCGGTCGCCTGTTGCCCAGTAAGTGTCCCGGCAGAGCTGCACGGCGGAATCCGCACTGAGTGCCCTCTCACTCAGGATCTGGTTGATGGACGCGGAGTAGACATCCCTGATCGATCGCATGCCCTGTCCGTCCGCCAGAATTGCCAGCCGGATGAGTATCGGCAGATACGTGCCATCCTCGTCCCGGCACGCATCCTTGACTTCGGGGCTCAGGACTCCCGCCGAGTCCGTGTAGCCCTGAACGAAATCATCCAGCGTGTCATCGGACAGCCGTTCCGGCTCCACCACGACCCACGCCGACGCGGCTTGCTCGACGGCCCGAAGGTGAGCATCGCTAGGCCGCGTGGACAGGAGCATTGACGCGCTTATATCGTACGCAGCAACGTGTTGGCGGAGAGTGTTGGCCGTTACGGTTGATTCGGACAATCCGTCCAGGACGAAGAAGAACGCTCCGGACTTGGCGAGGGAGCGCAGAAGCTCGCTAGAGAAGCCGTCTCGTCCTAACGACTCCGCCGCGCGGTCGAATAGGGTATCCCCATCTCCGTCACAGAACACGGGGATGGGGCGCCGCGGATCGGCGCTGAACTCCACCACAGCCAACCTCACGACCTCTCTCAGTAACGCGCTCTTACCCCGGCCTCCGGGCGCCTCGATGATGAGGTTCGTCCGTTCGTCTGCCTCTCGGGCGGATACGGCCTTGCACAGTTGATCGGCAGGGGAGTCTGCATCGGGCGCCATCTCCGTGTTGTGCGCGTCGCCAACTGTGAACGGAAGCGGGATGTAGGTTTCTCCGTTGGCCTTCTCTCGCTCCCTCTCGAGCCGATCGAGCAACCTCGTCACGTACCCCGCGAATAGCCTCCTTCGGACTCCGGGAATCGTGGCAGCCACGCGCGCACAGTACCGGAAGGGCTCGAGGGACTCAAGCTCTCGGAACATCCTGGGCGACAGCAGCCCGGTGACTGCTCCCAGGAGGAACGAGGCTACGAGCAAGCCTACGAGGACAGTGGGGTCCAGGAGGTCTTTCCCCACCCAGGGCGACGCCATGGATGCTGTGGAAGCAACGTAGACACCCACGCGCGCGATGGTCTGCGGGCCGCCGGGGAAGCACTTGCCAACCCACACGAGAGCGCAAATGAAAACGAATGCCAGCACGGAGCGGAACCAGTGGCGGTCGAGCAACGGGATGGGCTCACGGAAGACCACATTATCCCATGTCCAGGTGACGGCGGTTCCGAGTGAGTCGGAAAGGGTGGCCTCCACCGTGCACTGGCTCCCGTAGTTATTGTAGGGCTCGCGATCCTGTTCGGACGCAGCCGCAGCCCGGCCGACCTCGTACTCATCCACATCCGCCGTCAATGGCTGTGTCACCCACTTGCGCTGGTAGTGCCCAGCCTTGTCGGTCAGCACAACCTGAATTGTCGCCTGGTCACCCAGTCGGCCGGGCAGAGACTCCATGCCAAACGTCAGGCGGACTGGGTCGCTATGCGGATCAAAGGCCAACGGGCCGTCCGGCCCCGGGTCGGCGACGAGATTGCTGCCCCCAAGCTTGAGGTCCGGCGCGGGGGGCGTGGCTTTCATGTCGATGAAGAACAGGTCGTCCTCTCGGTCATTCACATATTCCGAGTAACCAAGAGCGTGACGCCCGTCGCCAAAGGGGACTATCGTGGGCACATCGGGTTCGCGACCGAGCAGAGGCCGGTCTGAATTCACCACCTCTGCCTGCTCGCGGTCCCACACGGAGACACCACGCAGCAGGGAACCTGACCCCGAGTTGATCAGCCAGAGGCGAACGTCGCGATCTGGTACGAGCGGCGGCCGAAGGCCCACAGCTCTATCCCGTCTGGATAGTAGAATGCCGCTCGGGTCCGTTTCAGTCTCAATTAGGAATACCGCGCCTCCTTCAACAGCAATAAACGAATGATCGTCTGCAGACAGAAACATCCTATTGTGAAGGTCATATGGACCAAATGGTGGATAGAAATGTCTGATGTGTATCGGCAGACTATCAGGGCCTCCGAACGCTGTTTCATCTTCATCCGAATGAACATAGACAGTAGCGTTCCCGCCTCCACCATCCCGACTGACCTTCGCCAAGTATCTGTTCTCATCGAGAATGTAGAAATCGATGATGTCCAGTTCCCTCAGCGAACGGATGAGTTCGACGGACTCGTTCATTCCGTTGAGCCGGAAGACACCACGTCGATTCCCGTGGCTTCCGTATCCAATTGCCGTCGCGGGTCCGACTGGACGGACGTGCGTTGGCTCAAACCCCTCAAACCTGGCCGGAGAGAATGGGATCCCGGCGTGGTGACTGTCTACGGCGGCGTCTGGGTCGATATAATAGATGGGGTTCCCTGGCGATGTCAGCCAGAACCCCGAGCCATCGGGCCCAGGTAGGATCTTTGGAAACGATGTCTCCGCCCCGACGCTCGACGCGACCGGGACTGGCACTACGCCCGCCCGCCTGTCAACGACATGGCAGCAGAGGACACCACCATCGTCAAGACTTGCTGTTACCAACACCGAGCCAACCGACTGTACATCCGCATTCAGAAGGAGGTCCTCCGTACAGACGGGCTCCACGACAGTCATGTCAGCCGTGAGAAAGTAGAAGTCGTTGGCCCCCCAAAACTCCATGCCGCCAGACCCCAAATACGAATAACCATGAAACCAGACGCCCTCGGCTGTCTGGTGTGTGCGGACCCTATCGTACCTGTCCGAGAGCAGTTCGGGCTCATCCAAGAGCGGAGACTGCGGTGACGGGCTGTCCGCCGCGAGTCCAATCCGGAATACTCTCGCCGGCTGATTCACTTTCCCCCCTCATAGTCGGCTTCGAGGATTACGAGCGCACGTTGGCCACTCGCAACGGAGGCGACCCTGGCCCCGGGCGCTACATTGGGCAAGAGCGGCGTTTCGTTGGCGAAATCCCCTGATGAATCGACCAGCCAGATGCCCTTCTCATTGGGCTTCCATGCCCACGCGTGCTCTCCGTCGCCAACCGCGGCGGCCTTCCAGGGCCCTTCCTTGATCTTCGTGACGAGCCAGCCCGACTGAGAGAACGCCGCCTCCGCTTCAGTACTTGGCGACCGCACGCAAGATGATAGGGTCGCCGCGGACAGAAGGCACAGAATCACCGCGGGCCAGGTGCGTCGTCGCGCGTCTCTGACTCTCGGTAGGGCGTGGTCAGGCGTGCTCAATTCCAGATCTCCCTCTCCGAGCGGCTCAACCCTCGGCGCTCGGCCTCATCATCGCCCCACGAGCGCCTGCCCATGGGTGCCCCGGGCGGATCGCATGGTCCGCTGCCATGCCGCCACCTTGGTCGCGTCGGCGCGCCATTCCTGCAACCGGCGCGGCAGCAGGATGTGCCGCATCCCCGCGCGAAGGGCTGTCAGCGATACGGTCGCTCGACTGAGACACATCGGGCGCCCGCGCGTGAGGTGCATTCGTGGACAGGATCAAGCCGTGGGCCGCGGCTGCAATCGTTGGCGTTGCCATCGGCGCGTTGAATCTGGCGCACTATGCGGCCACCTTCGGGATTGATGGTGGTCCGTTCGGCATCTTCCCGGGAGGGCTATCGGTCGGGGTAGCGCTGTCGATCATGGGGGAGAGGCTCTCGCCGTCGATCGTCGCGATGATGATCCTGGCGCTGGGCATAGTCGCCGGGTCGGCCTTGGCGGCGTGGCGCTCCGGCGAGTTGGCGGTGGCGAGGTCCTGGTCCATCGCTCTGCCCAAGCGTAAGGCGCTCCAGGCTGCGGCCGGCGGCGTGTTGATGGGGATCGGAATCTCGATGGCTCAGGGGTGCCTGGTCAGGCACACCCTCAGCGGCGCGCCGGCGTTGATCCCCGGGAGCTTCCTCGTCCTGCTTGGCATCGGCATTGGGATCTGGGCCGGCGTGTTCGTCATGATGAGGACATCGCGATGACCCTCACGTGCGTCTTTGCAATCGGCCTGGCGATCGGCGTGTTCGCGCAGCGCTACGGGTTCTGCGTCTTCGGCGCGTTCGTGGAGCTGTTCGCGATGCGAAGGTGGGAGAAGGCTGTGGGCGTTCTTGCCGCCATGGCCGTCTTCCCGCTCGTCCATCTCATCGGGCCCGCCCACGACGTCGTGCCGGTTGACGTATTCGTCTTCGTGGGCGGCGTCCTTCAAGGCGTCGGTTACTTTCTCGCATCCGGCTGCACGCTCAGCTTGCTTGTCCGGATCGGCGAGGGCAGCAAGCCGCAATTCGTGGCACTGGTCGGTTGCGTGGCCGGTATCCTGCTGCATCAGGTCATCATTCGGTGAGTCCGCCAGACGTCAGTAGAGACCCTCGCTCTTCATCACCTCAAGCATGGGCCGGGGCTCATCCAGGGGGAAGGCGACCTTCTCGTGCCCGCGACGCTCGGACTCGTAGAAGCCCGCGATGACCTCAATAGCAGCGCGCCCGTCCTCGCCTGCGCAGCGGGGATCGCCGCCGTCTTTCACGCAGCGGACGAGGTCTTGCGCCGCGTTCAGAATGGGCGTCCCCTCCCAGGCCGGTTCGGGTAGCGTGTCATCGCTCAGAGACGCCCACCAGTCCTCCCCGACGTCCTCGATTGGGACCGCCTTCTCGACCGTTTGCCCGCTGCCGAGCGTCACGAGGCCTCGCTCGAAGTGCAGTTCGAGTTTGAACAGCGAGTGCTCGGTCAGTTCATCTACGATGGCGACGCCCTGAACGCCGGAGTCGAATTGGATGATCCCGAGGGCGGTGTCCTCCGTGCGGATGTCGTGGCGATGGCGGCGCTCGGCCGTGCCCAGAACCCACTGCACCCCACCGGCGAAGAAGCGCATGATGTCATACATGTGCACGGCGTCGTGCAGCATGGGGCCTTCGTGGTCGGCTTCCCACTCGGGCAGGGGCTTGCAGCCCTGGCAGTAGCCGACGAGATGCAGCAATCGGCCCCATCGGCCGGCGGCCGCGTCGCGCCGGACGGCCTCGAAGATGCCCGACCAGCGGCGGGAGCAGTTCACCAGTAGATGACACCCATGCTGTCGGCAGGCCGCGATCATGTCGTCACACTCGCCGAGGGAGAGCCCCATGGGCTTCTCACAGAAGATGCCCTTCACGCCGGCTTCGGCGGCGGCGATGACCTGATCGCGGTGCAGTCCCGGCGGCGTGGCGATGGCCACGATGTCCAGGCGCTCGCGCGCGAGCATCTCCTGGCAATCGTGGTAGAGGGCGGGCACGTCCCAACGCTTGCCGAAACGCTCGAGACGTTCCTTGCCTCGATTGCAGCCGGCGACGAGGTCGCACTCGGGGAGCGCGCTGAATGCCCCGGCGATGCTGACGGGATGCTCATCGGAGCCATCCTCGAACTCGCTGCCGATACGTCCGGTCCCGATCAGGCCCACGCGATATCGTGACATTCCCTCTCACCTCCGGGTTTGTAGCTTCAGGATGCGCTCCGCAATCCGCGCGCGCCACTTCTCGCCTCGCGTCACATCGCCCACGTCCGCGGTGATATCCGCGATGGCCTCGTCGACCAGCTCCGCCGCGGCCCGCTCGGCCTTCGGGCCCTTGTCTTGGCTAGCTGCCAGCAGGGCTTGGACGTAGCGGTAATCGTCGAGCCCCTCGCGATAGAACTCGTATCGCCGGGAGTGCACGACTTCGGACTTGTCGCGATGCTTAAAGACGAGGTTGTAGGCAAGGCTGCGCTTGGACTCGCCCCACGCGCTGTCGCCCTGCGCGCAGTAGGTCCATATACCCGTGCCACTGATGCCGTACTTGATGTTCTCCCACGCGTAGACCCGGTAGTAGTCGTACAGGTTCTTGTCCAGCCCGGCCATGGACTGGCACCGGTACGTCCAGAGCGGCCTGCGGTTGACGCCCATCCACTCGCGCAGGGCGGGTGATGGCTTGAGCGAGTCCAGGCAGGGCTGGAGGACATCAAAAGCCTGGAAGAAGCGAGCGGCCATCGCCGTATCGTTGATGACCTGGCTCGCGTTGCAGCTCAGGATGATCTGCCTGTCGATGTCCTTGATCATCTCGGCGAAGGGGATCTCATAGGTGAGCAGGACGGATTCGCTCGACTCGTCGGCCAGCACGAACATCCAGTCGCCTTCGGCGATGCCCAGCGACTCCATGAGGTCCTTGAAGCGCCCCAGCCACTGCGCCAGGACGCCCTTCCACTGGCTCGACAGGAAGACCACCGAATCGTCTTCGAGCAAGCGTTCCGGGGCTCCCGTGAGGGCGAAGACCCACCTCAGCCGGTCGTCGCCGGGGGCCGCGTCCCAGGCCTCCTGGATGGGTTCGATTCGGTTCACCAGCGTGGTGGCATCGAAGGTGGTGATGCTGAGAGCCTCGTCGACCTCGACAGGCCACGGGAGTTCGTGCGGGTAGACGTAGACCATGTTCGTCCCGTACATTTTCATGTGTCGGACGCCGTCGTCAGGCACCTCAGCGCCGATCTCGGAGTTGTGGTACTCCACGTACGCGTTGTTGGGGAGCAAGTCGTACGATGGCAGCTCAAACGCCCAGACGGTCAGCTCCACCGGCACGGTTTGGCTCGCCCCGCTAGCGAGGTCGCGGAATTCGAGGCTCAGTGAATGGCGGCCCGCGTTGAGGTTGTGCCAACGAGTATCGAAGGTCAGCCACAGCTCGCGGCTCTCGCCTTGCGGGATCGCCAGCGGGCCTTCCACGGGCACGAGAACGTCAGCGTACTCCTCGCCGTCGGCGGGCGTGACGAACTCCGACCAGCGGAGTTGAACCGCGTCTGTCAGGTCCGCCTCGTCAGACTCCACTTGCACGTCAAGTTCGGCGTCCCCGTCGCAAGCCGTGACCATCCAGCTCGCGTCCCGGAACTCATTCCGAGCCATCTCGACGTCGATGCGCTCCAGTGGCGGGCTAGAGAAGCTGGGAAGCGCGTTGCGGCGCGCGTAGGTGTAGCGCGGACGCTGCCAGAGATGGAACCCCGTCTTGTCGGCGAGCGCGAATTCACCAAGCTGGCGGGCGGTCGCGTCGAGCGTGTCCCGGTTCTGGTTGAACTCGCCCTGCCATCCCTCGACCTCGGCGAGGTCCGAGCGCGTCTGCACGTCAGTCACCGCCTTAGCCAGCTCCGGGATGCGTTGACGAAGCGCGGGCGCTCTATCGGCGGGCACGCCGTCCCAATCGACCTTCGCGTCCAAGCCCTGAATCTGTTGCAGCAGAGCGTCCGCGTCCGCCGTCAGCTTCTCGGCGGGCGAGCCCTCGGCCGGCTCGTAGACGGCCTGGATCGCGTCGATCCGGTAGATGGCTTCGGTCTCGTTGGCGGGGAACACGAACATCAGTCCCTGCACGGACGAGGGGTCGTTCATGGAACGCCTGAAGAGCGAGGTGGGCAGACCGCAGACCATCGTCGAGCCACCGGGGATGACGAAACCGTCGCCCTCGAGGTTGCGTCCGCCATCATTGTACGGCTTGCTGGACAGCGTGATGCGGACCGTGGCCAGGCCTTCGGTCACGTTGCGGACGATGGTGGTCAGCCGCGAGTGCCGCGTGAGGTCGATCGGGGTGGTGAAGTACCTGTCAATGAGGAAGACGTCTGGCCACTTGTTCCCGTGCGACGAGAATCGCTCGACGCGGACCTCCAGACTGTGCTCCCCCGACGCCGCGTCCTCATCGCTCAGCGAGATCGAGACCCCGTCGTTCGCTATCATCCGGTCGAGCACGCCGGGGTCCTCGAAATCGGCGATCATCAACGTCTCGGGGGCATCACGGGCGCCCATAGCCATGCCTCCTCCACAGGCCACGCATGCAACGAATGTCAGGACTCGCAGTTTCATGAGCGCTCCCCTGGTGATGTCTAATGCGAGTGCATCCAGTAGTCGCGGCGCGCCAGCGGCAGGTCCACGCGCGCGCCGCCCTGGCGATGAGATTCGATGATCCCGAAGGCGATCTCGGCGGTGTTGACCGCCCGGCGGATTCCCTGGCGCGTCTCGCCGTCGGTGTCCAGGGCCTGTACCAGGTCCTGGATCAACCGCACCGTGGGACTGGTCCGCTCGTACGGTGGGAACGGCGCCGATTTGTACTCGAAATGTCGCCCGCCGTCGACCGGCTGGCGGCGGCGCAGGGCGAACTCCACCCCGTTGTTCATGATGTCCACCGCCCCCTCGGAGCCGACCGCCGCGAACTCCGCCCACATGCCGGTGCTCAGCAGATGACACATCACCCCGTTGCTGAATCGCACCTGCCCGATCCCCGAGAGGTCCTCATCCCACCGCTCGGGCTCTGGGTCGAAGTCAGAGTTGGTCACCGTGCCCTGGATCCAGTGGAGATCCGGGTCGCCGGCCAGGTACAGCATCAGGTCGAAGAAATGGCTAGCCGAGTGCAGCATGCCACCGACGCTGTAGGTGATGACCGTCTGGAGTTGTCCCAACTCGCCGCGCTCGATCATGTCGCGCAGCGTCTCCATGCCCACCGCCCAGCGCCTGAGGGTGCCGGTGTTGAACTTGATGCCCCGGCTCTCAACCGCGGCGACCATTCTGTCAGCCTCGGCCAGCGAGCAGCAGAGGGCCTTCTCGCAGTAGATCGCCCGCGCCCCGTGCTCGGCGGCGAACAGCACCGCCTCGCAGTGGTGCGTTGCCGGCGTGGCGATGCTGACGATGTCGGGCTTCTCGCGCTCGATCATCTCTTGGTAGTCCTGGTACCCGCCGGCGACGCCATAGCGCTGCTGCAGGTTCTCGACCTTCGCCGGATCGAGATCGGCGAAGGCCGCCAACTCGATCTCGGGCACGGCGGCATAGCCCGCGGCATGAGAGTAGGGCACCCCGCACGCGTCGTAATCCACCGTCTCGTCGTCAATGGTCCCCGCCATGCGACCCGCGCCTACGATGACCGCCTTGTACTTCGCCACTTGTCGTTGCCTCCGTGTTTCGATGCGCGGCCGCTAAGGAAGCCGTCGCTCCGTTCGGGACTGTCCAAGCGGCTGCGCAGGACTGTCCCCTGTTTGGTGTGGCTTTCCCAACAGCCCCGTGCTCCACGGCTTCCGCCGCCCGCGATAGCTCATCGGCGTTCCGGCCTCATCAGACAGTCGCGACCCCACACAATGCCATGGCAGAACACAACATGGCCTCGGCGCTCCTCATCTGAGAGGGTTGCCGAGGCCATTCGTCGTCAAGACCCGATTACCTGTTGAGCGGGCGGGCTACTCGGTACGCCAGCTCTTCCCGTCGAAGATCAGCGTGTACAGCTTGTCCGACTTGATCCCAGTGACTCCGACGACGAGGTGGCCGTCTCCGTTTCTGGATACCTCCTCCAGCGTGATGCGTGCCGGCCCGCTGTGGCGCGCGAAGGGCCACAGTCCGAGAATGGCTGTAACCGGGACGTATCTGTGCCTGTCCGGGCCATGGCCCAAGAACCGACCCTCCATCGCGGTCTCCACGAAACGGTGCGGCTGAGGTGGGTTGACGTGCAGGTTGAGCAGGTATCCCTTCAGTGTCGCGGTCTTCTCGTTGGGCTGCGACACGTCCATCCACCATATGAACTCTTTGCCACCTACGAGGGTCTTCTCATTGCCCCCAAGGCTGAATAGCCGCAGGTCGTCTCCCGGCCAGGCTCCGCTGGCGGTCTGGTACGTTTCGTGCATCCCCAGGATGTAAGGCGCCCAGAAGGAATAGGAGTACGGCATCTCTGGATCGGTAGATCGCAGGTTGAAACACCGCAGCCTTCCCGACCATTCCTTGACATCGTCCTCCGTCTTGATTTGCGCACGCACCTGGTAGACCTCGCGCGCCATGACCACCGGCATCTGCCTGGCCTCTCCCGACTGAGTGGTAGTGACGAAGTGAGGCGGGTCCAGCGTGAGAGGCTCATCGGACACCTGTTCTAGCTCCACGATCTCCACGCGATCTTCCGCTTCCGAGTCGCCGGCAGCATCAGCAGCTCGCTTCTCCGTCCGTGTCTCATCCCCCTGGGACGGGAGTTTCGGCTGGCACCCCACAAGCGCCACGAGCATCAAGACAGTCAGACCGGTTCTCTCTCCCATGACCACCAATACTCCTCTAGCGCGTGCGGTCCTGAGCCACCGGGCCCACACCTCCGCCAGTGTCCAGTCGCTCATCTTAGGCGGAATCCTACAGCCGGCGCGTCGAGCGGCTAGCCGCTTTGAGGCTTCCACCGCACGCACTGCCTTGCGGCGGCCATGCATATCTCGACGACCGTGTCTGTGTTCATCACCAACGCGTGCGTCTCATCCCGGTTCCCCGACATCTCGATGAGAAACGCCGCCGGACAGCCCTGCCCCGCCGCGTAGTCGATCAGGTACGGGAGGGGGGCGTCGTGATCCATGGTCTCGTCCATGTTGACTTGCTGGTACGGGCCGCCGTATGGCCGCTGGCAGATGTACCGGTCCGCCAGCCTTCGGCCGATCGCCCGGTGGACACCCATCAACAGCTTCTCATCGCCCTTATACGGGAGCAGCATCACGTAGTCCGCCGTGTGGAAGTCCATCGCGCACCGAGGGGCGTCCCGATCGATGATGGCCTGCACGACCTGGGTCTCGCGCTCGGATGCCGGCCGCGCGCCCTTGTAGTTGTAGTCCCATGGTGTCACGACGTCCTGCACCTCGGCAAGCTCGTCCCATCCCGCGTCGAAGTTCCGATTCAGATCGACCCCGCGCGCGTTCTGCCGGACGAAGTGGTCGTAGCCATAGGGGTTCTGGATCGGCACGATGCGGAAGTGCAGTCGCGAGGCGTCCCAGCCGTCGAACTTCGGATCCTGGCAGAGAAGCTCGGTCAGCCGAAGCAGTCCGAAGGCGTTCTCCCACTCCCACCCGTGGATCGCTCCGCCCGCGTAGATCGTCGGGGCAGATTCATCGCCGATGCCGAAGGACCACATCTCGCGCCCATCGCTGCATGGGCCCTCGGGGGTCAGCGTGAGGTCAGGATGCTGGTCGGCGAGCGCATGCATGGCCTGGACGAAATCGTCGTAGCTCAGTCGCTCCGGGTAGTGCTTCCCATACCGGACGGAGCCGCCGATGAGGTTGCCGATGAACAGGTACTTGTTCGTGCTGCCATGCGAGTTGAAGAACGGGCGGATGGGGGAGAGGAGGTCGAGCGCGAGGATGCGACCCTTGCCTACCTGCTCCTCAACCATCACAGCGCCGCCGTTGAGGGTGGAGGTCGCCAGGATGCTGACCTTTTCGGACTCGCTCACGCCCATGACCTGTCGTTGGAGCATCTGGTTCTCGTAGGAGGTGTCCGGCGCGCTAGAGACCGTGCCGAACCACCCGATCGTATCGCCCACTGAGTAGCCACGCGTGACGTCGTCTTCTACTTCGATGCGCATGGCCGGGCGGACGCGGTCGCCGACGTGGGTCTTGCTGAAGTGGAGCTTCCGATCGCGCGCGTATTCGAGGAGGCATGAGACCACCTGGCCGCCCGATCGGGCGAAGCGGCGAACGGCCCGGTAGTCCAGCTTGGGCAGGTTGACTCCCCAGCTTACCAGCGTGATGACGTGCTTGAAGCCCGCCAGCACGTCTATGCCATGCGCGTCTTTGGTGAAATCGAGCTTCGCCACGCGGCCGGGATAGAGGATATCGAGGTCTACCCCCACCGGGCCTCCCGGCGCGTCGCTGAGGAACAGGATGTCTTGCTTGCGGGGCATTGCCGCCTCCCTGGGACCATCAGAATCGCGCGAACTCGGGGCGATGGATGGTGTTTCGCCGCGCGCGACACGCCTCTCCTCCTCGGGCCGAATGGGCGCGATGTCCGCAGGTCCCGACGGCCCCGAGGCGAAGGAGTTGGCGGCGAACAGCGCAGCGATGACGGATGAGGAACGGGGAGGCCGGTGGATGACCAAGCGGAAGGCAGTGGCGTTGGTGTTGGGCGCGATACTGATCGTAGCAGCGCTCGGGGCGGTTTCGGCTGGTGTCGTGCGGAAATGGAACGTGAGCCGTGGGGCCTACGATGAGGATCTCCGGAAGGCCGCCTTTGAAGGCCATGTGCCGGAGGTCGCGGCCCTCCTCAATATGGGTGTCGATGTTGCCGCCAGCTCCCGTGATGGCGAAACCCCGCTGTACTTCGCTGCCCACGATGGCCACCTCGACATGGTGCGGTACCTCGTCGAGCAGGGCGCCGATGTCAACGCGGGTGACCATGATGGCGTGGCCGCACTGCACCTGGCTGCAGGAAGAGAGCACGTCGACATGGTGCGGTACCTGGCTGTCCAAGGCGCCGATGTCAACGTGGTCGACGACTACGGCTGGACTCCGCTTTACATCGCTGTGCTGAATGGAGACCTCGACGCTGTGGAGTACCTGGTCGCCCAAGGAGCTGGCGTCAACACGATCTGCGACGACGGTGACACTCCGCTGTCCGCCGCCACGACAGGCGAGATCCGGGCGCTGCTCATTGAACACGGCGCGAAGTTCAAGGAGTGACCCATGCTCACCATGCTCATCTGCCTGGCCGCACCACGCGTCGCGTGCGCCGAACTGTCGCTGCCGGCTATCATCTCCGATGGCATGATCCTGCAGTCTCGCATGCGCGTGCCCATCTGGGGCAGCGCTCCGCCGGGCGTTGAAGTCTCGGTCCGGTTCGCTGGCGAGGAAGTCCGCGCGGAGGCTGATGCGGACGGGCGCTGGCGGGTTGACCTCGGCCCGCTGGACGTCAGCACCGAGCCTCGCGTGATGACCATCCAGTCAGGCGATGAGGTCCTGCGGATCAGCGACGTCCTGGTCGGCGAGGTGTGGGTGGCCGCGGGGCAGTCGAACATGTGGTATCCGCTCCAGATGATGAGCAACCACGGGGAGCACAAGGAGGCCTTCGATGCGCTCGAGCACGTGAAGGTCTTCCGGGCCGCGATAGCCCTCCGCGCCGACCAGTGGGACAAGCTCGACTACGCGCGAGCGATGGGCACCAGCGCCATCGCCGACTACTTCGCGCGCGACCTTGCCGAGGCCTATCCGGGCGTGCCCATCGCGATCGTCGACACATCCGTCGGCGCGACGTGGGCCGAATCGTGGATGAGCAAGGAGACGCTGGACGCGTACAACGCCGATCCCGCCCATGAGCAGAAGATCACGATGGACGGGACTGACTATGGTGGCAATCCCGACTTCCAGCCCACCCGCTGGTACGAGGGAATCATCACCAAGGTCATCCCCTTCGCCGTCAGGGGCGTCATCTGGTACCAGGGCGAGGGCAACGCGGCCAAGCCCGCTCAGCACAGCACGCTCCTGCCCGCTCTCATCGCGCAGTGGCGTCGCGACTTCGAGCGCCCGGACATGCCGTTTCTGATCTGCCAGCTCCCGCCATTCCATCCGCGCGCGCCCTGGGATCCGAGGGACCAGGTCTGGGCGTACTTCCGCGAGTCCCAACTCCGCATCTGGCAAGCCGTTCCAAATACGGGCATGGTCGTTGCGCCCGAATGCGGCGCAGTGGGCAACATCCACTCCACCCACAAGGATGAGTTCGGCGAGCGTCTCGCCCTCGCGGCGCGCGCGATCGCCTATGGCGAGGACATCGTCTACTCGGGGCCCATCTACTCGCGCCATGAGGTCGGCGGAGGGCGCGTCATTGTCCACTTCGATCACGTCGGCGCTGGGCTGAAGGTGATGGGGGGCGCGGCTCTGATGCAGTTTGAGATCTGCGGCGCGGATGGCCAGTTCGTCCCGGCGAATGCTCACATTGACGGCGACACGGTGGTCGTCTCCAGCCCGGACGTGCCCGATCCCGCGCACGTCCGCTACGCCTGGACGAATTATCCCGCCGATATGACCGAGGTCAACGCGGCTCTCGATGCGTTAGCGGAGGAATCGAAGGGCCAGCCCGAGCCTGAAGTCTGGCTGCGCAAGCAGATCGACACGCGCTACGCCGAGAACTCCCAGCATCCCATCGAGGCCAACCTCTACAACCTCGACGGCCTCCCCGCCAGCCCGTTCCGCACGGATGACCTCCCGTTCCCAACCAAGTGAGTCATGGCCCCTCGGCTCGCAGGAACGCGCCGTCCAACGGCCCGAGCCTTAGGCTGCCGCCGAGCGCCTCGCCGGTGTTGACTTGGGGCGACTGGCTGCCGCGGATGCGGCGAAGCTCCATGTCCGGGAACAGCGCCGGCAAGTCGAACTCCCAGGCAGCGCTCTGAGAACCGTTCATCAGGATGGCGCCGGCCTCGAAGCGTCGCGCTAGCACCTCGGCGCAGCCCCGGCGCAGTCGGACGCCACCGACCCACACGGGCCCGAGTTCGCAGCCGACGCCGACGGCCAACCGAGGGTGCCCCGTCGCGGGCGCCGTGAGGGTGAGATCCAGGCGCCTGGGTTTGGGCCCTGCCAGTACTGTCTGCATGGGGCCCAGGGCGTCGCCTTGCTCCAGCCGGAAGCCGACCTCCCGCGGGAACGCGGCATACCGCTCGCCCTCGATGTCATCGTTTTGGGGGTCGGCGTCGAGCCACATGGTCAGGACGACCTCCTCCCCCGATTCGACCGTCGGACCGACGGGCGGGGAGAGCAACCGCGCCGCCCACATGCGCCGGAGTCTGTGCCCCGTCCATCCCCCAAGCCCGGCGGCCGGATCGCTGACTGGGCTCAGGCCAGTTACGTCGGCTTCGCGGGCGCTGGTCGGGGCGTCGTCGCCGAACGTGTGCTCGACAGCGCTCGTCTCCGCGTCCGCGTCGTGGCCCTCCTGGGCGAGCTCCCACCCCGCCGCGTCGACTGTCAGCAGCTCCTCACCAGCCACATCGATCCGGCGAGGCTCCTCCACTGGAAGTCCGAGCCACCCGTATCCGCCCTCGTCTCCGGCATGGTGCTCGTCGAGGTCGAATTCCACGTCGCCGCCGCCTTCGACGATGCATGACACCTCCTCCGGGAGTCCGTCGCGGTAGGTGTGGACGCCAAAGCCCATGCACGCCGCGGCGGCGTTCATGCGCAGGCGACTCGATGGGCGGTACTTGTCGGTGCCTACGCGGTCGGCGCCGTAGAGTTCGCACGGGAAGCGGCTCTGGAGGTAGGAGATTCTCGGCTCGCGCGCCTCCCGGCACCAGTATAGGTGCAGGTCAAGTTGCGCCGAGAGCAGCCGATAGTCCCCGAAGGCCGGAAACTCCTCATTCTCGGAGCCATTCAGCACGTCGAAGCCCCTCGGGGAGTTGGGGCTGCCCGAATCAGCCAGCAGCAACACCTCGTCGCCGAGCTTCGCGCGCAGGTTGACGAAGAAATCGTGCATGCCAAGCGCCCAGTAGCTGACCCCGTTCAGCTCGCATCCGTCTGCGGCGCCGTCGTTGTCGCAGTCTGCGCTGGGGTTGTGGGCCTCGAAGGTGGCCCAGTCGAACTGGTAGCCGTCGGGCACGGGGCCGTCGCCGGCGGCGATTCTGTCACGCCAGAGAGTGGCAAAGTGCTCGGCCCAGGCCTCGGCGGCGGTGAGGCCGGTCTCGGGATGGCGGGGGCAGTGCTTGGTGAGGTTCGGGAGCCATGTCTTCAGCGTCTTGCCGAGCATGCCGTAGATGTCCCCACACGAGGGCGCGACGTAAGCCTCCCCGGCCTCGAAGGCGAGCCACGGGCGGGCCTCTCGTTCCGGCCAGCGCTCCAGCGTGACCGTGCCGGCGTCTGCATCAACAGCGGTTACCGTGGCGTAGTTGGCGCGCGTGAAGTCCGGTATGTCGCCTGGCCGGGCGTAGATGAGCACGTCCGGCAGGACGGGCTTGCCGAAGCGTTTCTTCTCGAAGCGCTCCGCGTGGTCCACGTCGACGGTCAGCGCAGCCTGCGAGTCCGATATGGCTGACCGCAAGGTCCCGCCCGCGGACATCAGCCAGTGTCCGGGCCAGGTCTCGGACGGGAAGACATCGGGCCGATGACGGAGGCCCTCCTTGAGAGCGAACCCGCTCGTGACAGTGAACCAGCTCCCCCATGTCCCGTTCGGCTCATCGTTGACCTGCATCAGCACCAGTCGGTCGGGAAATCGGCGCTTGAAGTCTCTGGCGGCGGCGATCTTCTCGCCGATGAGGTCGACCAGTAGCACCTGGTTGTGCCCGTGGACCGATGCGCTACCGGGGCCGAGATGCCGGAAGTCCATCGCTCTCGGGAAGCCCGCGCGCGTCAGGGAATCGATGGCGCGCCCGAAGGCCCCGGCGGCCTCCGCCACGCGAAGCTCGCAGGCCCTCGTCCTTCTCGTGCCGTTGCCCGCCACCGACGCAGCGACTCGGACCGACTCGCCGTCGTCCGCGGTCGCTCTCCACCGGGCGATGTGCTCCTCGCCGGGCGCGAGGTTCACTTCGGGTGGCGTGAGCAGCTCTGACTCGCCGCCTATGGCCCGGAGGTCCAGGCGCATCAATAGTCTCGTCGGTCCGTCATTGCGCAGCAACCACTCGCCCGCGACGCTCTCGCCTGCCGCCAGCCACCCCCTCTGAGGGCGCAGAGCGGATGCGTGCAGCATGGGGGCGCATTCGTCCGCGCGCAGTGGGCGAAGCGACCGGACATGCGCGCTAGCGCCTGCCACATCGGATGGCCGCAAGGCGAGCGCCTCCACCTCGCCCCGCCAGTCCGGACAGCGCCGCATGTCCACCTCGTAGCGATGGGGGGCGCCATCGGGATTAACGAGGAACGAGGCCTGGCCAGCTCCCTCGGATGTCGCGTAGAGCAGCGTCGCGCCCGCGCCGCCGTCGCTGGCCATCGTGACTTCGATAGATGGGTGCCCCTCCGCCTCGAAGTCGAGCCCTCGCCAGACGATCTGGTCGTGCGGATGTGTCACGTCGAGATCGAGGTCGATGCCGGCGCCCATGGGAGCGCTCTCGTCGGTGTCGTCCACTCGCAGCGCCCGCCGGAGGGCCACGCGCGGGCCGATCGGCCACTGCCAGACGCGCAGTTCATCGATGCGGCCCACGAAGCCGGGGGCGAACTCAGTCGGAGCGCCGATCATGAGCGGAGCGCCTCCGGTTGGCGCCTCTCCGGGACGCTCTCTATCGAACATGATGCCATCGACGAACAGCCTCGCCACCTTACCGTCCCACGACGCCAGTACATGGTGCCAGCGCTCCGCGCCGGGAATGATGCTCATCACGCGGGGCTCGGGGTTGCCGCCGATGTGGGGGTAGTAGGCGATCGTGCCGCCGACGCCGGGCCTATCGAGCCGCAGGAGCAGCTCCCCCTCCTTGCTCGCGAGCGTCATCGGCTGTCCGGCCGCGTTCTTGTCCACCCATACCCACATCTCCAGCGAGTAGGGCTTTGCGAGGTCGATCCCGCCGTCGGCGAAGATCTCGAGGCCCTCCTCGCCGTCGAGTTCGAGGGCGCGTCCGTCAATGCCCTCGGCGAGGCCGTCATCGAAGGCATAGTGCGCGAGTACGCCCAGCTCCTGGGCGGAGCCCGGCGCGCCTCCGATAGCCGCGATGAGTAGACAGGTGGCCAGGCGCTTCAGCACGAGGGTGGTCATGCTCGCCAATTCCGGCCCGCGTCGCGCCGCTCCTGCCTTGAGCTCGACCTCTCTGTTGGCGCAAGGGGCTCCCGAGCCGCAAGAAGAATAGCCGGTCATGTCACGCAGACCAGTGTCGGAAAGTGGCCCTCTCGCGTGGGCGGCGGATCGGGTGTTCGACGGTGAGAGCGTCCTCGCGGACCACGCGGTAGTGGTCACCGGGGCGTCGGTCGTCGAGGTGGTCCCCAGGCGGGACGTGCCTCACGGCATGCCGGTCACGTACGAGCCTGCCGCGACCATACTGCCCGGCCTGATCGATGCCCATGCTCACCACATGCAGTGGCAGCCGCCGCTGTTCCTGGCCCACGGCGTGACCACCATTCGCGATGTCGGCAACCCTCTCGAGTGGATCCTGGCCGAGCGCGAACTGATGGCGGACGAAGCGTGCCCGACGATGCTCTGCGTCGGCCCGCTCCTGGATGGCCCGGCCCCGCTCCACCCGCTCGTGGCGCGTTCCAGCGCTGACGCCGAGGCCGCGGTTGCGGCAGTCCGGGAAACGGCGGAAGCCGGCGTGGACGGCATCAAGCTCTACACCAAGTTGCACCCCGAGTGGCTGCCGGCCATGGTCGCGGAGGCTCATTCCCATGGCCTGAAAGCATCAATGCACTGTCAGCAAGCGGGGGCGCTCGTCGCGGCCGAGGCTGGCGTTGACGAGTTCCATCATCTGGACGGGCTATTGGTGGATATCTGGCCGGATCGCCCGCCGGGGTGGATTGAGATCTGGGGCGATGCCGAGTTCTCGTCGACCGCCGATGCCCAGCGCCGGGCGGCTGACCGGATTGCCCAAGCTGGGATGGCGGCGACGCCAACGTTGGCGTATTGGCACTCTCAATGGCGCATACGCGCGGTGGATTACTCTGATGAGTCGGACGCGGCCCACGTTCCGCCGGAGATGATCGCGTGGCAGGGAAGACAAGCCGCTGATGGCCCCATGGCGGATCAGTGGGAACGGGCGCTAGGGGCTGCGCAGCGTTTCACGGGGCTCTTGGTCGACAGGGGCGTGACGGTGCTCGCCGGCTCGGACGTTCCGTGCGGGGCCCAAACGCCGGGCTTGAGCCTTTGGCGGGAAGTGTCGCTGCTTGCGCAGTGCGGAATGTCGGCTATCGATGCGCTGCGAGCGGCAACATCACGGGCCGCGACGTTCCTGGCGCGACCCGAACTTGGGCATCTGCGAGCGGGCAGCGCCGCGGACCTGGTGGTGGTCAGAGGCGATCCGACTGATCGTATACCAGAGAGGCCGGACATCGTCTCGGTCGTGCATGGAGGGCGCGTCTATAGGCCTGGCGATCTGATCGATCAGGCGCGCGCGCTCGCACCCTCGGTAACCGATGCGCCGTGGTCGGAGCAGTTCAAGGCCCACGCGCCCGGTCAGTGACCTCGTCTGCCCGCGCGCGTCAGCGTATCTTCCTCTCGATGGCCATGGCGGCGTCGTGTAGCGCCTTGCTGATCTGCGACAACAGCCGCATCGTGTGCTGCTGCTTCTGCAGCATGCTCTGGAGGTCAATGTTGGCTAGTTGCGCGTCATCGCCCAGCGTCTGCAAGTGCTCGTCCCACTCCTCGATAAGCGCAGTCAGTTCTGCCAGCGACGTGATCCGCCTATTTAGGAAGATCACCACCCCGCGCGCCTCCGTCCCTGTCGGCAGCACCGGCTCGCTGACGGTGAGTGGGGTGAACTCCGCATCATCCGGGGCCAGCCCGTTCCCTCTGGCCCATGCTTCGAACTTCGCCTGTATCTCTCGCAGCTCTGTCAGGTACTCGCGTATGGCCTGCTTCTGCTCGTCGAATTGCTGGACTTTCTCGGCGTGGAATTTCAGGTCCTCGCTTGTCTCAACGTAGCTCTCTCTGAGCACGTGCTGGATCAGGGCCGCGATGTCGATGGGACCGTCGGACTGCGCCGCTCCGATAAAACTCCTCCACGCCGCCATGCCGGCATCCTGCTGGCCCGCCTTGAGGAATGCGATTGCCCGGCTCAGACGGCGCCCGTCAGTCTCGCTCAGCCCAGCCATCGCCGTCGTCTCCAACTCGGCGCGAGGCGTCAGGAGCGCAGCCGCGCCATCCTCGCCGATGATGCCCTCCACGCCGGTCTGGTTCGTTCTCCGTACTTGGAGCTTAGGCGCGCGGCGGACCACGCCCGACGCATTCGGACGCACCCGAAGCCCCCGTCTCGGGGCGAAGCCAGCTCCCGGCTTGAACTCAGCAGGTTTGAAAGTGGTCCCCGCCACGCCACCGAGTGCCTTCGCGTGTAGGGCCATTTGTTCGTCGGTAAGTACGGTCTTCAGCTTGGCCTGGACCTGCGCGCGTGTTGTGTTAAGGGCGTTCGTCAATATCTCGGTCTGCTTGGCCTCGTCCTCTTGCTTACCCGCCTCTTGTAGGGCTGACTGCTGGGCGTTCCAGGCCGATTGGTATGTTGCGCGGAGAGCGGCGAGTTGCTCGGTCGTGAGATTGGCCTCGAACGCCAGCGCGGCCCACGATCGCGCGAGCCATGAGTAGCCCTCGCGCAGCTCGTGCTCCTCAATGAGTATCCCCGAGAACCCGGCGGACGCCAGGCCGAGCAGCATCCCCACGATGGCCGCCGACACCAGCCACGCCTTCTTCCGCCGCGTCATCGGTAGTCTGCTAGTTGCCATCCGCGTTCCCTCCGATCAGGCTCGCAAAGATGATCATCGGTCCACTTGCACGCATCTACACTTCGCCGACTGGGATTGCTGAGCCTGCCCATGGGTGTCGCTCACTCCACGCCATAGCACAGCACATCGCCCGCCCCCGTCACCACGCACGCCGTCTCGCCGAGCTGCGCCAGCCAACGCGCGGGCGCGCCGGTTCGGATCGTGCGGACCTCGCTCCCCGCGGCGTCGGCCGCCCTCACGAGACCGTCCTCATCGGCGTACACCACCCGGGACCCAATAGTCATCACGTCATTCACGCTGAACCCAAGTCGATCGCGCCAGATGAGCTGTCCGTCGGTGTCAAGCGCATATAGATAGCCCGTACCGGAGGCGATGAGGCACTCATCCGTGCCGTCGCCGTCGAGGTCGGCGCAGACGATTCTGTTGACCGGGTATCCGAAGTTGTCGAAACGCCAGCGCTGCTCGCTGCCATCGGTGCAGATTAGATCGCCCGTGGACGATCCGAGCACGGCTCCCAGACGGCCGTCGCTGTTCGCCACTGGCCCGATGTCGAACTGGACATCGCCGATCGATGAGTGCGACCGGTAGAGCGGCTTCCCGCTCGTGTCGAGGGCGTGGATCGAGCCGTACTTGTCGGCGGCGATGATTTCCGGCTTGCCATCGCCGTCGATGTCGCGGATCTTGATGTCGGTGGTGCCGTGAGCGACCGTGAAGTAGCCCCACACCTCTTCCAGATCCTCGTCGAGCGCCACCAACTCCATGTTGGCCATGCCCGATACGATCTCATCATCGCCGTCTCCGTCGAGGTCGACCCCCCGGCTGCACCAAACGCCCCACGGTCGCTCGCCATAGTCCGCGCTGAAGTAGATGCCCGTCATCTGCTGCTTGCGGTCGAGCGTTCCGTCCGCGTGAAGCAGGTACAGATAGGTGTCGTTGCTTGAGACGAGCACCCGCAGGCCGTCGGCCATGCGCGCGGTGCTCACGTCACGCGTCGGGCCGCCGGTGTCGAACGTCCAGAGCAGCGCCCCGTCCGCCGTCAGGCACGAAACGGATTGGTCGTGGGCCACCAGCAGTTCGTCGGCGCCATCGCTGTCAATGTCATCGACCCACACCTTGCGCGCGAAGCCCGGCAAGCCGAGGTTGACGCGCCAGAGCGGCCTGTCGGCCTCGCCAGGGGCGTCCGCCGTTGCGGGGCCAGGCCTCTCCGCCGAGCGGACGATGCGCGTCAGTCGCGCGCGCCACCGAGGGTCGCGTCGATAGCTGCCAGGCGGAGCGCCTTCACCGGTCGCCAGGTCAATGGAGACATCGGTTGGCTCATCAAGAGTTAGCGTGGCGCCGGCGGCGTCGAGACGACGACACGCGACCGCGCTGAGGTCGGTGGCGGTCAGAAGGCAAGCCTCGGCGTCGATCTCGATTCCATCCAGCTCCACCGGCCCAAACGCGCAGATTGCGGGCTCTGGCCCGGACACCGCATATGCGTTCCCGCCTAGCGCGACCAGATCGTAAGGCTCGGGGCGCTCGGGATTCGTGACGCACAGGAGCGACGCGAAGCGCGACTCATCTCCGACCGACAGCTTCGCGTGACGGCGCTGGTGGAGGATGCGCACGGGCACCGAGATGCCCTTGCGTTCGTGCGCTGTCATGCGAGAGGCGACGGGCTCGGCGGGGCGGATGTAGAACACCTTGCGATCGGCCCTCGCCAGATCCTGCTCAGTGGGCGGCTCGGCGTCGGTTGTGACAACCGTCACCGGCTTGGCGCCGGCTTTGGCGAAGACGATGCGTTCCACGCGAACCGGGGGCATCTCCCGCAGCCAGACCGTGAACACGTGCACGCCACCACGGTCGAGCGTGATGCGCGGAGTGCCCTCAACGGTGATGGGCGTGGTGCCCGCTGATCCGTAGCGGCCCTGAGGCACGTGAAATGCGACTTTCTCGCCGCCATCGGCGGACATCCAGAGCGAATCGCTGCTTCCATCGACGCCGTAGGCGATGAGGTCCACCGCATATTCACCGGCAGAGAGCTGGGCGCGGAAGGTCAGCCGGGACGTGGACTGGGCGAGCACGATCGCGCGTCCGGATTCGGCCTGCGCATCCTCCACAGGCACCAGGTGACGACTCAGGGCGGCGCTCCCGCGGGAGGCGATGAAGTCGCGGCTGTCCTCTAACCGCTCGTCGCCCAGGTCGATCGTCTTCCAGGTGAGTTCGAGGTCGTAATCACCCGATTCTCTGGCCTCGACGTCGTCGGCGACGATGAAGTACTCGCCCTTGCGCCACATGATCCGCCGAGTCCAGTCCACCCCGCTGTAGTCGGGGACGTAGCTCTTGGTGTAGCCGATGCCGGGCAAGTCGGCGGCGGTCAGCAACCCGGACATGCTGGGCTCGAGGGAATCGCACCGTCCGTCGCGCAGGACGGAGAGCATGTTGTGCTCGGTGGTGTTGCGGACGAGGTAGTCGTGGTCGATCAGCCAGCGCTCGCCGTCCTCGATGAACTCGGTGATCGAGTTGCCGTCATAGTGGAGGTGCTTGCCGCGCGCGAAGCCGTCGAGCAGCAAGTACTGGGCGTCCCTGTCCCAGCTCTCGCGGAAGGCGACCTTATCGAAGGCCTCCTCCGCCGAGACCTCCGAGGGCGCGAACAGCTCATTGTATGAGGGCTTCTCCTGCGTGTACTGGTAGAGCTGGCTATCCAACGCGAAGGGTCTGACGCCGGTCATGTCATCGGGCGTCAGAGGCTCAATGTCTCGCCAGAACGGGTTCTCCCACGCGCCGGCGGATGCGAGGTTGAGAAGCCACAGGTAACCGGGGTCTTTCGTCCACCAGAAAGCCCGCGGCAGGGCCCCCCGGATAAGCGTGGGACTGCTGGAGAACCCGGAGTCGCCAAAGCCCGATGGGATGCCGCGCGAGTCGCAGATCGCGACCACATAGTCTGCGTACTGCTCCATCAACCCGGACTCGAAGAAGCTCAGGTCCCACTCCGCGAGACTGTAGTCGATGGCGTGGGCCATCGTGAGAATCAGGTAGCTGTCCGCATCCTCCTGCGGCTTCCAGGATTTGGCCTGGGCCGTGAAGCAGGCCCTCGCCTTCGCCAACGCTTCCTGGGGCTCGATCAGCCCGAAACTCCGCTCGAGGTACCGACCTCCGAAGTAGAGTCCGAGCAGCGGGAAGGTGGTGTGATTCCAGGTGACGCTGTCGCCCTGGCCCAGCGCGCTGTAGCCCGAGGTCTTTGGGATAAGGCTGCGCCAGAGCCGCAAGAACGCGTTGACGTACCCCGTCCGCCGGTCCGGGTCGATCACGGGGCATTCGTCGAAGGCATCCCACGTCGCGAAGATCGCTCCGCTTGTGGTCTCCTCCGGCCAGGGCACCGGTCGAGTCGGGTCCGCCTCGTAGATCCCAACCACGACGTCGAGCGCCGCCACTGCGCGGCTCGCATACGCTTCATCACCTGTCTTCAGGTACAGCTCAGCGTGCTTGCGGAAGTCGGTGAACGATGGATCAGGCTTCGTCGCGATGAGCTGTTCGCGCGCTTCGTTGGTCAGCGACCGGCTTGGGTGGATCTGCATTGTGTAGGGCAGGCTCGAATCGCCGCCTTCACCCTCAATGCCCGACAGCAGGGCGTCCACGCCGACCGCCGCCCCCGCGGCGTCGGAGCACCCGACCACGATCACGTCGTTGCCCCGCGGCCATGGGTACGGCTCGAAGACGGTCTGGATGACGTAGCCATTCTCCCCTGGGAGGAGCGAGTCAACATGCGTGTAGCGATTGAAGTACAGCCGCGTCAGCAGCGGGTTGCTCAGCATGTTGCCGAGGCAGATGACCGTCCGCGTTCCAGGAGCGGCGGCCCCGACTGTGGAGACGATCTCAGGCGCTTCACCCAGCCGCGCGCCCAACCCCTCTGACAGCGCGCCAGCCGCCGTCGACAGCTCTTCCGGCGCCAGAATGACGGGCATGGTCTCGCCCGCGATCAACTTGACCTCGCCGCGCGCGGGATGCGCCTTCGGGATCTGCGCTATGGGGAACCCACGCTTCCCAGCGGCCTCCAGGTCGGTCGCGAGAGGCATTCCAATTGCTGCAATCTCCGCCCAGCACGGGTGGGCGCGAAGCCCGCCTGATTCGCCCGCCGCGCACCGGACACGGAGCGCGCGGACGGAGACCGTTTCCCACGCCACATCGATCCACGCAAACAGGGGCGTGTCGGTTGCCTCGCCGAGCTGGAGGCTGAACGTCCCAGAGCCGTCGACGTCCCCCTCGACGACCAGGGCGCTCATCGTGTAGACCGTGGAGCTCTGGACGATCCGGACGCCCGAGACCTCGCGCGGCTCATCCCACGTGAGCGTCAGCGACCCGTCCCCGGATGAGCCGACCTCGTGGGCGAGCCCGCTCTTGGTCCAGCCATCCAGAAGCGGCACGAGTGACTCCGCGTCCAGCGGCGGGTCTGCGGTGATCGTGGCGGCGGACGCGATGTTCATATGGCCGGGTGGCGGCTCCGCTTGCGCGAGGACAGGGGAGTTCAGGAGGATTGCGAGGAGAGCGAGCATGTCGGACCACCTTCGGAAGATCGAGTATGCGCGCCAGCACCACTGACGGTAGAGACTCAGTTCGTCGCCCCAACGCTTTCGCCTCTCATTGCCACGGGTGCAGGTCCTCGCGCCTGGCCGCTGAAGTGTCGCTGCGTGCGGCTGGCCGCTAGGCCAACGTGCCCCGCCTGATGCGGGGAGCCATGGATGACAGGGGACCACGGAATGCTCATGATCTGCGGAGTTGCGATCGCCTCGCTGCTAGTGGGAAGCCACGCTCATGCGTATGAAATCCACGTCGCGCCTGGTGGCGACGACGCCGGGCTGGGCACGGAGGCGCGGCCCCTTGCCACGCTTCAGCGCGCGCGAGACGCTGTCCGCGAGCGCGGCCACGCGGAGCCCGCGACGGTCGTGCTCCATGGCGGGACGCACCGACTTGCTGAGGCTCTCCAGCTCACGCCGCTCGACTCGGGCACGGAGGAGTGCCCCGTCACTTTCCGCCCGCGCGAGGGCGAGCAGGCGATCATCAGCGGCGGGCTGCCCGTCATTGGGTGGCGCAAGCACGATGACCAACTGTGGGTGGCCGATGTCCCCTGGGCCGCGGAGCGAGATGAGCCCTTCACGCAGCTTTTCGTCGGTGGCGCCCGCCGTCCACGTGCCCGCACGCCCAACGAGGGCACGTACTTCTACTCCAAGCGCCTGCACATGCAGGACACTCAATGCCTTGGGCTGACGTATGCCGAGGATGACCTCGGCCCATGGGCAGACGACGAGGACGCGTTGATCTGCCTGTTCCACAACTGGGTGAACTCGTACAACCGCATCGGGGAGGCCAACTGGGAGCGCCGGCGGGTGGACTTCGCTCGCCCGGCGGGGATCTTCTTCCTCGGGCCCAGCGTGCGGTACTACATCGAGAACGTCTTCGAGGCGCTTGACGCGCCCGGCGAGTGGTACCTGGACCATGACGCGGGAACGCTCTACTACTACCCTCTGCCTGGCGAAGTGATGGACGAGGTCGAGATCGTGGCTCCTGCCGTGCCGGTCACGCTCGTGGAGTTGACGGGCGACGCTCGGCTAGGTCTGGGCGTCGAGCACGTGCACTTCCGGGGTCTATCGTTTCAGCACGCCGACGCCGATCTATCGCCCGACTACGAGCACGGCGTGCAGGGCGCGGTCCACCAGAAGGGCGCGATCCACGCCAGGGGCGCGAGCAACTGCGTGATCGAGGACTGCGAGTTCACCCATCTTGGCGAGCACGCCGTGTCGCTCCGCGAGGCCTGCACTGGCAACACGATCACGCGGTGTCATATCCGCGACATGGGCGGAGGTGGGGTGTACCTGTCCGAGGGCGCGCCGCCGGTGACGGATGACTGGTACCTCACCGCGCGCAACGTGGTCGACAACAACCTGATCCACGATGGCGGCCACATCTTCCGGGCGGGCTGCGGAGTGTTCCTGGGCGGAAGCGCCAGCTACAACCGGATCACGCACAATGAGATCTGCGACCTGAGTTGGATGGCCGTGCACATGGGGTGGAGTTGGACCGGCCGCGCGCCTGCCTACACGCACCACAATGAGGTGGGCTATAACCACCTCCACCACCTCGGCAACGGCGTCCTGAACGACATCGGCGGCATCTACACGCTTGGCATCTCAACCGGCACTGTCTTGCACCATAATCTGATCCATGACGTTACCCGCTTCGAGCGCGGCGAGCAGGGGTATGGCGGCTGGGGCATCTACCTCGACGCTGGTAGCTCCGAGATGGTCGTCGAGAACAACGTGGTCCACGACACGCGCGATGGGGGCCTGCATCTCCACTGCTACGGACACCCGTATGGCGATACGATCCGCAATAACGTGTTCGCCTATTCCGATGAGGGCCAGATGATGCGCAACGCAGACCACGAGCCCGACGGGGGCGTCCATGCTGACATCGAGCGTAACATCGTCTACAACGCCAGCACTCGGATGCTCTGGGGGAGCAACTGGGCGCCGGAGAGCAAGTTCACGGCCAGTGGCAACCTCTACTGGAGCGAGGCGGGGGAGCCGGAGTTCCTCGGCGATTCGCTCGCACAATGGCAGGCGACCGGGCGAGGCGCCGGCTCGATCGTCGCCGACCCGGGCTTCGTGGATGCGGCCAATCGCGACTTCACTCTGAGGCCGAACTCGCCGGCGCTCGCGCTGGGTTTCGAACCCATCGACATGAGCACGGTGGGGCTGCAAGGCGATGATGAATGGAGGCGGCTGCCGGACGCCCTTGTCCACCGCACCTACGAGGAGGCGCCGCCGGTTGACGAGGGCGGCCCGATCGTGGAGGGCTTCGAGGACTACGAGCCTGGCGATGAACCGGCGGGCGCCGTAACGGCCACCGCGACAACGAGCGTCGCCGTCACAGCCGATAGCCCCGCCTCAGGCGTTCGTTGCCTGCGCTTCGTCGATGGCCCGGACGTCGATACGTGGCGCCCTCACTGGTTCGCACGCCGCAAGCCCGGCGACGGTGAGGTCCGCCTGACGTGCAGCATCCGCAACGACGCCGACCAACCGGCGACGATCAGTCTCGAGTTCCGCGACTGGCCAGGAATGGCGGGGGCCACGTACACCACGGGGCCGCACCTGCGGCTGATGCCGGACGGCGCGATTCAGGCGACGGATGGCGCCGAATGGCGCGAAATCGGCCGGCACGAACTGGGCGAGTGGCTGCGGGTTGAGGTGACCTTCCGCGAGGGCGAAGGCGCTGAGGGGACCTACACGGTGACGCATGGTCCGGTCGGCGAGGCTGGCACGACCACCGAGGGTGTCTCCTTCCGAGACGAGGCCTTCAGCGCCTGCAACTGGTGCGGATTCGCGGGGATGGGCGACGAACCGGCGGCCTTCTATGTGGACGATTTCCAGTTGGAATGAGACAGCGCTTCTCGCAGTCCACGCAACCGTATCCGCCGACAACGAGGAGTGAGCCGATGCTCATCGACATCCACGTTCACGTATGCCGGGCTCGGCACGCGGGGATAGCGCGCGCCAACGGCACCCGCTACCCGACGCCTGATGAACTCATCGCCACGATGGACGCCCATGGCATCGACAAGGCGCTGTGCATGGGCACCGTGAACCCGGCCTATCGCTACACGCTGGTTGCGGCCGAGGAATTGGTCGAGATCGCCGCGGAGTATCTCGAGCGTCTGATCCCCTGTTGTCCGATGGACCCGCGATGGATGCTGAATGATCCAGCATCCGATTTCCGCCCGATGATGGAGGCCTACAAGCACGCCGGCTGTCGGTGCATCGGCGAGTACATCCCCAACATCCCCCTCGACGATCCCCTGAACATGAACCTCTTCGCCCAGGCGGGAGAGGTGGGGCTGCCGGTCACCATCCACATCGCATCCCGGGTGGGCAACTGCTACGGGCTGGTGGACGAGCCGGGCCTGCCCCGCCTGGAGAAGGTGCTGAAGACATTCCCCGACCTCATTGTTCTGGGGCACTCGCAGCCGTTCTGGGCCGAGATCGGTATCATGGATGACCCGCCGGGCCAGAGGAACGGCTACCCGGAGGGGCCTGTGCGTCCGGGGCGACTTGTGGAGCTGATGCGCGGCTATCCGAACCTGCTTGGGGACCTCTCCGCGGGCAGCGGGTTCAACGCCATCAGCCGCGACGCCGAATTCGGGTCTTCTTTCATGGAGGAGTTCCAGGACCGCCTCTTCTTCGGGACCGACATCGCCAACGTGCCTCAGGATCTGCCCATCGTGGCCTACTTCGCGAAGCTCAAGTCCGAGTCGCTGATCAGCGACGACGCCCACGATAAGATCACGTGGCGGAACGCCGACCGCCTGCTCGGACTTGGGTTGGCGTGAGGCCTGTCTCGCCGCCGTGTATTCTGTCGCGGAGGTCGATCCGACATGCAGGCCACGATGATTGGAGTGATGGTGGCAATGTCCATGACTGCGAACGATGCTCACTGTGGCGAGGTGCGTTCGGAGGATGCCGTCGTTCGTTGGCGTTCGGGAGCCGTGGAGCTTGAAACGAGCGCTGCCCGGCTCCGCCTGGGCACCGAGGGCGGCAGGCTGCAGCGTGTTAGCTGGCTCAACAAACGCACCGGGACGGATGTGCTCGCCGGCAAGCCGGTCGAGGACTTTGCCCTGATCATCAATGGCGAGCGCGTGTCGAGCGCCTCGCCGGGGTGGGAGGTCGGCGAGCCGACTTGCGAGCGTCTGGCGCATGGCGAACTGAGGCTATCGCTACCCCTCACGCGCGATGGCGTCCGGGCGACGCGCTACTACGTCGCGCACCACGGGTTGAGTCTCGTGAGGTGCTGGCTTGAGATCGCCAACGCCGGGACGGAGCCGGTGGCGGTGGCTGATCCGCCCATCATCTCGCTAGCGCAATCGTCGGGTGAGGCGGACCTGAAATGGATGAGCGGGGCTGAACTGTTTGGCGATTCGTGGCGCATGCGCACGGAGCCGCTGACGGGCGAAGACCGCGTGTTCGACTCCTACGATGCGCCACCGACGGCTACCGGCGCGGCGCTGCAGGGCGACGGGATTGACGCCCGGATCGTCGTGAACGAGACCCAAGTCTGGCCCGAGACCGATTGGGCGCGTTCGGCCCATGCCGGCGACGTGCTAACTCACGAAGTGACAGTGGAAGCAAAGCCGGGCGATCGGATCCTGTTCGCCCTGGCGCGCGGCGGCAACATGGCGTTCGACACGACCGAGTGGGACCCGCTGGTCACGTACGGAGACGGCGAAGCCTTCCGGGCCTCGGATGGCTTCAGCACCGAGCAGGGCCTCGGCGGCTGGAGCTATGAGTACCTGGGCGATGACGGACAGGTTCGAGAGCTGACTTACGCCGACGTGCCCGGAAGATACGGTCAGCGCTGGCGTCTGGATGTGGATGTGATTGAGCCGTTCGTGTCGGACAGGGAGATGCACCCAGACCCGAGAGGCTGCGCGGTCCGAGTCTTCACCGCGCCTCGCGCGGGGCGCGTGACGATCTCGGGGTCGCTGCGCAACACGGGTAACGCGCCCACGCCCGGAGCGGGCTTTCGCCTCGGCACGCAGGCGTACGCCCCATGGTTCTGTCTGGCGGACCGAGAGAGCGGCGAGGCGGTCTACGCGGGCTTCGACTGCATGGCCCACTGGCGCGCGGAGTTCGGCGCCGGGGAAGCCGACATCCGGCTGGCGGGCTACTCCAGGGACCTCGCGCCCGGAGAGACCGTGCGGACGCCATACGCGTTCACGGGGGTCTTCGCCGGCGATTTGGATGACATGGGCCAGGAGATCCTCGAGTGGCAGTATCGCTGCATGTGGGACTACACGCGCGAGCCGTGGTTCCCGGCCGTGCGGATGCTCGGGTACTGGATGAGGGGCACGAACTGGGGGGTGCATGGCTGGGTCGGTGGTGACGGCGACGTGGAGAGCGCGTTCCGCAAGGTCTTCCGCACGGCTGACCTGATGCGAGCCGTTGGCGGCGACACGTACCACCGCGACTGGGGCTGGTGGGACCGGGCGGGTGACTGGAACGGTCCGGATTTCCGCGCGACGGGTGACTACCTTCGCAAGCATGACATGGGTCAGCTCATCTACGCGTTCATCTACACGGTCGACGGCGAATCGAGCGTTGCCCAAGCGCATCCCGAATGGCTGGCGAATCCCAACACGCTGGATCAATCGATGTCCGAGGTCGTGGACTACGAGACCGAGTTGCTGCATAGCTTCTACGAGCGGTGGGGGGCGTTCCAGTGGCGAAACGACAGCAACCCGATCGCGCCGCGCGGCGGCGATGACACTGTGCTGCTGCATCAGCAGCAGGGCTTCATGGATGTGCTGAGACGGTTCCAGGATGAGCATCCCGACTGCGCCTTCCAGGGCGTGAATGGCGGGGGCATGGCGCTGAATTGGGAGTACCTGGGCTACTCAAGTGGCTTCCAGTTCACCGACGGGCAGTCTGGCCCGCTGGCCTGCTACTACGCCACGTATCTCTTCCCGCCCGACAAGATCAATGACATGCCCGACATCTGGGACCCGGCAAAGTACGACCCCGCAACCTGGCGCTCGTTGCTCTGCTCGAACTTCGACATGACCGGCGACACGTTCGATCCCGTCAAGCTCGAAGGGCTGCGCGACCTCATTGACGTCTACCATTACCTGCAGGCCAACGGTGTCGTCGGCAGGTGGGTGCGGGTCTACCATCCCATCATCGACGGCGACGACGAGACGATGTATCTCCAACGCCTGAGCTGGGACCGCGAGCGCGGCATCATCATCACTCGCCACCTGATCGAAGGCACGGTCTCCATTCGGCCCAAGGGTCTGATGGCGGACGCGCAATACGAGGTCAGCTTCCACGAGTCGGCCGACGCGTCCAGCATGACGGGCGCGGAATTGATGAGAGACGGCATCACTCTGACTGATCCGGCGCCAGGCGAGTTGATCTACCTGAATCTGCCCGATCATCCCGGCAACCGCCTCGACAACACCCCGCCGTCGGCACCGCCGGATGCGCGTTGCGTGGTGGGAAGGAACATGGGTGTGCCCGGAGTTGAATTCACGTGGCAGCCCGGCGAGGACGACCGGTGGCTGAGCCATTACCAGGTCTGGCGTGATGGCGAGATGCTCGGTCGCGTGGCCAAGGGATGCCTCTACTTCGACCACTCCGCGGGCGCCGATCCGGCGGCCCTCTACGAGGTCGTTGCGGTCGATGGGAGCGGCAACGTCTCCGGGCGAGTCGCCGCCCCGAAGGCCGAGGGCGCGCGACGCGTCGTCATCGATGACGCGGACCTGGCCGCCATCGCCTACACCGGCTCGTGGCAGCGCGAGACGGACTTCGGCCCCGCGCACGAGCGGACGCTATCGAGCGCCGAGGAGGCTGGCGCCTCGTTCACGGTCCGGTTCACGGGGGGCGCTGTAACATGGCATTCCCGGCTTGGAGCCGAGGGCGGATTGGCCCGAGTAAGCGTCGACGACGGCGAGCCCGTGACGGTGAGTTGCTACGCGGCCGACGAGATCCCCGGATGGCCGATCTTCGAGCACGAGTGGGATCAGTCCGGCGAGCACGTGCTTCGCGTTGAGGTATTGGGTGAGAGCGATCCCAGGGGCACGGGCAGCCGCGTGTGGATCGACGCAGTGACTGTCGAGCCGCGGTAACTCTTGCGGGCAAGGCCGTTGCGCGGCGCTTGATTTAATTAGTGTCAGACACTAGTTTATCGGCCATGTCATACCCCTCAGCTCGGAATATACCCCTGGATAAAATAGTGTCTGACACTAATTAATTTGCCGCCGGACTTGCGGCTCTGATCGGAGCGCTCAGTTCGCGCGGGTGCAGGCATCCCGAGTCCGAGCGGTGAAGCGTCGCGGGGAGTGTTCGCTGCCGTGCGGGCGAGCATGAGGGAGATTCTGAGAGGAGCCGAGATGCCCAGACTCATGGCTGCCATCGCGGGATCGGTGCTGCTCGTGCTGCCACTCGCCTACGCAAGGGGAGACGCCCCCGTGAAGACCGAGCAGACGTTGCACTCGCCCGAACAGATCAAGGCCTTCGCCGAGTCAGACCACTGGCAAAGCCTGTCCCTCAAGGGTGACAAGCGCCCGTTCACTGCGGCGGTGGGCTGGGCGCCGGCCGAAGACTGGGTGGGCAAATCAGACGAGTGGATCTGGCAGTCGATGCCCAGCACGACGATCGGGCGCACGGTCACCGTCGGCGACGATCCCTTCCGCGTCCCGAAGCTCGGCTGCCCGGTGCATGGTCCGGAGATATACGGGGTGGAGGCCTACTATCCGTGGGTCGTCGACTGCGACAAGCTCCCCTACAAGCTCAAGTGCCCCATTGGCGGCGAGACCTACCCCAGCAATGACTTCGCCGCCGGCGACTTCACCAGTGGCGACTATCCCGACGATGGGTCGGGGTGTCTGAAGGACGGCACGCCCTACTACTTCATGCGGCTCTACACGCACTATGCCTACAACACGCTCTTGCAGCCCGCGATCAAGTCCTTTGGCCGGGCCTACTCGGTCACCGGTGACAAGCGATACGCCCACAAAGCCGCCGTATGCCTCCTCAAGGAGGCGTATGAGTACCCGAATGCCGACGACCGCAAGGACCGGACCTACATCTCCGGCTATGAACATGGCTCGGGGATGATCACCGATGTCGTCTGGTCCGCCGGGGCGCTGGTCGCCAGTGCCACGAGTTACGACGAGATCCTGCCGGCCCTCGATGGTGACCAGGAACTGGTCGACTTCGCCCGGCAGCAGATTCCCGAGATCACCTCGATCGACGATGTGAAGCTCTACATCGAGGACCATCTCTTCCGTCCGGGCATCCAGGCCATCCTCGATGGTCGGATTCTGCCCAACGTCGGGTGGGGTGAGGAGTGCATGGCGAGCCTGGGTCTGCTCCTCAGCGACTACGGCGAAGCGCGCCCCAACACGGTCGACTGCCTCGAGTGGCTCTACTACGGTGGCGGACGGCTCACCACCATCGGCAACCAGTTCTACAAGGACGGCTCGAGCTACGAGAGCACCAGCTACAACGACGCTCGCGGCGGCTACATCAGGGCCGCGGATCTGATCGCGCGGATTCGGCAGGCCGCCCCGGTCGAGTTGGATGCCGAGCGATACCCCGACATCATGCAGAGCGAGAACGTGCAGCGGTTCACCGATACCTACAAGCCCGCCACCAAAGCCCTCGGCGGCGCGCGGACCATCTGCGTCGGGGATGTCGGATCGACGGGGTTCGCGTCGAGGCCGGGCCGCTGCGGCGCTCCCAGGCCGTCCGAGTACCTCGATGGTTTCGGCCTCGCGGTCCTGCGCTCCGGTGAGGGGCAAGAGCTGCGCGACGTGACGCTCTTCTATGGCGGGCTGCGCGGCCATGCTCACTACGATCCGCTGATGCTGGGCCTGTTCGGACTCGGGCGCGATCTTCTCCCCAACATCGGCTACCCGCAGTCTTGGAGCTTCGCGCATGCCTGGGAGTGGTCGCTGGCGACCCACAACACTGTTGTCGTCGACCGGGTTGAGCACCCGTGCTCAACGGTCATAGGCGATCTGACGGTGTGGTCGCCCGGCGGCGCCTGTCAGGTGGTGGAGGCGGCCAAGCGTCCCTACCGCAAGCACGAGCCTCGCGGCGAGGACGGCCCCGATGTTAGCGACTACCGCCGGTTGGTGGCCCTCATCGATATCTCGCCGACCGATTGGTACGTGGTCGATGTCTTCCGCGCGACTGGGGGCCAGGACCACCTCCAGAGTTGGCACAGCGGATCGCCCGTCGACGAGGCGCGGATTCGCGGGATCGATGGCGAAATGGTCCAGCAGGACGGTGGTACGCTGGCCGGCGCAGACGTGGAATACGGCACTCACTACGATGACGATCGCTGGGATCCGTATGCTTACCTCCACTCCGTGTCGCGCGGGAAGATGGCAGGCGTCACGACCTCTGAGGTGGTCTACCCAACCGACGATTCCGCGCGCGTCGTCCACCACTTCATCCCCATCGGCGATACGGAGCTGGTGACGGCCAAGGGCGGCGCTCCCGTTGCCCCCGACAAGGGTGTCCTCGAGTGGATGTTCCCCCATCGCTCCGGGGCCGACGGACTCGTGTCGCAGTTCGTGACCGTGCTTGAGGCCCACGCGGGGGAGGAGACCGACGTGCTTGGCATCCAGCGTCTCCCCGTCTCGGGCGATGGCGCCGGTGGCTATGAGCCCATCGCCATCGAGATCACCCACGCCGACGGGAGAGACATCATCCTCCTGGGCGGCGACGAAGAGGCCACCCTCACCGGCGACGGCTTCTCTCTCACCGGCAAGTTCGGCCTGATCCGCGAGCGTGATGGCGTCGCCTCCGAGATGAAGCTCGTGGCCGGCACATCGCTGAGCCATGGAGACAACCACCTGGAGATGCCGGCGGCGCCGGAGCCTTGTCGCATCGTCAGCGTCGACCGTGATGCGCGGTCCGTGGTATTGGAGGGGGAGACGCCCGATCCGGCCGAGTTGGCTGGCAAGCGCGTCATCATTGACAACCACGGCGAGCGCTTGGTTAGCTACACGGTGACGGAAGCAGAGAGACTTGACGACGGCCGGACGCGCCTGGTGCTCGACAGCCAAGGGGCGATCGGCAACGGAATCGCGGTGGGGTTTGAGGATGGCATCATCACCAACGGCCCCGAAGTGAACATGCCCTTCGCCGGGCTCTGCGAGATTGACGGGCGGCTGGACTACAGCGATTGCTTCTACCGCGGCGGGCATCTCGAGACCGGCGAACCGGGCGTCGACCTGAAAGTGCGCGGCGTGATCGGCTTCCCGTATCAGGCCTGGGGGGCGCTTCACGATGCGGGGACCAACCACGTGCATCTCGCCGAGAAGATCGACGCCGCGCGCCTTGAGACCATGATTGGCGACCAGACGCGCTGGACGATCTATGAATACGGCGTGGGCGACGAAGTGAGCTTCGACCGCGAAATCGTTTGGCGGGCCTGACCCCGGAGGTGCGACCGACAGTGAATTTCGCAGTCGTTACGCTCGCGGCAATGGTGGCGGCTGCGTCCGCCTTTGGGCAGGACGCCGCGACGCCCCTCCAGCCGTTCACCTCAGACGAGAATACGCTGCTCCTATATCACTTCAATGAGGGAGAGGGCGACGTCGTCGCCGACAGCGGGCCCCACGGATACGATGGCGACCTGGATGGGGCGGCGTGGGTGACCGGACGGTTCGGGAACGCGCTTCGGTTCGACGGGGAGGACGACCATGTCTACCGGGAGACGCCCGATGCCATTCAGGGCATCAAACAGATCACCGTTGAGTGCTGGCTGAACCAGGATCGCACCGACGGTCGCCGCTTCATGGCCGGACAGGATGTCGGCTTCCATTTCGAGGTTGATGGCGGCGTTGCCACGTCGATCTCGATCTACAACGAGGGAGGGGGCGTGCCGAACGCCGATGGCCTTCCACATCAGCAGATCTCCACGAGCCTCGGCTCGATCCGCCCCGGTCGATGGCACCACAACGCAATCACTTACGACGGCGAGATGGTGAGCTTCTTCTTCGACGGCGTGTTGCGGGATCGTCGCCCCTCCGCCAGGGATTTCGCGTTGGGAGCGCCCTCCCGTGGCCTGTGGATCGGGTGCTACGTGGGCACCGACTACTGGTTCAGCGGCTCGATCGATGAGTTCCGCGTATCTGATTGCATCCGGTACGATCCCGACCGCGATCTGGCCGTTGGCGACACGATCTTCGACATGCCTCAGCCCGAGACGCTGCCCCCGCCGTCAGTGCGCGTCCCCAATGAGACCGGTCTGGCCAAGCTCCGCGTGACGCTGCGGAAACTGTACGGTGGCGAGGCCAATGGTTGGGTCTGCCTGAAGCCGCCCGGCGCGCCCGCAGTGACGGTCGGCGAGTACGCGCTCGCTGGGCTCGGGCCCGGTGAGGAAGCGACGACTGAGGTGGATGTCTCCGATGAGGTCGCTGGGGACGGGGAGTACGTGCTCGGGCTGGTCCCCGACGCCGGCGACGGCTACTTCGCGGTGACGGAGGCCATGCTAGCCAAGGGCGACCGCGTGGTTGCGAAGTGGTCGGGCGATCTCCGGTCACGGCGCACGTTCTCACCGACGCTGCTCCTGCCTCTGTGGGTGGGCGAAGACACAGCCACACCCTCGGCGCGGATCGTGCTTCTGCCTGGTGATCGCGACCGCCATTCGGGGCAGCTCTCAGTCGTCGACGATGATCCCGCGTGGCCACCGATCCTGACCGGCGATGGCCATGCCGAGTGGTGGCTCAACGCGCCGAATGACACCACGTACCGCGTCCACATGCGCTACGGCACGAGTGGCTTTCGCCCCTGCGATATCGTCATCGACGGAAATGATCTCAACGCCTTCGACATGTGCGCGGTGAACGTGTCTGACCGGACGCACCCGGGCGATGCGTTTTGGGAGTACCAGGGCTCGGTCCGGCTGGCGGCCGGGCCACACTGGCTGCGCGTTCAGGACGTTCTGCCCGATATCGTGGCCCTAAGGTTGGAGCCGACGGACGAAGGTGCCGCGACCGGCGACGTGCCATGGGGGCGCTTCGCCGAGCCCGACGGCGACTTCCTGGCACAACCCGCTGAGTGGTCGACAGAGCCTCGATTCGGGCGCATCGAGCGGGCTTCGGCGAGTACCGGGGAGCATAGGCTGGAGTTTGCCACCCGATTCGCCAACACCGATCCCGATGAGCTGTTCGCGGGTGATCGCGTGAGATTTGCGCGGCGCGGCAAATGGGATCTCGAACCCTTCGGCAGGCTGCGGTTCCAGTTCCAGGGCCACGGCTCGGGACACGTCGTCGCGCTGTGGCTAGTCGACGTCAAGGGTGACGAGAACCTTCTGTGGCGCGTGCGCGATACGCAGACAGAGCCTACCGACGTCACGGTCCCCATCTCGTTCGAGGGCAATGACGTCTTCGATCCCGGTCGCACCGTCGCCGTCTGCTTCGATCTCGACGAGGGCAACGAGCGTGCCGAGAACGCGAATGACCTCAACGTTACCATTGCCGATCTGCAATTCGACCGCCGCGACAACGTCGTTGAGCCCGAGGGTTACGCAGACGCGTTGGCCGTCGCGCGCGCGGCACTCGCACTCGTGGCGCCGCCGGCGAAGACGCCGAGGTTGCTCTCCTCGGGGTTCCGGCCGTGGACGGAGCCGGTCGTGCCGGAGATGCGGCCCCAGTTCGTCGAAGCGCGTCCGCCGCCCGTCACTCGCGAGACGTTGGGCCACGCGCTCCACTTCGCGGGTGCGCGCGGCGTCGCCGCGGCGACGTTGGACGACTTCCACGCCTCCTACGACTTCGGCGATGTCTGTTGGCCTCACATTGGCATCCTGCCTCAGCGCAGGAACTTCGGCAGCGACGCCGACTACGAGAGGGCTCTAGGCGAGTTGGAGACGCGGCTTGAGGACGTTCGTGCTCGCGGGCTGCTCCTCTGGGACATCTGGGGCTACGTGCCCAACGATGAAGCCGGGGCAACCCCGCAAGTGACGCCCGAGCACCACGCGATTCTCCTGCGAGTGTTCCGCGATCGTTTCCTGGGTTACGACAATGGCGAGCAGGACGGGCGCTACATCGGCGGCTATGCCGACCGCGACGCCCACACGAATCGGGTCGAGGGCTGGGAGGCATTCGTCCGATGGGACGAGGCCATCTGCCGCGACAGTATGAACTTCATGAACGCCACCGGCTCCCTCAACTTCAGCCACTACTACGGTGAGCGTGGCGCGCGCACGCTCGGTCTCGAGACCGCTCAGGGCCTTCCGAGCGATACCCTCTTGTTCGCCTTCTTGCGCGGGGCGAGCAAGGAGTACGGGCGTCTGACCACGCAGGCCACCTCGATCTGGAATCGCTATGGCTACAACATGTACAATGATCGACGCACCACCGCCGGGAGCGGCTACGGACTGGGCCCGAACAAGGGGTGCTCGCTCAGCTTGCACAAGCGCCTGTTCATGGCCAGCTACACCGGCGGCGACAGCATCGTCGGCAGCGAGACGTCCCAGTTCACCGCGGACCGGTTGGAGAGCGGCGCGCCGGAGTTGAGCCCACTCGGCGAGCAACACATTGCAGTCAAAGAGTGGGTCGAGCGCCACCCGGACCGTGGGATTCTGTATACGCCGGCTGCGTTCATGCTGGACTTCCACCACGGCTGGAATCCGCCGCGGCACTTGTACCGCGCCGACAAGTACAAGATCTGGGGCAAGCTGGCGTATGAGAAGGGCGACTACCTGATCGACGCCATGTTCCGGTTCGTGTGGCCCGGCTACGAGGACTGCAGCTACCTGCGCAACGAGCGCGGTTTCATCACCCCCACGCCCTTCGGCGACATGTTCGACGTGATTACCAATCGCTGCGATCCCGACGTGCTCAAGCAATACTCGGCCATCATGCTGCTCGGCGACGTGCAGCTGTCGCCGGATGTGGTTGAGCGCCTGACGCGCTTCGTCGAGGCGGGTGGCGACCTGCTGCTCGATGCCACGCAAGCGCGCGAGTTCGGCGAGGCGACGGGTGCGAGTCTCGGAGACACCGCGACGGGCTACACGTCGCGCTTGCTCTCAGATGACGATAGTTCCAGCGAGCTGTCGTACACCTACACCGTCCTCACGCCAACGTCGGCGACGCCTCTGCTGGTCAACGAAGCGGCCCACGCGCTACTCGCGGTCAACCAGGTCGGCGAGGGTCGCGTGATCGTCGGCGCGGTCGATCATTGGATGACGGATCAGATCACATACGAGACGCCCGAGATCATCAACATGGAGCCGCCTTACCGGATGCTCGACGGCCTCCGCGCCGCGCTGGGCGAGTATTTCGACTCCTTCAGCCCTGTCGACGTGACGCCCGAGGGCCTAAACGTGCGCGTGAACTGCTTCGCCGACGACCCCCAGTGGATGCTGGTGACACTCACCAACAGCGACCTGTTCGCCGACTGGGAAGGCGAGGTCGCGTTGCGCGCGGGGAGGGTTACATCGGCCCGCGAGTTGTGGTCCGACCGGGAACTGAGGGCTGATGGCGGCCTGCGGCTGACGGTGTCTGCGGGCGACGTGGCGGTCGTAGACCTGCGACTGGCGAACCGATGATAGGGTCTCTGCTGCTGATCGGCGCTGTGGGTTTGCGGGTTACGCCCGCCCAGGAGGTTACGCGAATGGATCGCCCGCCGACCCTCATCGGCTACACCGAGTACCGGACGGACCTGCCGGGCGGGCGTCTGGCGAATGTATCCACCGAACGCGCGTGCGTGGTGCGGGCGGATGGAACGGGGCGGCGCGAGCTGGCGCCGGAACTGGCGCGGGAGGCCAATACGTGGACCCAGCACGCGGGCTGGTCGCCCGACGGCGCGAAGGCGATCGTGCTTCAGGCCTACGAGAGCGACGAGAACGCCGCCTGGGAGGAAGCGCAGAAGCAGTTCCGCCACACGCCGGAGGGTTGGCTGATCGACTGTTGCTTGGTCGATCTCGCAACAGGGGGCGTCGAGAATCTCACGGCCGTCGAGCGCGTCAGCTACTACAACTCGGGGCTGTTCTTCTGGCCGGGCGAGTCGACGCGCGTTGGCTTTCAGGCTCTGATCGGTAGCGAGTCTCGGCCCTTCAGCATGAACGCCGACGGCACGGACAAGCGCGATCTTTCAGCCCAAGCCGGCTTCGCCTACGGGTTCAACGCCTCCCCCGACGGCGAGCGCATCGCCTACCATCAGGATTACCAACTCGTGCTGGCCGATGCGGACGGCCAGAATGCTCTCCGGGTCGAGACGGGCAACCCGTTCAATTTCTCTCCGACGTGGTCGCCTGATGGGCAGCACGTTCTGTTCGTGTCCGGCGAGCACTACAACTGCCACCCGCACCTGCTGGAGCGAGACGGCTCGGGCCTGCGGAAGCTGGCCGACCGTGGGGAGTATAGGGGTGTGGTCGAGTTCCTGGATGTGCCTGACTTCCACGGTGGCAGCAGCGATGTGCCGGTGTGGTCGCCGGACTCGCGGTGGGTCTACTACACGGCCAAGGTGGGGGATGCCGTCGAGTTGATGCGGGTTGGCCTCGGCGGCGAGCTGGAGCAGTTGACCCACTCAGAACCCGGCGCGCTCCATTACCACCCGGAGGTGTCGCCCGGCGGCGATTGGTTGCTCTTCGGTTCGACCCGTAGCGGCCGGCGTCAGCTCTACGTGGCTCGGGCGGATGGCACGGATTGCGCGCCCATCACCGACGTGCCTGAGGGATATGGTGCGATGTGGGCGCATTGGCAGCCGATGTGATCGACCCAAGACCCACCCCGGTCATTCCTCTCCTGTCCCCCGCGCGAACCGCACGCGACCGGCCTCGGATACCTCCCACGTGCACGCGCCGGTGCCGCGCCACATGACCCACGGGTCGTCGCCTTGCTTTCGCACCGCGAGGCTCAGCGGGAAGTGTTTGCCGCTCGTCGCGTCGATACCCAGCGACGCGAAGGGCACGCGCATCTCAGCCACCCAGCGGTCGGGCCCGATGACATTGGCGGCATATTCCACGTCCTCGGCGGCTTTATTGGCCACATCCGGCGGCGCGCCCGCCTCTTGACTGGACTCGAAGGTTCCGCAGGCGAAGCCGCGCAGCACGATGATCGGCGCTTTGTCGCCCAGGGCGGCATTGCTGAGCGAGACCTCGACGGCGTCGTTGCTGCCCCACGCATCACCCATGCCCATCGGAATGTCCGCGTCGACCGCGTTGTCGAAGGCGACGTAGAGGGCGTCACTATCGTAGGCCAGCCAAGCGACGGTCTGAAGCTTGCACTTCTCGCCGTCAACTCCCTCTCGCAACACGAGCCCGTCGCCACGCGCCAACCCGAACCACTCGTCCGCTGTCAGCTCGCCGTCTACCGTCACATCGCCTGTCAGACGCGGGATGTCGAACTTCGGTGGCGGGCCGGCCTTGCGGACGGGCGCGGGCTTGGCGGCAGGCGGCTTGGGATCGCGACGGAGTTCAGATGTCACCGGCCATGACGCGCGATCCGCGCTCTCGTAGAGGCCGATCCGGCGGAAGGGGGTGGGGTGGAAGCCGATGTCATTCGCGGGCGAGTCGGGGGACAATCGGAAACTCGCCGGGAGCGGCTCGGCGAACAGCGGATCGACGTCGATGAGGTTGTCCTCGAAGGTCACGTGCGGCTCTGCCTTGGCTTCGGTATAGCCCCACGGCGTGCCCCAGCAGATGTTGCGGGCCATGACATTGCCCTTGGGCGCGAGTGGCTCATCCTCGAGGATACCGAGAAGCTCCGGGTACTTCGTCGACCACGGCGGTTGCGTGTAGTTGAGGGCGTGGAGTTCCTGGGTTGCGGAGTTGCCGACCGCGCTTGCCCACCCGAGGCCTCGCGCGTCGATGTGGAACGCGCGGCCGCAGTTGATGAACATGTTGTCGGTCATCGGGTTGTCGCGCCCGCCGCCGATGAGGATGGCGTTGGCGACGTCGTAGAAGATGTTGCCCGAGATGTCGGCCGACGAGAAGCAGTCGTCAAGGTAGACGCCGTGGCATCCTCGGCCCTCGAAGCCGTGAATGTTGTGGAGGTAGTTGTAGCGGATCTTGTGGCCTCGCATCGACCATGTCTCGTCCGGCGGCGAGGTGTAGATCGCGCCCGCGTCATTCGACTGGAAGACCGCACTGTGGATCTCGTTGTACTCAATCGTCATCTCATTGTGGCTGAATCCGATGGCGATGTGAGGCACGTTGTCGATGAGGTTGTGAGTAGCGCTGTTGCCCACGCCAAAGAGCGCGATCGCCTGCTGGTAAACCGGATCCCAGCGCGCGATATGGTGGATGTGATTGTTGTCGGCTACGTGCCCCGCGGGCGTGAGCGTCTTTCGGTCGCCGCCCTCGAGGTGGATGCCGCCCTGACCGGTTTGGTAGACATCGCACCCGACGACGGCGTGGTCCGTTCCGTCGTTGACGCGAACCGCCCAATTCCCCAGATTGCGGAACGTGCAGCCCGCGATCGTCACGCGCGAGCCGCCCTTGATGGTTACCCCCGTGCCTCGTCCGGCCTCAACGGTCAGGCCGCGCAGCGTTACGTAAGAGACATCGGTGAGTTGGATGATGTCACGAACGATCGACACAACCGCGTTGCCGGCCGACACGCGGCTCGGCGGCCAGAAGTAGATGATGGCGGTCTCTCGGTCGAGGTACCACTCGCCGGGACGATCCAGTTCGGCCAGGACGTTCTCGGCATAGAACCACTGACCCTTGCGCACCTCAATGGGCGCGCCTACGGTGACGACGTTTCGATCGGGATCCACGCCGCCGAGCGGCACGCGAACATCCGACCAATCCCATACCCAGAAGCCGTGGAGCCAAACGTCCGTCTCACCCGTCCAGCGCCCGACGCGAGGGTCGTCGCAGATGAACGTCTTGGATGTCGTCCTGGCCTGAGGGTCTGCGATCACATCGCCCTCGTCGTCGAGCACCTCGGCGATCTTCATGTAGCCGCCGTTGGGGTACCGGGCGAGCGTCATCGGCTTGTCGTCGAAGAACAGCTCCAGGCCCGGATCCGACTGGTAAGTCCGCGGGTTGTTGATGCCCTGGAGGTCGGTCACGCCGAGCGCGCGCAGGTCGGCCTGGACGACCTTCTTGCGTGCGGCTGGCGCGAGACGCTCGAGGACGGATGGGTCCTTCACTCGCTGCCAGCCCGAGATGGTCTGTCCGCCGACCAGACGCACCTCTTCGCCCGCGCGCGCTCGATACTCGATGGGGCAGGTCTCTGTCCCCGAGTCATCGGACCCGAACTCGATGGGCTCGGCAAGCTGGTAAACGCCTCCCGCGATCTCGACCACGATGCCGCCAGGCGGCGGATCAGCCATCAGCTCCCGGACCTCGTCACGCGCGCGAGCGAGCGTTGCGAAGGGCCCGATGCTCTTAGCTGCGGCCGGGCGCGCGTCTCTGCCCGTCCAGGCATCATTGCCGTTAGTCGCCACGTGCAGCGTTAGCGCGCCCGGCTCTCCTGCCATCGCGCTCGCGCACCAGCAGACCAGGATCAGAGGCGCCGCGACGAGGCTGCACGAGTTCATGTCTGACACCCTCTCAATTCAGCACTCGATACAGGGCCTACGGCAACTCGGCGATGGTGATGTTCCGGTACCACGTCTCGCTGGGGGCGCCCGCGTGGACCTGCACTGCAATCAGGCCGCTCAGTGGTATGCTGCCGTCGGTTTCGATGTAGTCCACGGTCTGGAGGCCGTTGACAATCAGTCGGATGCGTGGCCCCTCGCAGCGAATCTCATACGAGTTCCAGTCGTCCTTCTTCACGATCCGAGCCGTCTCTTCCGCGTCGGCCTGCACGAGCATCCCGCGCCGGGATTCGTCATACAGGCAGCCCCAATACGTCCCGCCACTGTCCATGTCCGCCTGGTAGCCCTTCATCTCCGCGCCGTCCGGCACGCGCTCTGAGCGGATCTGGATCCCGCCGTTGGCGTCGACGAGCTTGCACTCGAGCCGCAGGATGAAGTTGGCGTAGGGGCGGGTGACGGAGAGAAACTCGTTCCGAGGAATTGGCGTGTCCAGGTTGCCTCCCACGATCGCCCCGTCCTCGATGCGGAACGAGCCTTCGGTGTCGCCCTCCCAGCCGTCGAAGGTCTCGCCGTCGAACAGCGGGACGAACTCCAGCGAGGAAACGTCCACCGGCTCGGCCGGTTCTTCACCGGGGAGGTCCACCTGTTCCAGTGCCAACGGCCGCCCCTCGCGATCGGTCAGTCTGACAGCGAGGCCCCAATCGGCCGCGCCGTTGAGCACCTTCGCCAGGATCGTGTTCGTCCCGGCGATCAAGCTCGCCTCGACCACGTCCTCGTCCACCGTAACGCCTCGGCTCGTGTTGTTGCGGTGCACCAGTTCCCCGTTCAGCCAGACGTAGACGCTGTCATCGCTGCCAACCTTGAGTAGAATGTCCCGCGCCTTGGGGGCAACGACCTCCGCGTAGGCATACGCGGCCGTATCGGCCTTCTGAGCAATGGCCTGGAGGAAGTTGACGCTTCCGGTTGAGCCATCCGACTCCCAGCGACCCCACGCGAGCGTCCGGCCCTCGAACTCCACGGTTGCCGACGTATCGATCGGACCGCCTGTCGAGACGGCATCGGCGTCCACGAGCCCGTCATGCGTGCCCACCGGGCCGAGCAATCGCCACTTCGTGATGAAACCCTCGCGCGCGGCCAGGTTGACCACCACGCCGCGTGACCGTAACGCGCTGACGGCCGCGGCGAGCGTCGCGCGGTCCACTGGGTGCGAGGCCGTCATCGCCAGCAACTCGGCGCTCCGCTTCGCATCGCCCGCGTCGGCGAACCTACGCGCGGCCAAGGTCAACGCGTTGGCGGCGGCGGCGCGAACAGGGCTGTCTTCCGCGCCGAGGTAGGGCTCCACGGTGGGCACCCACTCGACGCCCTTCGAGCGGTCGGTCAGGGCGTGGATGATCATCACCTGAGCGCCGGGCGCCACCCGTGGCAGCTCGTCAACTAACGCGGCCGTCACGTCGTCGCCGGGCATCTCCCGAATCGCCCCAAGAGTCGCGCTCCACGCTGCCGGGCCCCCGGTTCTGAGGTGCTCGATGAGTATCGGGATTCCATGCGACTGCCTGACCACCATCAGCCGACACGCCGCTGCCACCCGCACGTGCTCGGGCACGCCTGCGTGGCGCACGCGCGCGAGCAGCGTAATGGCCGGACCTCGCTGGCCCGCGGCGAGCATTCGATCGGCGCACTCCAGGCCGGCTCGGGCCGCCGAGGTCCGGCCCGAAGGCGAGTTGCCGCGCAGCGCGTGCTGCAGCGCCGATGCTGCGCCCTCCGTCGCAATCCGCCCCAGGGCCGCCAACGCCACGGCGGATAGCGCAGCATCGTCCCCATCCACCAGTTTGCGGCACAGCGCCAAGGTGCTGGCGCCGGGCGCCCGAAGCGCTCCGAGAGAGTTGACCGCACCGGCGAGCAACTTGCCGTCCAACTGCCTCGCCGCGATCACCAGTTCCTGAGCCGCCTGCGGGCCCCCAATCGTCTCCAACGCCGCCCGAGCGTAGGCGCTCAGTTGCGCGTCCGACAGCAGCTTGCCCAACGCGGGCGCCGCGTAGGGGTCGCCGATCAGGGCGAGTCGTTGGCAGGCCTTGGCCTTGGCGAACACGTCAGCATCCGACTCCAGCACGGCGATCTGCTCGGCGCCCGAGCCCGTAGCCTGGGCCGAGAGAAACGCGGGGCACAGCATGGAAACCAATATGGCGAGCGCAATGAGCGTCAGGTCGTGTCGGATCATCATTCTCTATCCTCGACTCACAGGCTCCACGGCGCGCGCATGGCGCGGTGGCGCAGGTTGTTGGCTTCCTCGTCGTTCACGAACGTCTCTGTCTCCGGGTCGATCGTCAGCTTGCGTCCCAGCTCCCATGAGAACGACGCCGCGTAGCACGCGATGTGAGAGCGGCGCATCACCTCGGGGTGGCAGTTCGTGAGAGCGCCGGTCTTGATGCAGTCGAAGAAATTCCGGCCATGGCGCGTCGAATCCGTCCCCGCCATCCGCTCAAAACCCA
>CAZKUN010000020.1:0-1412 GCA_964555935.1 uncultured Armatimonadia bacterium | reverse complement strand
CGGATGCACGGCAATCTCGCCGCTGTCGCCCGTCTCCACCCAGCCCTCGTCGCCCTCATACCGAACGGGGCATGTCCCGCGCGACGTGCCGTAGTGCGGGTCGCGGTTGCCGAAGGGATCGGCGAGGTAGTCCAGGATGAGCGTCACCCCGTTGGCGTATTCCATCCGGATGCCCTCATCTCCCGCCTCGTACGTGAGCGGGAGCGTGTGGTCCGTCTGGTTCGCCCACTGGCAGAGGTCGATGGTGTGGGCGCCCCAGTCGAGCAATCGGCCGCCGGAATCAAAGTCCCAGTGCCCGCGCCACCCGCCGTCCACATACGTCTTGTTGTACGGCCGCCACGGGCACGGGCCGAGCCACATGTCCCAGTCGATGACCTCCGGGTCGGGCTCGGGCTGGGCTGGGAGCCAGTCGTGGGTCACGTTGGGCCGGTAGCTGGAGGCGTGCATCGTGTGGATCCGGCCCAGCTTTCCGCTCTTGACCAGGTGCGTCGCCGCCTGGAAGTTCGGGTTGCTCCGCCGCTGTGTCCCCGCCTGGTAGACGCGTCCGTACGTGCGCATCGTGTCCGAGAGCGCCTGGCACTGCCCGATGGTCAGCGCGCAGGGCTTCTCGCTGTAGACGTGCTTGCCCGCCTTCGCTGCCATGATGGAGCCTAGCGCGTGCCACCGGTCGCCCGTCGCGATCAGCACCGCGTCGATGTCGTCGCGCGCCAGGAGTTCGCGCAAGTCTCGGTACTGGGCACAGTCGGTGTTGTCGTAGTGCTCATCCGCCAGCGCCTTCACCGAGTCGCGCCGGTCCGCGCGGATATCGCAGATCGCCACGAACTGCACGTCCGGCATGGGCAGCATCCCCCGCAACACGTGGTTGCCGCGCGGTCCTATGCCGATAGCGCCTAGCGTGATCCGCTCCGACGGCGCGGCCCTGCCGTCCTGGCCCAGGGCTCGCGAGGGGATGAGCCATGGCAGTGTCACGGCGCTCCCCGCTGCCAGCGACTTCTTGACGAACGCCCGTCGGCTGAGATTGCCTGCCTTGCTGCGATGTGTCATGGAATGCGTCCTCTCCGAGTCAGTCTCACGTCAATGCTTCACTCACATTCCAGAAGCTGGCGAAGTCCTGGGGTTTACGGTTGGTTTCGTCACCAACCACCTCATGCCCGCTTGCCGTCAACCCCTGTAAGAGGGGCTTTAGCCCCGACGCCGTTTTCGTTGCCGTGCGGACGTCTACGGCATCGGGGCTAAAGCCCCTCTTACAAGGATTGGGTAGATGAGAGCGCGCGGCAATGGGGGCGAGGAGTGTTTCTCACCCGTGCCTCGCCTGGAACATCTGGTTTCATCACCAACCACCTCATGCCCGCTTGCTGTCAACCCCTGTAAGAGGGGCTTTAGCCCCGACGCCGTTTTCGTTGCCGTGCGGA
>CAZKUN010000019.1:0-60726 GCA_964555935.1 uncultured Armatimonadia bacterium | reverse complement strand
CGTGGCAACGGGGCGGGTGCCCCGTTGCCACGCGGGGGCCTCACGGTCAACGCCAGACGATGTCGCCCATGTCGTCGTCGACGGGCTTCGGTTGGTCGGGTGCAGTGTCAATTCCACGGCTGGGCCAGGCGACCGGCTTTCCGCCGTCGTCCACGGCGTTGGACCCCACGCTGTAGAGAGTAAAGTCATCCCCCGATGTTGAGTAGATGAACTCCCCGTCGGTGAAGATGTCGGTTGGCACGTCCCATCCGCTCACGCGCAGGATGGCGAGGGAGGCGGGGTAATTGCCGTGGTCGGATCGGTGGAGTTCAAGGCCGAGCGCGGTCCGGACGAGGGCTCGGCCGGTGGTGGCCTGATCGGTGCGGAAGGCAAAGCGCTGAAGCGCGGGGGTGATCAGTTTGGCGATCAGATACGGCATTGGCGGCGAGCTCCACTGGGCCTTCTGGTCGGCGTCCGGGATGCTCGGACGCTGCGTGGGACCGGCCGAGATAGCCCGCTCTCTCCCGCGCATTGAACGGAGGTATTCGCGCTCATCGAGGTAGGCCAACGGCCTGAGCGGGTAGGCGTAGAGCCAGAAGAGCAGCTTGCCGGGAGAGTCTGCTCCCGCCTCGGTCAGGATATCGGACTCGTTTCGCCTGACGTGGGTGTAGAGATCGATGCCCAGGACTCTCTCGCTCCGGCAAGCCTGACCGGCGAGGTGGTGGTAGTCAACGCGGTCGGTCTCGGCGGCGATCTCCAGCGCGCGCGCCTCGGGGATCGGCCCGCGAGAGAGCACGTGCTGGGTGGCTCCGGCCATGATGGAATCGATGGCGCAGGCAACGAGGACGGCAATGATGCCTGGATCCTCGGCCGAGTGGCGGGCGACGACGAATCCCAGTCGGAGGTACTCGGAGGCGGCGGCCTGGTCGCCTCGATCGGATGCATCCACGGCGGCGGCACCCAAGAACCGGCCGAGCTGGCGCATCTTCGACAGCTGCGGGAGCAGGGCGGCGTATCCGTCTGACCAGTTCGTCTCCGATAGGAACCGGGGGCGGGCAGCGGCCTGACGGATGAGGTCGAAGGCAGGGGCGGCTTCGCGCACGAGGTCCGCTCGGACCTGCCGTACTTGCGCATCGGTCCAGTCCTGATTTCTCCCGCTGTTAGACTGAGGCATGTGGGGCTTGGTGGTTTCGGCGGCGCGCATGTAGAGGGCGTAGGAGTTCTCGGCATCGGTGGCGGGTGGGGGCGTGATGTCGGCGAAGGCAAGCGGCTCGCCGCCGGCCTCGATGCGACGCAACTCGGCCCTGACCTGAGAACCCCAGTAGAGCCCCAGGACCACGTGAGCGAGGCCAGCGAGGATGATGAGCACGAGGACGACCTTGGGCAGGACGCGGCAGGTGCGGGACCGCAGAACTCGGCGGATCGTGGGGAAGGCGCTAGACATGAGTGAGTCTCCCAATCAGCGGGCGGCCGGACGAGGACTGGCGGGGCTCGTCATCGGCGGGCTCGCGGGGTGGTGCGTCCAGAGCTGGCTCGTCGGCGAGCCATTCGTCCAGGGCATCCGGGCAGTGAACAATGGACCAACGGAGTTGGGTGGAGACGGCCTCGGCGGGCTCGACGGCGACGCGAGGCGCGGAAGATGCGGGCGTGAGGACGGAGAGCTGGTGGTCGACGGATACCTGCGATAGGACGGCGATGGCCCAGACGGCGGCGGCGGCGATAGCCAACCGCCGGATCGAGAAGGGCGAGCGGCGGCCCGGCAGGCGCGCTCTGACATCACCGAGCGTGATACCGGGCTCACTCAGCGGCGTTGACTTCAGCTTGCTCTCGAGGTCTTCGGGTCTCATCGAATTCGTCTCCCAGCACGTCGCGGAGTTTCTTGATCGCATAGCGGTAGCGGCTGGCTGCCGTGTTCTGTGACACTCCGAGCGTCCGACCGATCTCGTTGAATGTCAGCCCGCCCCAGATGTGGAGCGCGACGGCCTCGCGTTGGTCAACCGGCAAAGCCAGGACAGCCTGGCGGATGGCGACGGCCTCGGCGTGGTCAGCGACCGGCGCGAGGGTCTCGGCGTCGGGCACGTCCCGCGAGCGGCGGCCCCGGTCGCGAGCGGCGTTGCGGACGGCGGTGAAGAGGTAACTCTTCGGATCGCGGACGAGGCGCAGTCGCCAGCCGCGCTTCGCCAGTCGCACGAGGCAATCGCCCAAGATGTCGTCGGCATCGTCATGGCTCCCAGTCAGCGCGAAGGCGTAGTTGTGCAAGGGGCGCGATAGCTCGCGCCAGATGACATCAAGCCCCTGCATGTCGCCCCGGGCGAGGCCTTTGAAGGCGGCGGCCACGGCGTCGAGTGTTTCTCCGCTCATGAGTGGGATCCATAATACATGACGCGCAAGGCGCGTGGATCTGTCTAACGACAGTAACAGTGACGCAGGGCGCGCGCCGAGGTCGCGGCGGACGGTATGAAGAAGCGGTACGACTCGACGGGCTGGAAGCCCGTCGCTACGCGAGCATGACGGAGGAGTAGCGACTCGATGCGGATTGCACTGTTGATGGCTGGGCTGACGGCGAGTGTCTCGGCGCAAGAGCTTCGGCCGGTGGCGATCGAGCGCACTGTGCCGATATCGATTGCGGTCGATGAGGAATGGTCGTGGCATGGACTGCCGCTGGGGCCGGTCGAGGCGGCGGGCGTGAGCTTCGAGATCGGCGAGGCGGCGGTGACGGCTGAGGCCGTGGAGATCGACGCGGCGCCGGTGGTGTATGCGGTGGTGACGCCGGTGGTCGAGGGACACCTGATGTCGGTGGAGTTTGAGCGCGCGGACGGGGAAACTCAGAACGTGGGCACCACCGAGTGCGCGCTGGCGTGGGCGGCCGATGAGCCGCGGATGCGGCGCGTGCTTCTGGCAAGGGGAGAGGGCGGCGTCACGCGCGTCGAGCCGAATGGGTGCTATCTGCTGGCGCTGGTGGTGGGTGACGATGCGGCGGCGCGAGACGAGGCGCTCAAGACGGCATACGCGACCGGGCAAAGGGAATGGGAGAAGCGTTTCCTCGCGGAGGCGCCGCCGGTGTTTCGGCTGCAGGAGATCGTGGATGGAATCCCAAAGGGGAAGATCGCGGTCATCCCGCCGACCAGCAGCAAGCCCGGCGCGCTGACGATGGTCTTGCAGCGGACGGGGCTCGATCGGAAGATGGTCGAACTCACGCAGCAAGACCTCATCGACCCGGAGGCGTTCAACGCCGAGCGATTCCCCGTGGCGTTTCAGTTCGGGCACGAATCGTATATCCGCTCCGTGCGCGAGCCTAGCGATGCGGCGGACGCGGTGGTTCGGTACATCGAGGCCGGCGGGACGCTGATCGTGACGCAGATTGGGCCGTACCCGTTCTACTACGCGACCGACGCCGGCAAGCCGAAGCCGCAGGCCAACCAGCCGCTGCTGGCGCGGGTGGGTGTTGGGATCGCGGGAGGGTTCGAGAAGCCGCCGGAGGGCGCGACGCTGATGCTACACCCGATGGAGGGTCAGGGAGTCCTCAGGGGCGTGCAAGAACCGTGGCCATGGCCCACGACCGGCGATCAGCGCCTGCGGGTGCTGGACGCGGTCGGCGAGGGTGCGACGGCGACGCGACTGGTTGAGCTTCGCGACGAAGCGGGGACGTTGACGCTGCCGGTGGCGGTGCTGTTCGAATGCCAGCCGAAGGGCGCCGTGCTGTATGTGGCGTCGCCGATCGTGAACGATGCCGCAGTGTCGCAGACGGTTATGTGTGACATCGTGGCGTGGATGGCGGGACGGGTGGGGGACGGAACGAAGGCGGGAAGCCGCTAAGAGCTGAAGACGGCGAAGCACTACCACGGAGGGACGATTGGTGCGACTAGCGTGTTGGGCGATTGCGCTGCTGGCGGCGATGCCGCTGGCGGCTGACGAACTCCCCGATCTATGGACCGAGGAGTTCGAGCGATTCGCGAGGCAGGCCGATAGCCCGGTTGCGGAGCTGCGACTCGAAGCCGTGCAGGGATTCTCGTGGCTGAAGACCCATCGGGCGGAGCCTCACCTGCTGAGACTTGCGGCGGATGAGGATGCGCGCGTGAGGCAGGAAGTCGCATTTACGTTGAGCCGTGTTGGGCGGCGCGATTCGATCCCCGTGCTGATACGGATGCTCGACGACCCGGCTGTCGGCGCGCGCCAACACGCGGCGCAATCGCTGCGGACGCTGACGCAGCTCGACGACTTGGCGCAACAGAAGTCCCTCGGCACGAAGCCAGATGAATACGAGGCGGCCCTGCTGCTGGCCCTGCAGGGCGAGGACTTGGGCTTGCGGGCGCAGGCGCTGAAGACCTTGAGGTGCTTCGCGGGGCCGACGGCCGAGGCGGCGCTCATCGAGTTCGTGACGTCGGCCAAGCCGGCGGCGAACGGCCACGAGCAGGCGCTCGCGATTGGCGTCCTGGAGCGCGTGGGCACGGAGGCTTCGCTGGACTACCTCGAGACGATGGCAGACAAGCAACCGCGGACGGCGTGGGCGCTTGGCGAGATCGGTGGCGAGCGAGCGGAGGCGGCGCTCCGGAAAGGGCTCGGGAGGTTCCATCTGTACGATCCGCAGTTCGCGATCAACCTCGACCGGCTGCACAGCACCAACTGCGGCGCATTCGTCCCCTTGATGGTGGGCTCGTATGGGTGCATCACCTACCGCGGCCAGCCGGAGAACCTGACGTATGACGCCACGCCGCTGCAGCAAGCTTGCACAAACCTCATCATCCGCAGCGGACGGGCACCGGAGGTCATCGACTGCGTGCTGGACGAGATGGAGGGCTGCGGCGAGGACGAGGAGATCGCTGAAGACCTGCGCCCGCTGATGGTGAAGCTGCGGGAGGAGCTGAAGCCTGGCTTCGTCCGGAACGACGGGCTCACCACCTCGCAACCGATGTGCGCGATGTGGCACATGATCCGCGACCGGACGCTGGCGCCGAGGCTGGTGCCGCTGTTGCAGCACCCGGCGTTCGTCGCTCGGATCTATGTGGCGATGTCGCTGGGACAGCTCGGGGCGGTTGAATCGCTGCCGGCGATCGCGGATGTCGTCGAAGAAGGATATCCCTTCGCGGATGCGGTGACGCTGACCTCGGGCAAGCACTTCGGCTACAGCCAGACTGTCCGCTGGCGGAGCTTCCTGTGCATGGCGGTGGGGCGAATGGGCGGCGATCGGGCCCGTGGGAAACTCGAGACGTGGGCGACTGATGAGGGTCAGTATCGCGACATCCGGTATGGCTCGGTGGTGGGCCTGGGGTTCATCGGCTCGGAGGAATCACTGCCGACGCTCGAGCGCGTAGCGGACGAGGACATCATCTGGCAGATCCGAGTTGAGGCGGAGGATGTGGCGGACGGGATACGGAGGACGGCAGGGGACAGGGGACAGTCACAGGGGGCAGGGACCGGATGACGGCATGTCTGATCGCCGCTTGGGTCGCCGCGGCGGGGGCGCAGGATGCTCCCGTGCCGCGGGCGTTCGCGTGGCTGGGGAGTTGGGAGGCGCTGGAGGGGCCGAGATTCGAGGCGCCGAGTGAGGACGGCACGGTCGAGGGTGAGCTGGGGGACGTGTTTGGCGTGGCGTGGACGCGTGAGGCCAACACGCTGCGAGCCAAGGTCACGACGCTGAAAGAGGCGTGGTGCGGGAGGCTGGGGATTGAGGTCCCGTTCGCCGAGGGCGTGGATGCGATTGCCGTCGGGATGAACGACTTGCCGGTGCGCGTCCCGCTGACCGTCGAGAAGACGGGGCAGATCTGGTGGACGTGGGAGGTCGGAGTTCCAAGGTGGCTGCTAGGTGGGACCGAGGCGGTGATCGTCAAGACGCGCGACACGCACGGGTGCTTCATGATCCGGGATGAGGACGGATCGGGGATGGTGCACCTGTGCCTGGATCGGCCGGAGGTCGGTGGGAGCGTTGAGATCGAGTTGGAGATGGTGGAGGCGACGGCGGACGGCGATGCGAGCTGGAAGCTCGCGGTCCAAGAAGGCGGACAGCCGCAGGCAAGAATGCCTGCGCCACGCGACGGCGGGTTTGTGCGGGTGGATGAGGAGGGGTGGGGGTTTGAGCTGGAGGACGGGACGCCGTTTCATGCGATGGGCAAGAACCTCGCCCACATGGAGACGCTGACGCCGGCGGAGCAAGACGAGCTGCTGGATCGAGTCGTCGCGGCGAAGATGAATACGATCCGGCTCATGCTCCCGGACTGCACGTATCGGCCCGTGCCGGGCGTGTGGAATGATGAGGCGATTGTAAGGCTGCGCGAGACGATCGCACGGTGTGCCGAGAGAGGCATTCGGGTAGTCGTCTGCCTGCAGTACAGCGCCGCCGCGCATCAGTACAACAACAGCATCCACATCACCCCCGCGTGGGGCGATCTGTATCTGCTGGATGAGACGATGGAGTGGTACGCCGAGATCGTCGAGCGCATCGTCGTGCCGCTGAAGGATGATCCGACGATCCTCGCGTGGGACATCACGAACGAGCCGCTGCTGGAGCCGGACGCGCGGTCGAAGGTGCTGCCGGAGGCGTTCCGGGAGTGGACGGGCGATCCCGACGCGGAGCTGCCAACGAAGGACGAGTTTGAGAAGTGCTCGACTCCAGAGGCGAGGGCGTTCTGGGATTTCGCGCCCGGCTTGCTGGCGAAGGGGCTGATCCGCCAGGGGAAGATGGTGCGAGCCGCGGACCCGAACCATCTTATCACCGTCAGCCACGGCGCGCCGCGATTCTTCAGAGGACTTGAGGGCGCGGATGTGTTCGATTTCTGGGCGCCGCACACGTACGACCTGTGGGTGAACGGGGCGCAGATCGATGAGCATGTCGCGCTGTTGGTCCACTCGCTTCGATGGGCGCTCCCGGACAAGCCGCGGCCAGTGCTGATCGAGGAGTTCGGGATGCGAATCAGCGATCGGCACGCGGCCGAGGACTGCGCCGAGCACATCAGCCAGTTCATCGCGGGTGGGAAACGCCATGGGTTGGCGGGGTTGCTGCATTGGTGGGATATGGCGCCGGAGATGGACGAGGCGTATGCGGAGGCGGGGACGGATTACGGAGCGGCTCAGGAGAGCCGCAGGCACGGGACGGAGGACGGCCCGAAGCGGCTGGCGGTGTACCTTCCGCCGAGCCAGGAGTGGAAGCTGGTGGTATACGACCAGTACATGACGCGGCGGGCGTGGGGGAAGGCGCTGGCGCAGGCGCATGATGCGGGGTGGGAGATTCGGTCCGTGGGGGAGCCGCGTGAGGCGGATGGAGCGGATGCGCTGCTGGTGCTGGGGGATGAGATGACGGAGGAGGAGCTTGGGGTGGTGAAGGCGATGGGGTTGCCTGTTTGGGGCGGGGCTGAACGGCGGAACTGAGAAGCCGGAGAAACGGCAACGAAACGGACTACGGCATCGCGGCTGAAGCCGCTCCTACACGGAGGCTCTGCGGCCCACGGCGACGGCGCATGATCGAGACGATCATGCCACAATAACGGTGGCGAACGACGAGGGCGATAGATGACAGTGATAGCTCAGTTACTGATGGCGGCGACGGCGATGGCGGCGACGCCGCAAGAGACCGTGGACTTGCTGCACCGGCAGACGAAGCCGGAGCATGCCCACGCGCTGATTGATGCGGGGGCGACCGCGGAGATCAACGGTGTGCTGACCTCGAACGGCAACGGCGCGTACGTGATGGCATACGTGCTGGCGCAGCGACCGGTGGAGGGCACGCGGGAGGCGCTGGAGGTCGCGCTCACATCGGGCGATCAGCGCGTCGGGTACTGGTCGGCGATGGCGCTGGGCAAACTCGGTGACGCCGAGAGCGCGCCGGCGCTCGTGGCGGCCATGCCGACGGTCGACGAGCCGAAGGCGTACTGGGACTTGGCTCGCTGGACGCCCGAGCGGTGGATCACGCAATTCGGCCGCAAGAACGTGGACGGAGTTGTGGAGATCACCGAGGCGCCGGAGGGATATGCGAACATCCGCGTGGCCTACGCCGCGCTGGAGGCGCTGGGGATGGTCGGTGGGGACCCCGCCGCCGAGACGCTGACGAAGTACCTCGCGAGCGACCAGTGGCTGATTCGCTACGGCAGCGTTCGGGGCTTGGGCAACATGGCGCACCGGCCTGCGGCCGAGACGATCCGCCAGATGAAGGAGGCCGACCCGACGCTCGTGGTGAGGAAAGCGGCGAAGAAAGCCTTGCTGCAGATCGCGGGCATCGAGATCCACGCGCCGGACCGCGGCGAGGTCGATGTCCCGGCGATTGCGTTCATCAAGACCCAAGCGCGCACCGAGAGCGCGCTGGGCTTCCAGGACTCGTACAACTACCCCACGATGCCATGGTATCAGTGGGGGCAGAACATCTACACGCTCACCCCGCCGACGGCGGACGGGGAGCTTGTGAACCTGACGGAGTTCGAGCACCACCGCGTGCAGGGGCTTGAGGCGAGTTACGACGGGGAGCGCCTGCTGTTCGCGATGTGTGACGACGACGCGGAGACGGGTTTCCACGTCTGCGAGATCAACGCGGACGGCACGGGTTTCCGAGAACTGACCAGCGGCAACTGCAACGACGTCGATCCGTTCTACATGCCCGACGGTCGGATCGTCTTCATCTCGGACCGGTCGGGGCACCACGAATACTACCATCAGGAGCGGTCGCGTAGCGTCTACGTCATGGACGCGGATGGCTCGAACATCCAGCGGCTGACGTACAACCCGAACCAGGACTACGCGCCTTACGTGCTGTCGAACGGGATGATCACGTATACCAGCTACCGGTTCTACGGGCAGGACGGCAGCGGCAACGTGTTTGGCCGGGGGAGTGACCTGAGCCGGATCGAGACGCAGCTCCGGGCGATCAACCCCGACGGCACGGGCGATCATCTCGTGTACGGGGCGATGCGGGGAGGTTTTTACGTTCCGCTTCGGCCGATGGCCGACAGCCTGCAGAACTCGGGTTCTAACTTCCAACGCGGGACGGATCAGCACATTGGCGTCTCGGTAAGCTGGGTGCGAGAGTTGCCGGACGGACGACTCGTCTGCGTGACGCCGGCCGGGCTGACGCTGCTCGATCCGGCGGTCGACGGGCTGTCGATTGAGACGCCCTTCTTCCCGGAGGTCATCAATCTCGCGGGCGGCGAGCAGGTCTACATCTTCAGCCATGATGAGCTGAATCCGGTCGGCCGATACACGAGCCCATACCCGGCGGACGCGGGACGGCTGTTTGTGTCGCACGCGCCGTTCTATGATTTGGGCTTCAACGCGTATGGGCTGTATCTGTTCGACATGGACACGCGAGAGATGACGCTCATACACGACGAGCCGGGCGTGAGCGATGTTGATCCGGTGGCGCTGATGCCGAGGCCCAGGCCGCACCGCCTGGAGCCGGCGGATCCCGTGAAGCGGCAAGAGACGGGGACGATTCTGTGCATGTCGGCGTTCAACTCCGACATCGAGTTTCCGAAGGAACTGGCGCGATACGTGCGCGTGGTGGGCGTGACGCTGATGGGACAGACGATCAACGCCAACGCGGCGTTTGAATCGCACGTGCTGGGGACGGCGCCGCTGCAGGCGGATGGATCGTTCAAGGTTGAGGTGCCGGCGGATCGGCCGGTGCGATTCCAGTTGCTGGATGAGGATGGGAACATCCTGCTGCACGAGACGGCGTTCAACTACGTGCGCGGGGGCGAGACGCTGACGTGCGTGGGGTGCCACGAGCCGAAGGGCCAGACGCCGAGTCAGGTGCTGCCGCTGGCGGCGAAGCTGGATGCGTTCCCGACGCTAGAAAGCGTGGGGAATCTGAGGTATCACGGACGCGTGTGGCGGAGCTACAACCATATTGCGAGGCCGTAGGAACTCAGACAGCGAGTTCCTTTGGCAGAACGCAACGTTAGACAGCGGCGTTGCGTTCTGCTGTTCCCACAAGGATGGGTGCGTGCCCGACGGGGGCGACGGTTAGCGGTCGGCGTAGGAGGAGGAGGCGGTGACCTGGGAGGCCCACTGGCGGGATTCGTCTTTGCCGACGAGTTCGATGGCGTCGATCTCGTTCCAGCCGTCCTTGCGTTCGGTGTCGAGAACGACCTTGATGACCCTCGCGGTGACAGCCTGGTCGACCGTGACGACGAAGTCGGTGGGCGCGGCTTCGGTTGGATCCTCACCCTCCCAGAGCAGGACCTCGGTTTCATCCTCAGTGATCGCAACGACCTTTGAGACGGCGCCTGGATTGAAGGTCTCGCGGACACGGACCTCGGCGATGTCGACGGCGGTTTCGTAGGTGAGCCGCAGCCACTCCAGTCCGCCATTCTGCTGCTTCGCCGCCCATGCGCTTGCGTTGTCGCCCTCAAAGGGGGTGTTGGGCTCGCCGAGGACCTGCTCCTGGCCCCAACTGCGGTTGGCGGTGGCGTCGACGGGCTCGGGCTGAGGTTGGGAAGCGATCGGCACGGGCTCGAGGTCGCGGAACTCGATGCGGGTGGCATCAGCGCGGGGAATCGAGAGCATGTCGCCCGAGGGCCTGCGGATGACGATGGTCTCAGCGTCGAGCGACACGAGCGTTCCGTCGATGGCGGCGCCGGTGGCGAGAGTGGCCTTGGCGCTCTTCAGTTGGGGAACGGTGATGGCACCCAATCGCATGAGGGCGATGTCCTCGCGCGGGAGCCTGCCGTGGGCGGCGGTGACGACGTCGAGGGGATCGCCCTCGGCCGCCATGACCGAGTCGACGAAGTTCTCGCCGGAGGTGAGCATGACGATATCGGCGGCTTCGGGATCACCCTCGGCGGCGCCGTCCATGTAGGCGCGGATCATCCAGTCCTGAGTTCCGAGGCCGGTGCCGGGCGAGCCGGGCTGCCAGTTGAACGAGTGGCTCTCCTCAAGCGCGTAGACCCCGACATGCATGCCCCGCTGCTGCTGGTAGCCCCCATATCCCCCCTCCATCAGGGCGAAGCGGTAGAACATCTGGCCGCCCCGCGGATTTGGCTGGACGGGCGGCAGGCCGAGCACGAGGCCGACGCCGAACTCGCGCGGGACCTGGGTCGAGGGGATCGGGACGCTGCGCCACATGGGCTCGTTGTTGCCGAGGATCGCATTGGGCAACGCGACCTCAATGAGCAGATCTCCGTCTGGGGTGGCGAGGTAGAGACTCGACTCTCCGGCCGGATCGAGACCAAAGCCCGTGCCGAAAATCTCGACCTGATTCAGCCACCGCCCCTCCTCGCCGGCGTCGAACAGCGTGAGCACGCCGTCGGTGACCATCACCATGTCATCGGAGCCACGGTCGGCGTACTGGAGGATCTGGGCGGAGCAGGGGATGGCGAGCGAGAGCAGAACGAGGGAACGGAGCAGACGAGCGATCATGGCGCGGCCCTCCCGGCCCACGGCGCACGTGGGCGTGTGAATCAAGGACGCCTGGGCGAGGGCGGAAGTTTCATGGGGATATCGAACCAATCCGGCGGGAACGGTACTACTGATTCGAATGGCCATTCGCAAACGGCGCGCAAGCGAACTGGATGACGGCCGCCTGGTGCGACGGTGCAAGCGCGGTGACCGCGTCGCGCTGGCGGAGTTGCTCGACCGGCATCGAGGGTTGATCTGCACGGTCGCGCGGAGGGTGGCAGGCAAGGGCGAGCACCTGGATGACCTGATCCAGGACGCGCTCGTCGCGGTAGTGGAGGGCATGGATCGGTTCCGAGGCGACTCGAAACTGAGCACGTGGGTTGCGGCGGTGACGACTCGGACGGCGGTGAAGTGGGTAGATCGGAACGGGTGCGCGCGGGCGGCGCCGCTGGACGAGAACACGCCGGCGGCAGAGAAAGCGGACGACACGGCGGCGCGGTTGGTGGAGGCGATTGACCGGCTGCCGTCGGATCAGCGGGCGGTGGTCACGCTGAGGCATATCGAGGGCCTGAGCACGGAAGATGTGGCAGAAGCGCTGGGGGTGCCGGTGGGCACCGTGAAGTCGCGGCTGCACTACGCGCGGCAACAACTCAAGCGGGTGATGTTGGCCCGACCGGAGGAGGCGAGCAATCATGAGAGATGAGGAGACGGGCGAATGGACGGATGAGGAGCTGGATGAAGCGCTTGCTCGCCTGCCTGGGGCTGCGATGAGCGACCAGCAGTGGGACGGGATGGTGCAGGCGACTGCGGTGAGGGCGCGCGAACGGCGGGAAGGCCGAGCGATACGGCGGCTCGCGCTGGCGACGGCGGCGGTGTGGCTGGTGGCACTTGTGGTCAGGTCCCAGACGCAGGTCTCGGCGTATGGACCCGCTGAGAGAGCGGCCATGGAGGGCATGCACGCGTATGGCCTGCCCTTGGAGTGGCCTGAGGAGGTAGCCTCCAACGTCCCGCCTCCCACCTTCTCTCGGCCGACGAGGCCAGAGCGGGCGCCGGGACCCAACACCGCACCGGGCAGGCCGTTGGAACGAGAGCCTGAGCAACAGCACTCAGACGACGAAGCCGAGCGGCGAGGCTCCGCCCTGGGGGACAGGGGGGTGGATCATGTCTGAGGGCCGCAGGCGAATGGGGCGATCGATCTTGAAGCGGGCGCTCATCGGACTTCTGGTCCTCGGCGTATGCTACACCGGGATATCCATATACGCCTCGGTCAGGCTGAACCGCGAGCTGTCGCCTCTGAAGGCTCGGGGCAAGGCAGTGACGCTGCCCCTGCCGAGGGGGATCCAGCTCGCCGACCATGAGAACGCGGCACCCCTCTACGCGGCGGCAGCCGGTTGGGCCAAGATGCACAGATTCCCAGGAGGTTGGGATCCTGCAGCGCGTCCGTCCGGCGCCGGCGCGTGGAAGTACGGGTACGATGACCTGGACGACCAGTGGCCCGGCGACATTGAACCGGAGGTCCTCGACTGCCTTGAACAACTGGTGGCGTTGGACGAGCCGGCGCTCGAACTCATCCGCGATGCCGCCTGTCGGCCACACTGCGCCTTCGATCACCCCTGGCTCCCGCTGATGAGGGTCCGACATCCCATGGCCTTACATGACGTCGATCACCTGATTCACTTCCTAGTCGCGAACAGCCTCGTGGCGGCCCGGGCGGGCGACCAGAGGCGCGCGCTTGAGTGTTTGCGGCTGGGGTTCGTCCTGGGGCGCCACACCGCGGAAGAGCCGATGGAGATCGCACAGAGTCGCGCTATCACCTCGGCGACGCGCGTAATGGTGAGCACGAGCGCCTGGGTGATCCCGTCATTGCGGATCGACGAGGCAGACGCGAGGGCGCTGGCAGATGAGATATCCCGGCTGGACATGGCGCAGTCGTATGCGTTGACGCTGGATCACAGCCGGAGTGTCGGGCTGTTTATGTTCGAGAGCGTGCGCCACGAGTTACGGTCGTCGCGGGTGGTCACCCGGGACGCTCCTGGTCTTTGGCGGCTGTACGCGGGGCCCCTCCGGCCGTTGATGCACCTCGATGAGGTCGCGTATCTCAAACGCGTTGGAGCACTGGAGATGCTGTTGGCGGAGTCGCCTCGCGAGCGAGCGCTGCGATGGCGAGACGTTCCCAGTTGGAGCACGGAGCTGCGCAAGGCTCGTTGGGCGCCTCTGACCCACGAACACCGGGTGCCGCCTAGAGCAGTCGGGGTGAGACGCCAGGACTGCGCGGATGTGTCGCACGACCTTCTCCGCGTGGTGCTGGGGCTCCAGGTCTACTGGCAGCAGCACGGTAGCTTCCCGATGGAACTCGATGACCTGCGGGCAAGTGGATGGGACGTGCCGAAGGACCGATTCAGTGAGGAGGAACTCATCTACCGCCCCGAGTCCGACACATTCACGCTCTACAGCGTGGGCCCGAACTTGGTCGACGATGGCGGACGGCCCGGCTATTGGCCGTACGATGGACCATACGGCGATCCCATCGCAGACAAACTCGAGAGTGACATCGTGTGGAAGTGGGCGGAGGGGTGAGCTGACGGCGCGTGCCGGCTGAAAGCCGGCGGTCCAGTTACGAGGCGATGGAGTCGGGAGAGGCGCGCAAAGGGCCCGCGAGGAATCGCGGGCCCTTGTGATTTGCGGATGCTCACGGCGTCGCGGCTGAACCCGCTCCTACATGGCTTCGGCATCGTCGATCGAGACGATCGACGTACGGGCCGTAGGCGCTACGTCGCGACGATGCCGAGTTCCTCGTCGGTCATGTAGCAGGCCGGGTCGGCCTCCCAAATGTCGCCGTGGACCTTCTCGGCGCGGATGCGGCAGCCGCCGCAGACCGAGTTGTAGTCGCAGTCGCCACAGCGGCCCTTCAGGTGAGCGGGCTTGTCGCGCATCGAGTTCAGGAATGGGTCTTCCTTATTGAGCCAGATCTCGCTGAACGGCTTCTCCTTGACGTTGCCCAGCGTGACGTGGGGCCAGAACTGGCAGGGATGGACATTGCCGCGCGGGTCGACGTTGGAGATCTTCACGCCGGCCGAGCAGCCGCCGTGCATCTCTAGGAGCTGCTTGACTTCCTCGGCGCGCTCGGGCTGCTCTTCCTGGACCTTGCGGTAGAGGTAGACGCCGTCGGCATGGTTGTCGACGGTGAGAATCTCAAGCTCCACGCCCGCGGCGTGCAGCTCTTGGGTCCTTTTGGCCACGAAGTCCATGATCTCGCGCTTCTCTTCGAGAGAGGTGTCGAGTTCCAGCATGTCCTCGCCACGGCCCGTGTAGACCAGGTGGTACATGCAGAAGCGCTTGATGCCGTTCTCGACGACCGCGTCGATGACGGCGGGCAGGTCGCCCATGTTGACCTTGTTGGCGGTGAAGCGCGCGCCAACGGGGATGCCGGCCTTGGCCGCGTAAGAGAGGCCCTTGAGGGCATCGTCGAAGGCGCCCTCACGGCCGCGGAACTGGTCGTGGATCGTGCGGTCGCCATCGAGAGAGACGCCGACGTACTTGGCGCCCGCCTCGGCGAGCTTGTCCGCGACCTCCTCGGTGATGAGCGTGCCGTTGGTGGAGTAGACGACGCGCAGGCCGGCCTCTGTTCCGAACTTGGTGAGTTCGAAGGCGTCCTGGCGGATGAGCGGCTCGCCACCGGAGAATAGGACGACCGGCGCTCCCATCTCGCCCAGGTCCGCGAGGAAGGCCTTCGCCTCGTCGGTGCTCAGCTCGTCTGAGTACGAACGGTCTTCCGCTTCGATGTAGCAGTGCTGACAGCGGAGGTTGCAGCGGTTGGTCATGTTCCAAACGACAAGAGGGCGAAGGCTGTCAGAGAAGCCCAGAAGGCGAGCTGGGACTTTGCCTATCTTGAGAGACTGGACGGCTTCAGAGACGGTCGCCGTTCCGCAAAGCAGTTTTGTGCAACCGATCATTTTGGTATCCTCCGGCGGATTGACAGGCGAGACGCCTGTCCTACGACGTCGTGTATTCGACGAGGGCCTCGACGAGGCCCGAAATCGTGTACTGGTCCGGACTTACGGCAACGGCGAGCCCGCGCTCGACAGCGGTCTTCGCCGTGATTGGCCCTATGCAAGCGACGGTAACGTCTTTCAGCAACTCGGGAACGTCACGACCTTCGAGACACTCGCAGAAGGAAGTCACCTGCGAGCTGGATGCGAAGGTGACGACGTCCAGTTCGCCGGACTCGACGAGTTCGATGACCTTCTCGCCCGCGCCCGGCGCAGGGACCGTGCGGTAACACGGCGCGACAGTGACGTCGGCGCCGGCCTCGCGGAGCATTTCCGGGAGGACCTGGCGGGCGACCTCGGCGCGCGCGATGAGCACGCGCTTGCCCGAGATGTCGGTCTCGATGAGCGCCTCGGCGAGGTGCTCGGCGATGAAGCGCTCGGGCACAACGTCAACGCGTATTCCGGCGTCCTTAAGCGGCCCGGCAGTGCCCGGCCCGATGGCGGCCACGCGCGGCCCCTTCAGGTCGCGGATATCAAGGCCGAGGTCTGACAGCCTGGCCAAGACGGCCTTCACGCCATTGACGCTGGTGAAGACGAGCCAATCAAAACCGGCGGCGTCTTTGAGCGAATCGTCAAGCGTCGAGTAGTCGTCTACTGCCTCGACGGCGATCACCGGAAGCTCGATCGAAATGGCCCCCAGGCGTTCTAAGGAACCGCTGAGAGAGCTTGCCTGTTCCCGCGTGCGGGTTACGAGGACGCGTTTGCCGAAGAGGGGACGGGTCTCAAACCATTTGAGCTGTTCGCGGAGAGCGACGACCTCGCCGACGACGATGAGTGACGGCGGCTTGATTTCGTGTTCCTCGGCAAGGGCGACGATCGTGTCCAGCGTCCCGGTGACCACGTACTGCGCGGGCTGCGTTCCGCGATGGATCAGGGCGACGGGAGTCTCGGCCGCGCGACCGTTGCTGACGAGTTTGTCGACGATCATCGCGAGGTTGCCGATGCCCATGAAGAAGACGAGGGTATCGACGCCGGTCGCGAGGTGCTCCCAGTTGATCTGGCTCTCGTCCTTGGTAGGATCCTCGTGGCCGGTGATGATGGCGGCGCTGACAGCGACCGCGCGGTGGGTCACGGGGATGCCGGCATATCCGGGAGCCGCGACGGCGGCGGTAACGCCCGGCACGACCTCGAAGGGGATGCCTGCCTCGACGAGATCGAGGGCCTCTTCGCCACCCCGGCCGAAGACGAATGGGTCGCCGCCCTTCAGGCGGCAGACGATCTTGCCCTCGCGCCCCCTCTCGACGAGGACGGCGTTGATCTCTTCCTGTTGGAGCGTGTGGCGGTCGGGAAGCTTCCCGACGTAGATCATCTCGGCATCGTCGCGCGCCCAGGTGAGAGCCTGGGGCGGGATCAGCCGATCGTATACGATGACGTCGGCAGATTCAATGATCTGCTTGCCCTTCACGGTAACCAGTCCGGGATCTCCGGAGCCGGCGCCGACCAGATAGACAATGCCATTTTTCATGTGAGTTATCATCGGGACAACGGCGTCGACGGGCTGGAAGCCCGTCGCTACGCGGACGACGGTACGGCGACGGCGCGCTACATGAAGTTGTGCAACTCATCGGACAAGAGCGAGCCCACGAAGAACGTGGCGATGCTTGTCGCAAACCCCAACACGACGAGCCACGCTCCGCTTCGCGAGCGCGAGCCGCGGATCAGGCGGATGTGGAGGTAGGTCGCGAAGATCAGCCACGTGACCAGCGTGGAGGTCTGCTTCGGACTCCACGACCACCAGGATCCCCATTCGGTCTGCGCCCAGACGCACCCGGTCGCGATGCCGATCGTCATGAGCAGGAAGCCAAAGCTCGCTGTGCGATACATCAGGCTCTCGAGTTCATCCAGCGAGGGGAGCACGCCAAGAACCGCTTGGATGCGCTTGTTGCGGAGCAATCTCATCTCGCTCAGGTAAAGCCCCGCAGCCGCACACGCAACGGCGAATGAGACGTATGCCAACAGCGCGGGCGGCACGTGCAAGAAGAACCACGGGCTGCGAAGCGCTTCCGGGATCTCGGTGGTGGCCGATGGGAACGTCGCCGCCACCAGCGCCGCGCCGAAACATATGGGCAACGTGATGACGCCGACGGCCTTGATGTTCATGAACTGCTGGCCGACCAGGAAGACGATCACCGTCAGGAAGCTCACGAGAGAGACGGCGTCGGAGACGCTGGCGCAGATCAGCGGCGGGTCGTGCAGGGCCCGCATGAGCAGGACGACGCCATGCACCGCCGCGCCGCAGATCGCGACGATCGTCGCGATCGTCTCCGCGTTCTTGGCGCGTTTGACTATTCGCAGCAGATGAAACACGCCAGACGCAAGGTACGCGCCGGCGGGAATCGCTAGCAGGAATGAGGGCGCCGCAATCATACGCCACCCTCCGGTAGTTCGGTCTCGGGCGCAGCGCTTCGCGCTTCGAGGGGCTCAGTTTCGTCGGCGCCGGTGAGATCGAACAGCTCCCGGAGCACTTTCACGTACGCCACTCCGTCGCCGTCACAGGCGCGCCCGCGCAAACGTCCGAGGGGTTGATCGATCAGGCCCTGGACGATGCGCTTGGAGAGCAGGTGAACGTGTTTTCGTTGCTTCGATGACAGCTCGCCCATGTTCGAGAGCGCGCGTTCGAACTCTTGCTGTCGCACGGCCTCGGCCTTCTGGCGGAGTTCGAGCATCGTGGGAAGCAGGTCGAGAGAGGCAGCCCATCCCCAGAAATCGGTCGCGGCTTCGGCGCAGATCGTCTTGACTTTCGGCACCTCACGCATGCGGCCGGCGAGAGCCTCCTGAACGGCTTCCTGGAGGCTGTCAATGTTGTAGAGGAATACGTTGTCGAGATCCTCAACGCCCGGCTCAACGTCGCGCGGGACGGCGAGGTCGATGATGAAGATCGGGCGGGCGCCGCGCTCGCGGACCACTTGGCGCATCGGCTCGGCGTGAACCACTGCGTGCGGAGCGCCGGTGGATGCGAGGACGACATCTGCTTCGGGCATCACGTCGTAGATGTTCGCGAAGTCAACGACTGTCCCGGCGCAGGTGTCGGCGAGCCGCTTGGCGTGATGAATCGTGCGGTTGGCGATGAAGATGCGTTCGACGCCGCAGTCGATGAGGCGCTGCAGCGTGAGTTCGGCTTGCTCGCCGGCTCCGATGAGCAGCGCGGTGGTCTTTCGCGGGTCGCCGCAGATCTGACGAGCGAGGCTGACGGCGACGGAGGCCACCGACGCGGTGCCCTGGTCGATGGCGGTCTCGGTGCGAGCGCGCTTGCCCGTGCCCAAGGCGGTGTCGACGAGGCGGCTCAGAACCGTGCCGACCGTATTGGTGCTCCGGGCGAGGTCGACGGCGGACTTCACCTGGCCCATGATCTCCGTCTCACCCAGCACCATCGAGTCGGCGCCGCTGGCGACCTCGAAGAGATGCTCCGCGGCTCGGGTACCCTCATGCACGTAGAGATGGGGGCGGGCCTCGGCGACGGAGACGCCCGTGATCATGGCGACCAATTCTTCGGGCTCCAGCCCCGTGCGGCAGACATTCTCGACCACGTACAACTCGAATCGGTTGCACGTGCTGAGAATCAGCGCTTCGGCGCAGTCGGGTAAGGTGACAAGCTCGTTCAGCACCTCGGTCTGGCGTTCGGGGTGCAGAGCGAGTTTCTCGCGGACCTCGACGGGCGCGGTCTTGTGATTGACGCCGGATGCGATCAGTCGCATGACTGCCTGGCCAAATCACTCAGACGGAATTGACGGACGGGACGCCCGTCTTACGTAGCAAATGGAAGGGACGGGGCGGGGGCCCTGTCGCTATCGTCAGGGCTTCTGGCAGCGTCGGTGGAAAAGACCGACCGCCGAACGCACGCCGTTCGACATTGCCACGAGTCCTGCCTTGTTGTATCTGGTATGATGAGTCTAATACATGGCATCGCTGACGTCAACACGCCGAGGTAAGGGAGGACCCCGTGGGGAACCTCGAAGGGTACTCAGAAGCTGTCACCATTGTGAATGGGCAACATGGTGCTTCATGACTTCGGTCTACCCAGTGATGCTGATTATTGAGGGCCGACGCTGCGTCGTCGTCGGTGGCGGAACCGTCGCCGAGAGGAAGGTGGAGGCGCTCCTGGACGCGCGGGGCGACGTTGTGGTCGTGTCGCCCGAGGCGACCGAAGGCCTGGCCAAGCTTGCGGAGCAGGGCGCGATCGAGTGGCGCGAGAGGGAGGCCGAGGAGGCGGATGTCCTGGAGGGGTTTGTCGCCATCATCGCCACCGATGACCACGAGACAAACGCGCGGCTGGCCGCGGTGGCGGAGGCGGCGGGGAAACTCGTCAACGCTGTCGACCAGCCTCCGGACTGCAACTTCTACGTGCCCGCGTCGGTGCAACGCGGCCCGGTGACACTTGCCATCTCGACCGGAGGCTCGAGCCCCGCGCTCGCCAAACGGATTCGCAAACAGATCCAGGCGCAATTCGGACCGGAGTATGGTGCGCTGGCGGAGTTGATGGGGAGGCTCCGGCCGGTGGCAAGCGAGTTGATCGGGACACAGGGAAAACGGGCGAAGGCGTGGGAGCGGATTCTGGAGTCGCCCGTGTTAGACCTCTTGAGGCAGGGGAAGGCGGATGTTGCGGAGGCGTTGGCGAGAGAGGTGTTTGAGGCGGCAGGCGAAGATGGAGTAGGGTAGGTGTCCCGGAATGCAACGGGGCGGAGGGATTCGACGGGGCAGGAGCCCCGTCGCTACGCGGGCGGAGGACGGCGACAGGCGAAGACGCCTGTCCTACGACGGCGGGTCGAGAGTCCGTCGGACAACCAGGTAGGTGGTGACGCGCTTGTATCCACAACACAGAGGACGGAGACTTCGGCAGTCCGAGACGATGCGGCGGATGGTGAGGGAGACTCGGCTTGGGCCGGATGATTTTATTTATCCGCTTTTCGTGGCGCCCGGAACGGGACTGAAGCGGGAGATCTCATCGATGCCGGGCAACTACCACCACTCGGTGGATATGCTCCCCGACGAGATCGAGGCGATTGTAGAACTTGGCATCCCGGCCGTCATCCTGTTTGGTCTGCCGGAGAAGAAAGACCCGACGGGCTCTGAGGGCTATGACCAGCACGGCGTCGTGCAGCAGGCGGTTCGCGAGATCAAGAACGTCGCGGGCGACGATTTGCTGGTGATTACGGACGTGTGTCTGTGTGAGTATACCGATCACGGGCACTGCGGCGTCATCGACGCGACGGGATCCGTGCTGAACGATCCGACGCTGGACCTGCTGGCTGAGATGGCGATCAGCCACGCGTGTGCGGGCGCGGACATCGTCGCGCCGAGTGATATGATGGACGGGCGCGTGGCAGCGATACGCGATACGCTCGATCGGGAAGCGTTCCCCGACGTCGCGATCCTCTCGTATGCGGTGAAGTACTCGTCAGCGTTCTACGGCCCCTTCCGAGAGGCCGCTGATTCCGCGCCGCAGTTCGGCGACCGGCGAGCTTACCAGATGGACCCGCCCAATATCCGCGAAGCGCTGCGGGAGGCCGAAGAGGACATCGCCGAGGGCGCGGACATGATCATGGTCAAGCCCGCGCTGTCTTACCTCGATGTCATCGCGACCGTATCGAGTCAGTTCCCCGTTCCGATGGCGGCGTACAATGTCAGCGGCGAGTTCTCGATGGTGAAGGCCGCGGCCGCGAACGGCTGGATCGATGAGCGACGCATCGTGCTGGAGCTGTTGACATCGATGAAGCGGGCGGGGGCGGATATGATCCTTACGTACCATGCGAAGGACGCGGCGAAGTGGTTGGCGGAGGGATGAGGGCGCACCGGGGCGGGCGCATCATTGCCAGGCGACAACAACAGATGACGGAGATCGACTGATGATCATCATAAGCTGGAACACGACAAGGAAGTGCAACCAGTTCTGCGCGCACTGCTACCGCGACGCGGGACCGGATGCGTCGGAACACGAATTGACGACGGACGAGGGCTTCAAGCTGCTGGACGACATCAAGAAGGCCGGCTTTCGCATCATGGTCCTCAGCGGCGGCGAGCCGCTCGTGCGGCCGGACATGCTGGACCTGGTTAAGCACGGCGCCGACATCGGACTGAGGGTCGTGCTGGGCACGAATGGGACGCTGCTGACGCCGGAGTGGATTGAGAACCTCAAGGAGGCCGGTTGCGCGCGCGTCGGGATCAGCCTCGACTCGTGCGAAGCCTCCATCCACGACGAGTTCCGCCGGATGCCGGGCGCGTGGGAGACCACCGTCAACGCGATGAATGACTGCAAGCGTCTGGGGATGCCGTTTCAGATGCACACGACCGTCACCGAGCGCAACTATGACGAGATCGTCCGGATGACGGATCTCGCGGTGGAGCTTGGCGCGGCGGCGCACCACGTCTTCTTTCTCGTGCCGACAGGTCGGGGCACCGACATCGAGCAGGAGACGATCAAGGCGAGCCAGTACGAGAAGCTCCTCAACGACATCTGCAAGAAACAGCAGGAAGTCGACATCGAGCTGAAGCCGACATGCGCGCCGCACTTCATGCGGATCGCGAAGCGTCGCGAGATCCCGATGCGGTTCACGAAGGGGTGTCTCGCGGGGACGCACTACTGCGTCATCACCCCCGACGGCGACGTGCACCCGTGCCCGTACCTGCCCATCAAGGTCGGCAACGTGCACGACAAGCCGTTTGATGAGATCTGGGACACTGCGCCGCTATTCCACGAGTTGCGCGAGGCGGACCTGAAGGGGCGCTGCGGGAGTTGCGACTGCGCGGATATCTGCGGCGGGTGCCGGGCGCGGGCGTACTACTACAACGATGGCGACTACATGGCCGAGGAGCCGTGGTGCCTGTACCGCCCCGCCGAGAGCGAGGCGTCCTCCGTTGGATGATCTCGACCGCGGCGTGCTGAACATCATCCAGGACCGCTTCCCGATTGAGGAGAGGCCTTACCTCGTCATCGCCGAGGAGATCGGCGTGAGCGAGGAGGAGGTCATCGAGCGGGTGCGCTCGCTCAGCGAGCGCGGTATCATTCGCGATCCCTCGCCGGTGTTTGATCTGCGCAAGCTCGGTTACTGCAGCACGCTGGTGGCCATCAACGTTGCGAGCGAGCGCGTGGACGAGGTCACCGAGATCATCAATCGGCGCGAGGAAGTGACGCACAACTACCTCCGCGAGGGCGAGCCGAACATGTGGTTCACCGTCATCGCCGAGAGCGAAGCGGCGCGCGATCAGGTCCTCGCCGACATCGAGGCAGAGGCCGAGTCTGGGATGATCTATCGCTTCCCGTCGACGCGGATGTTCCGGGCGCGCGTGGTATTCAACTTTGACGAGGGCAATGATGCTTGACGCGGCGGACTGGGCGATCATTGAGGTGTTGCAGGACGGCATCCCGCCGGAGGCGCGGGCGTATGACGCGCTGGCCGGGAAGGCCGGGCTGCCGATCGATGAGTTCCTGGAGCGCATGCGGCGGCTCGCGGATGAGGGCATCATCCGGCGAATGGGCGTGCGCGTGAGGCATCACAAGGCGGGTATCAGCGGGAACGTGATGAGCGTCTGGCGAGTGCCCGACGAGGACACGGAGCGCATCGGCCTGCTGTTCTCAAGCATGCCTGAAGTCAGCCACTGCTACACGCGGACGACGTATCCGGACTTCCCGCACAACATGTACGCGATGCTCCACGCCAAGACGCAAGAGGGCACGAAAGAGATCATCGCGCGGATGGTTGAGGCGAGCGGGATTACGGATTACCTGACACTGACGACCGTGGCGGAGTTGAAGAAGAGCACGCCGAGGTATCGAGCGCCGAGGGGGTAGGAGAGGATGGGAATGCACCGGCGAGGGCGCCGGTGCTACGCGGACGGCGTCAGGCGAGGACGCCTGACCCACGACGGCATGGGACGGCGTCACAAGAGAAGCGAGGGATACCAGTGAAGCTCGATAAGTCAACGGAACTGTTTGAGCGGGCGCAGAAGTTGATTCCAGGCGGGGTCAACAGCCCCGTTCGGGCGTTTCGGTCGGTTGGCGGCACGCCACGCTTCATCGCGAGCGCGAAGGGGTGCCGCGTGACGGACGTCGATGGGAACGAGTACATCGACTATGTATGCTCGTGGGGCCCGCTGATCTTGGGACACTGCGACGAGCGGATCTCGGCGGCGGCGATCGAGGCGGTGAATCGGGGCGCGAGCTTCGGCGCCCCAACGCCGCTTGAGGTCGAGATGGCCGAACTCGTGACCGAGTGCTTCCCGAGCCTAGACCTGGTGCGGATGGTGAACTCAGGCACCGAGGCCGTGATGAGCGCGGTTCGCGTGGCGCGCGCGTACACGGCTAAGGACAAAGTCATCAAGTTCGATGGATGCTGGCATGGCCATGCGGATGGGTTGCTCGTGAAGGCGGGATCGACGGGATTGCAGTATGGCATCCCCGATAGCGCGGGCGTGCCGGCGAGCTATGCCGAGCACACCTTGGTCGCGAAGTTCAACGATGCGGATTCGGTCGCCGACCTCATCAAGGCCAACGAGGGCGAGGTCGCGGCGGTTGTCGTGGAGCCGGTCGCGGGGAACATGGGCGTCGTGCCTCCGGCGGACGGCTTCCTGCAGGCGCTGCGTGATATCGCGGACGAGACGGGCGTCGTGCTGATCTTCGATGAGGTCATCACCGGCTTCAGGATCGCGCTTGGCGGCGCGCAGGAATACTACGGCGTGCAGGCTGATATGACGACGCTCGGCAAGATCATCGGCGGCGGCTTCCCCGTTGGCGCGTACGGCGGCAAGCAGGAGATCATGGAATGCATCTCCCCGCTCGGGCCGGCGGTTCAGGCGGGCACGTTGAGCGGAAACCCGGTGGCCATGAGCGCGGGAATCGCGACGCTGAAAGCGCTGAAAGAACCGGGCCTGTACGAGCGGCTCGACGCGCACGCGACCAAGCTCGCGGCCGGCATCGGCGCGGCTGCGAAGAGCGCGGGCGTCGACCTTGTCTGCAACCGCGTGGCGTCGATGATGACGAACTTCTTCACCACCACGCCAGTGACGTGCGCCGACGATCTCGAGGACTGTGACGTGGACAAGTACGGCAAGTTCTTCCACGCGATGCTGAGCCGTGGCGTGGCGTTCGCGCCGAGTTACTGCGAGGCGGCGTTCGTATCGAACGCGCACACGGATGCGGATATAGCGACGACCATCGAGATGGCGGAAGAGGCGTTTGGGGAAGTGTAGACGGCGGGAGTCAGTAGCCACGAGAACGGCAGACGACGAAATGGGCGCAATGAATTGCGCCCCTACGACGGCCGGGCCCGGGAGGGCTCGGCCGTTCTGATTCCTATACCTCGAAGGTCAGTTCGTCATCCTCACCGCAGACAGGGCAGAAGGTGTCGGTGGGGTCCCTCTTGAGGAAGTCCGCCATCGTGCCGACATACCCGCAACTGTTGCACTCAATGCGGTCGTCGGGCTTCGTGGCGTCGGCGGGCTTGGAATCATCGCTCTTCTTAAGCAGACCTTTGAACCAGTTGAGCATGGTAGCACCTCAATCGCCCGGCTTCGCCGCTAGAGCTTTGCGCGAAGCTCGGTAATCCAGTCTTCCAAGACGTCCAATCTCGTAATCAACTCGTCTCGTTCCTTCATCAACTCGTCGCTCTGCCCCTCCAGCAGTTCCATCTCGCGGCGCAACTCGTCGATCCGGGCTCGACGCTCGGTAACTCCCTCGTACAGCAGATCGCGATCCGCCTGGAGCGTATCCCTGCGGTTCCGGAGATCGCCCACCTGGGCTTCCAGGACCATCAGGCGCTTCCTGGTTTCGGAGTCATGGTCATTGGCGGGCGTCATGCGCGAGTCTCCTGGACGACGAGTCGGATCTGGAGATCCGACCTACGGGACGGCGTCAGGGTTGAAACCTCTCCTACAGGGACACATCAGTCGCCGCCGGCGGCAACCTCGGGCTCTGGGAGTTCCTGAGCTTTCTTCAGCAGCTTCGGGACGGCGAACACGGCCTCGATCGCCACGTAGAGCCCGAGCAACGCCAAGACGACGGACCCGATGCCTAGAATGTAGTTCGGCGCGGTCTCGGCCGTCGGCGGGAAGAGGAACCCGTTAGCATTGTACAGCAGCGCGGCGACTGTTGTGAAGAGCATGAAGACCGCCGGGATCGCTGTCACGAGTGCCGAGCGTCTTGTGCCGAGCAAGTAACACGACCCAACGATCAGCGCGAGAGCAGCGATGAGCTGATTCGAGGCGCCAAACATCGGCCAGATCGTGGTGTAGGACCCGGAGAAGCCGAGGTAGAACGCCGGGGCGATGCTGAGCACGGTGCCGACGAGTCGGCCTCGGAAGAATGGGAGCTGCTTTTCGAGGAGGATGGATGCGGATGTGACGGCGATGATGACCGGTAGCCACATGCCCCAGAAGCTGCTGGCGGCGCCGGTCGCGATACCGATGCCCAGCCAAACGACACCGATGACGAGGCCGCCGAACGCCCAGCCGGGCTTGGCGGAATCGAGCCTCTCGCCGACGAGTTCGTGAGAGACAAATCGCGCGAGGCGGGTGCACGTGTCGAGCGAGGTCAGGACGAACGTCTTGAGCATGACCATGCCAAAGAGCGAGGCCAGGCCAAAGCCGATGAAGGGCAGCATCTTGTCGCCAACCATGTGGCCGAAGCCGTTGGCGAAGGCGACGAGAGGACTCGTCTTGATGAGATCGGGGGCGAAGAGACGAGCCTCGGAGCCTTCGGCCCACATGAGGCCGGCTCCGACGAGGCAGACAGTGAGCATCGCCAGGACGCCCTCGAGGACCATGCCGCCGAAGGCGATGGGCTTGCCGTCCTTCTCGCTGCGGAGTTGCTTGACAGTGGTCCCGCCGGCGACGACGGAATGGAAGCCCGATATTGCGCCACACGCGACGATCACGAAAAGCATGGGCCACATCGGACCGCCCTTCTCGTGGACCACGCCGGTGAAGGCCGGGACTTTCATGTTCTCGCTGAACAGGATGATCGCCACCAACCCGAGCGAGAGCCCGATGAACAGCTTGTAGACACAGATGTAGTCGCGCGGCTGCATCAGGAGCCAGACGGGCAAGAGCGAGGCGACGATGCAGTAGCCCATGAGGATCGGGAACCAGATGCGGACCTGGACCGCCATGAGTTCCGCAGCGAAGGCATCAGAGCCGTACTCGATGACTCCATCCGCGACGACGATGTTGTGGGCGATTGTCTCGAAGCTCAGGTGCACGTAGTTCTGGCCCACGTAGATGAAGACGAAGTTGAGGCCGACGGCGATGACGGTCCCCAGCCACACCGGCATCCCGGTACGGCGCGTCGCCCATCCGAACATCATGGCGATGGGGATGAGCATGAAGGTCGGGAAGACCATCGCGGGCTTGCTGATGAGCGACTTGGCGCCGATGACGCCGAAGGCGGCGATAACGAGAATCAGCGCGGCCCAGAGGAAGATGGAGAAGACGAACCCCGCGCGCTTGGAGATGACGTTCTCGGAGATATCGGCCAGGCTCCGACCGTTCTGGCGGGCGGAGACCATCAGCGCGACGTAGTCGTGGACGGCGCCGGCGAAGACGGTGCCGATGCAGATCCAGCCGAGCGTGGCGGCCCAACCGAAGTAGAGCAGCGCGATGATCGGGCCGACGATCGGCCCGGCGCCGGCGATGGATGAGAAGTGATGACCGAAGAGGATGATCGGTTTCGTCGGCTCGAAGTCGACCCCATCGCGCTGCGCGTCGGCGGGCATCTCGTTGCACTCATCGCAGCCGATGACGCTCTTCTCAACGTAGGAGCCGTAGAACTTGTAGCCGGCGGCGAGGAACAGAAGAACAACCCCGCAGATAATTGCTGAACTCACGCTGGATCACCCGGGAGAGAGAGTCAGTGGATCGGTAGCGTCCTTTCTACGCGAGGGCCACGCGCGCCTGCAACGGGAGGTCGGAGATGGCGCAACGGGACGCCCGCCCCGCGGCCACGCGGCGCTCTTTCTCGTCGCTGATGTAGGTGCGGCGGCGCTCTTGCTGGAACTGCATCGAGCAGTGGGCTTCGTTGCCGCACTCACCGCACAACAGCAACTACACGACGACCTGCCGGGCCGAGGCGTAACCATGGGAGGGCACGATGATGCTGCTAATGCTGTCGCTCGCGACGGGACCGATGGCCGAGGCCGCGCCGCATCCGTCGTTTGAGCCGATCACCGATGATCCGAATCTGCCGAGGGTGCTCTTGATTGGCGATTCGATCTCGATGGGGTATACCGTTGCGGTGCGGGAGCTGCTGGCGGGGAAGGCGAACGTGCATCGGCCGGCGACGAACTGCGGACCGACCAATCGAGGCGTGGCGGGGATCGATGCGTGGCTCGGCGACGGAGAGTGGGATGTTATCCACTTCAACTTCGGGCTGCACGATCTCAAGTACATGGAGGACGGCACGCACCAAGTGCCGATCGGTCCGTACGAGGCGAACTTGCGGACGCTCATCGATCGGATGGAAGGGACCGGCGCCACGCTGATCTGGTGCTCGACGACGCCGGTGCCCGAGGGCGAGTTGACGCCGAAGCGGTTGTTCGGAGACGTCGTCACCTACAACGACCTCGCCGGGAAGATCATGAAGGAGCGTGGCATCGCGGTGGATGACCTGTACTCCTTCGCGCTGCCGAAGGTGGCCGAGATTCAGAGGCCAAATGACGTGCACTTCACCCCGGATGGATCGAAAGTGCTGGCCGAGCAGGTCGCGGCGAGTATTGTCAGGTTTGCTTGGGGGAAGTAACAGGGGACAGGGAACGGCGACGGAGAAACGCAACGAAAGCGGGAAGACTCGAAGACCGGAAGACGGCGAAGAACGACAGGGCGGCATGGCAGCGAGATTGACACGGCGGGAGATGATTGGGTTGGCGCCGGTGCTTGGGCTCTCCTGGCGGAGCTGGGGGAGGCAGACGCCGAGGCGGCCGAACATACTCCTGGTCATTGCCGATGACCTCGGGAAGGACGCCTGCGCGGGCTACCCCGGATACGGCGTCGACAAACCGAACATGCCGACCGTGCAGGCGCTGGCCGACGAGGGCATCACCTACACGAACTTCATCACCAACCCCTTGTGCTCGCCGACGCGGGCGACGATGCTGACCGGGCGCTACTCGTGCCGGACGGGCGTGCAGCTGCCGGTCTCGGAGCGCGCGCCATCGGGCGGCATCCCCCGCACGGAGGTCTCGCTTCAGAGGTACATCACCGAGAACGCGCCGGGCCCGCGCGCTCAGGCCGTCATCGGCAAGTGGCACCTCTCCGACACGAGTAACGGTGGGAACGACAACCCCGGCGTGATGGGCATCCCGCACTTCCACGGAACGATCGCTCCGCTCCACGCAGGTTACTTCCGGTACCCGCAGGTGACCGACGGGGTCGAATCGATAGGCCGAGGGTACAACACGACGACGCTCACGACCTCGGCCATCAGCTGGATCGGCCAGCAGGACCAGCCGTGGTTTCTGTGGCTGGCCTACAACGCGCCGCACTCGCCGCTACACGAGCCGCCTCCGCGCCTCCACACGCGCCAGGGGCTGCGAGGCCCCGCGGCCGACACGCGGACGAATCCGCTACCGTTCTACCTGGCCATGATCGAGGCGATGGACACGGAGATCGGCCGGTTGCTGAACTCGCTCTCGCAGGAGGAGAGGGAGAACACCATTGTCGTCTTCCTCGGCGACAATGGCACGCCCAGGAATGTCATCCAGGAGCCCTACTCGCCCTGGCAGGCCAAGGGGACGCTCTACCAAGGCGGGATCAACTGCCCGCTGATCGTGGCGGGGAAGAGCGTGGCCCGGCGGGGCGATACGGACGGGATGCTGCTGAACTCCACGGACCTGTTTGCCACGATCGCCGAGTTGACGGGCGCCGAGTTGCCCTCCTACGAGGACTCGCGGAGCTTCGCTGGGTCGTTCGCGGAGCCAGCCGTACCCGTGCGAGAGCATGCCTTCGCCGAGGTCGCGATGGTGGACCAAGCGACCGCGCGGCCAGTGAGGTCGCGGGCTGGGTGGAGCATCCAGAACGAACGGTACAAGCTGATACGATACCGCGATGGCGCGGAGGAGCTGTACGATCTGCGGGAGGATCCGTACGAGCAGAACGGCTTCCAGGCGCCGCTGTCAAAGGATGTGGATGGGGAGTACCGGCGGCTGGTGGCGAAGGCGGCGGAGGTGATGGGGTAGACTGGGGGCGGCGAGGAGCGCGACAGGCCAGGCTAGTCCGCCGACGAGCTCGGCGTCTTCTTGACCACCCAGCGCGTGCCATCGACGGACGCTCTGCCGTTTCTGTCGCAGCGCATCGGCCGCCAATGTTCCTCTAGCGGCATCTCGATCCAGTGGCAGCTTCCGTCGCTCCCGCCCACGTCCAGCCACTCCGGCCAGCATCCCTTCAGTTTCTTGGGGCGGCGCGGGGATGTGAGCACGTAGTGCAGCCGGACCTCGGGGTGGTCCCGCAGTTTGGCCCCGGCGTAGACGCTCGCCAGCCGATCGCGTTTGGACGCCATCTGTTCGTTCTCCCACGACGTGTGGCCCTTGGCTTCCACCAGTACCAAATGGCAGCCTGTCGAGTCGTCGAAAGCGACCAGCAGGTCCGTGTCCTCCTGGTTGGAGTTCAGCCAGTTCCCTGGCGGCTGCGTAATCGGCGCCTCCGTGTCCGGCTTGTAGAGCGCCAGGTAGAGCGCGGCGTAGATCCAGTCCAGGTGGTAGTCCATCGCGGCGAAGGCATCGGGGGGAACCACCAACCCGAGTGTTGCGCCGAGACGCTCTCGGAAACTGTCGGATAGGAGGAAGCTGTCCTTGCTCGGCCATGTGTCGTCGGCAACCGCCATGTGGACCACGTGGAAGCGCTCCTTGCGGTTGAAACGCTCCAGGTTCCGGATGATCGCGCTCATGCTGGGCCTCCTTCTTGGGTTGGCGGCTCACTGTCTCGCGAGTCGGCATTAGGGAATCAGCGCGAATGGGATGGGCCAGTTGGCGCAGCCGGGCGGACGGCCGGATTCGAGGGCGGCGAGAAGGGGCGCGAGCGCGTCGTCCTGCAATGGGCAAGCCATGGCGGCGTCGCTGGGCGAGACTTCGGCTTTGCACCACTCGGCATCGGCGAGGCTCCGCGCGAGCCAGCCGGAGGGGTGGTGCTCGAGCGACTCGGGCTTGATGGTGGCGATGACGTCCTGGGCAACGCCGGCATCGCGGGCCAACACGAAGCGCCACTTGCGCCACGGGTTGGCTTGCGTGTAAGCGACTCGCGCGCCCTCAGCGTCATACCACACGTGAGAGATCATCCCCGGGGCGTGCCACTCCGTGAGAGACTCCCCGTAGAGCCAGCCGAAGTCGACGTCATTCCACTCCCGCCGTCCCAGTTCCGCGAGCCATGGCCCGTCCTGAGGCAAGACGGGCTTGCGGCTGAACTGCTGCGTCGGCGCGGGCAGCTTGCCGAGGTCGATGGTGAGGCTCGCGAAGCCGTGGCATGGGACGTAGCCGTGGCGGGGGTAGTACGTGTGGTGCCCCAGAAGGAAGGCGAGGGCGAAGCCCTTCTGCTTGCCGACCTCGTGGCCGCGGGCGAGCAATATGCCACCGATGCCCTGGCGCTGATACTCGGGGATGACGGCTACGGGGCCGACGGCGAGCGCGCGGACCGTGTCGCCCATGAGACGGATGTTGCAGGGAGTGAAGAGAGCGTGGCCGACGGGTCGGTCGCCATCCCAGGCGACGATCGACAACTCGCGGTCGTAATCGGGGCAGTAGGCGCGAAGGAAGCGGACCAGGTCGGCCTCGTGGAGGTCGGCGATGGGGTTCTTCTTGCTGTTGCTGGCCTCGAAGGCGAGGTAGTTGATGAGGTCGAGTGCGGATTCATCGCCGGGTTGCTCGCCCCGGATGAACGGATTCGCCATAGCGCGCCTCATTCTAGTATTGAGGAACTTGTATAAGTAGAAACGGTGTTTGGGTTTCCACAGACTGAAGCCCGACGCGCAGGATTTGGCCTACCCCTACGGGTCATGGGTCGGGCAAACCACAGAGCGAGGTGCATCCCCTAGTGACGACCATTCGACGCGTGGTTGTAGTTGCCTGCTTTGCCCTGCTCATCATGTCCCTGGCCAATCTTGCATACGCCGACAGAGTCCGTTGCACGCCGGTGCTCAGCAGCAGAGGAAAGATCGTGGGTTACTGCCTTGAGGTCTGCAACACCCTCGAGGACAAGTGCACGGAGGCCGGCTGTATCTATGACGTGCATCTGTCGATCCGCAGCAACTGCACGGCGCGGAAGATCAGGTCGATGCCCAAGGGATGGACGGGCGTCATCTCTCCGGACGGGCTGGGAATCGGTTTCGTGACCCCGCCCCCGACCGGAGGCGCAGCCAAGCCGATCCGTCCCGGGCAGTGCAGGAGGTTCTGCATCCTGACCAACTGCACCACCGAGACCTGCTTCAAGATCCGGTGGTGGACAACCGACGAACACGGCCAGGTCCTCGACACAGGCAAAACGCAATGTTGCCCGCCTGTGGCGTTGCCGGCGCCGTAGCCCAGGAGTCGAAGGCTTGTAGCGCATAGGCGAGTGCCCTCCCCCCCATGGCTGAAGACGCGGGGAGGGCACTCGTGTCGAGAGGAGGCCCGCCATGCGCGGTCCGCGTCTCAGAATCGCCGGCCCTGTCCTCGGTATCATCGTGGTCAGTGCCTTTCTCGGACGGTTTGACCCCGCGTGCAGCCAGGGCGATCGCCTGGCTCGGCACATCGCCGACCTATCGTCGGACGACGCTCAAGTGCGGCGCGACGCCGTGCGCGAGTTAGGTCGCGTGGGGATCTGGGAGGCTGTCGAGCCTCTCGTGCCCATGCTGGCAGATCCCGAGGAGACGGTGCGTTCCGAGGCCCGGGACGCGCTGGAGCAGGTCGGAGATGACGCCGTGCCCGACCTGTTGGAGGGGCTGATGTCGGAAACCCCGGCGATCCGAGCGGGCTGCGCGGACGTCCTCGGCCGGCTTGATTACCTCGAGAACGAAGACTTCGAGAACGTCCTCTTGGCGCTGGTGAACGACGTCGACGCAGACGTGCGCCTGCAGGTCTGCGCGGCGCTCGGTCGGGTGGGCGGCGTTGCGTCGCTCGAGCCGCTGAGGGCAGCTCTCGAGGACCCAGAGCCTCCAGTACAGGTTGAAGCGGCCGCCTCGCTTGCGCAACTTGGAGACGGCTCGGGTTTTGAATTGCTCCTCCGCGCCGTCGTCAGCTCAGACGTGGTCCTGCGAGGTCGGGTGATCGAGCCGCTGATGTGGATCGGCACGGCCGCGTCCGTCCAGGCAATCCGCGACCTCACGTCCGATTCGGACCGCGACGTGCGCGGTGCCGCGTATCAGGCACTGCTCAGCAGCGCCGACACGGCGGCCCTCCAGGCCGGCCTTGAGGGGCTCACCGATCCGGCGTGGCAGGTCCGCAGCCGCCTCGCCCACGTGGCGGGAGCGCTGCAGCTCGCGGGGACGAACGACGCCCTCCTCGACCGTCTGACCCAGGACGAGAGCCCCAGTGTTCGGGTGTGCGCCGCAATGGCCCTTGCCAACATGGGGGACCTGCGGGCAGTGCCTGAACTCATGAAGCTGCTGGGAAGCGAAAGGGAAATGGAGCGGGCTGGCGGGGCGAGCGCATTGGGCCTTCTCCGCATTGCGGACGCGGCCCCGGCACTGACCGCACTGCTGGAAGACGAGGCCGCCAAGGTCCGGCGTTCGGCCCGGCTCGCGCTGCTGCAGATCCTGGAGGAGTGCCCAGACTGTCCGCGGTAGTTAGGGAGTCTCCCCCGGCGGCGTGGGCGCCAGCACCCCGTACAACTCGGGGCGGCGCTGCTGCAAGATCGTCAGCTTCAGATCGTTCCGCACCTCAGGGACCTCGGTGTCCTGGAACTCGGGCAGGTAACCGCCGGGCTCGTGTGGCGACCAGTTGCGGAGGTAGCGCATGGGCCGATCTGCATCGAGGTCCACGACCGCACTGACGATGCCGTTGCTTCGGTACTCGGTCCGCGCGACCGGAACCCCCGTCGGCTCGATGATCTGACTGCGGTGGATTGTCTCGGTGCCCGAGTGGGTGGCCTGGACATGGAACATCTGCGCGTCCATGCAGCGGGAGATATCGCGCAGGTCGCGGTGGATGGCATCCGGCGCCCAGCTCTGCGTCGGCGTGAAGAGGATGTCGGCGCCCTTGACGCCATAGCAGCGGTCTAGCTCCACCATCCATTCGTCGGCGCAGATGCGACAGGCGATGCGGCCGAAGTCCGTCTCGAAGACGGGCGTTTCCTCGCCGACGATCTGTTCGTCGTGAGTCTGCGCGATCTTGAAGTAACGCCCGACCTCCTCGCCGTCACGACCGTAGATGATGGCCTCGTTGCGCTCGAGCCGGTCGATGACGCCGGCGATCAGGATGTACATCCCCCACTGCTTGGCTTTGGCGGCGACGCGTCTGAGGTTTTCCTTCGCGACCTCAGTGCGCGACTTGACCTGCTCCTCAGGGCCGCCGGAGATCCAAACGAACTCGTAGGTACAGGCGATGTCGGTGCCGAGCTTCCCGCACTCGTCGAGCTTGGCGAGAAGCTCATCGATTCCCGGGTGGTTCTCAATGGCGCTGACGCGGACGCGGCGCTTGGACCACTCGCGCTCGGGTGGGAGCTGGAGGGGCTGAGTCAGCGCGGCGAAGGCGGGGTTGTGGTTGGCCGAACGGCCCGGGCCGCGGAGCTGGGCGAAGGGAATCGGGGCGATGGCAACCGAGCCCTTGCGCGTGGTTGATGCGACGCGCTGGCCCTCGCGGTTGACGATGTAGCTCCGCCCGATGGGGCTGCCGCGGTAGGGCGGGAACTTGTTGGTGATCCAGCCGGATTCCGCTCGGGAGTAGCGGGCGCAGGCGATGAAGACGTTGTAGTCGGCCGCGCGGCCGAGGCTCGGCGTGTCCTGAGAATACTCGTCCTCGATGGGCTCGGGTTGCTGGCTCCAGAAGATCATGCGGGCGCCTTGGGCGGTGTAGCAGTGGTCGATATCGGCGAAAAATCGATCGGTGCCGATGCGCATCGCGATGGGGCCGAAGTCGGTATCGAAGACGGGCAACTCGTCGCCGAGGTCCATGTTCTCGTCGGGCATCTTGTGGGACTTGCGGTACTTGCCGGTGATCTCACCGGAACGGTCGCAGAGGAATGAGGTGACGAACGTCTTGTCGGCGTCGGTTTCGCGGAGGTTGCCGACGACGTACATGGAGTGCTCGGCGGCCTTGGCGGCGATGGCATTGCTGGTGGGGCCGGGAATGGGTTCGCCGTCGGTCTTCACGCACTCCATCGGCAGGCAGACGATGTCTGACCCCACGTGGCCCGCCTCGTCGAGCCGGTCAAGAACGGTTTCGAGCGCGCGCCCCTCATCGCTCCAGGGAAGGGTCACGACGCTGGCGTTGATGCGCTTGAAGCGCCGGCGGCTGGCCTCGTCGCGAATGATTTTCGTCACACCTTCCGCACCGACGACAGCCACGTCATCGACGAACACATCGACGTCTCCCTGCTTCGTATCGGCGACGGCGATGATGATATCGGTGATGAATCCATCGTCCGCGCTGCGCTTGCCGCCGGCGCACCATGCGGTCAATTCGTCATAGGCATCAGCGACCGCGACTTCCTGCCATTCGTCCGACGGGCCAACCATGGGGCCGTGATAGATGAACCCGAAGGTGCCGATGCCGATTTTGATCCCCACGGGCGCGTTGGCCTTGACCCAGAACGACACGGTCTCCAGGCCCGAAACAATGGGGATTGGCTCGTTCAGGCGCAAGTTCCAGTATGTTAGGTCGTTGGGCGTCTCGTCTCCGAACCGGAGGCTCAGGTGGGCGCCGGCGCCATCGCGTCCCGCGCCTGGCTCCGCCTGGTTGGCGAGGACCTCCGCGGGCTCGTCGCCCCAGGTATGGAGGAGCGCGTCGCTGGGCGTGTCTTCGAATGTCGCGTGGTAGACCTCGTCGGTGTGTCCGCCGCCAGGGCCGCAAACCGTGACGGTGACCAACATGCAAAGCTGGAGTCGCCTCATCGCAGGTTGTCCTCGGGGTGGCTTAGTAAGTTCGGTTTCGCCGGGCAAGGACACAGGCCCTGCCGCGTCGAAACCACGGGACGGGCGGTTCTGACGTTCCTTGACCAGTCGGCGGGGTCGGGGTTATAATCCGCCCACTAACTGTGTCCCTACCATACGGCTACGGTGGGGGATCGTCGGCGTTTGCATCCCTGTGCGGATTCGTAGGCACGCGGGAGGCCGCGCGCGCAGCTGCGCGCACCTGATTTGGCCGACCCGCTCGCCTCGCAGAAAAGGGTGGTTTACACATGCGTGCGAGCCGAAGGCTCATGCTTGGCGAGATCCTCGTGAACAAGGGTCTCCTCACCGAGGACAAACTCAAAGAGTCACTCGACGCTCAGAAGCAAACCACCCAGCGGATCGGGGAACTCCTGGTTGACCTTGGCTATGTGGAGCAGAGCCAGGTTCTCGAGGCTGTCGCCGAGCAGCAGGGGCTGCAGTACGTCGACTTGGCCCACTACTCGATCGACCCCGCGATTGCCCAGCTCCTCGACAAACAGACGGCCGATCGGCACCAGGCGATTCCGATCGCGCGCGGCGACGGCACGATCAAGGTCGCGATGGCCGAGCCGGACAACGTCATCGCCCTTGACGATCTGAAGATGCGTCTTCAAGTCCCGGTCGAGGCGATGCTGGCCGACCCCGAGGGCGTGACGGACGCCATCAACCGCGCCTACGAAGGCCTCGGCGGCGGCGCGAGCGCGTCGACCGGGGGTGGAGCCGGCGAATTCGGCAATCTCAATATCAGCGAGCTCACCGATTCGATTAAGGAGCAGCGCAGCCTGGGCGACGACGACGATGACCCCGTCTCCCGGACGGGTGAGAGCCTGGACTCGGACAAACTCGGCGACATCACCGAAGAAGCCCCGGTCGTCAAGATCACGAAGGTTATCATCCAGCGCGCCATCCAGGAAAAATCGTCTGACATCCACATCGAGCCGCTGCGGACCGGCGTTCGCGTCCGCTACCGGATCGACGGTGTTCTCCACGAAGTGCTGCCGCTCCCGCGATACGTCCACGCGCCGCTGACGTCTCGTCTGAAGATCATGGCCGAGATGAACATTGCGGAGCGCCGCGTCCCGCAGGATGGACGCATCCATATCCGCCACGGTGACAAGGACTACGATCTTCGCGTATCGACCATTCCCACCACGATGGGCGAGAAGATCGTCATGCGTATTCTGGATAAGTCCAGCGTGCTTATCGGTCTGGACTCGCTGGGGATCATCCCGTCGATGCAGGCTGAGCTGGAGCGCCTCATCATCCAGCCGAACGGCATGCTCCTCTCCTGCGGTCCTACGGGATCGGGCAAGACCACCACCCAGTACTCCGTCCTCAACAAGATCAACTCGGTCGAGAAGAACATCATCACGATCGAGGACCCTGTCGAGTACCAGCTCGCCGGGCTAAGCCAGGTTCACGTGAACCGCAAAGCGGGCCTGACGTTTGCGGTCGCGCTGAAGTACTTCCTGCGCCAGGACCCGGATGTCATCATGGTCGGAGAGATCCGAGACCTCGAGACGTCGGAAATCGCCATCCAGGCCGCGCTCACAGGTCACTTGGTCCTTAGCACGCTTCACACTAATGACGCCCCGTCAACCACAACGCGTCTGATTGATATGGGCGTTGAGCCGTTCCTAATCTCCGCTTCAGTCATCGGCGCGCTGGCCCAGCGCCTCGCCCGTAAGATCTGCGAGAACTGCAAGGAAGAGTACATGCCGCGCCGCGACATGCTTCTCAGCTTCGGGTTCGACCCGGATCTGGCGGAGAACCAAGACCAGAAGTTCTACCACGGTGTCGGGTGCGAGGCCTGTCGTCACACGGGCTACAAGGGTCGCGTGGGCGTTTTCGAGTTGATGATGATGACGCCGGAGATCCAGGAAATGGTTGTGCGGCGCGCGTCTCACCACGATATCAAAGAGACCGCCGTCGCCCAGGGGATGATCACCCTTCAGCAGGACGCGTTCGCCAAGGTCAAAGAGGGTCGCACGGATGTGGAGGAGATCACCCGCATCGTCTTCACCGCGGGCGAGGGCTTGCTGTAGCGAGTCGTCCGAGTATTGCCGTCCGCAGAGAGTCACGCGAATAGGAGAACGATATGGGTCAGCAGCCTCCGGCACCACCGCCGGCACAGCAGGGGCAGGCTCCCGCGGCCCCGCGCCGCGCGGTGCAGTTGAAGCCGATTCATGACGTCCACATCGACGAGCTTCTGGAACTCGTCGTCGCGCACAACGCGTCAGACCTCCACATGGCGGTAGGCATTCCGCCCGTGATCCGCGTGGATGGTAAGCTCCGCAAGACTAAGTACGAGTCCTTCGACGCCCAGGTCATGCAGCGGATCATCTACGACATCCTGCTTGACGAGCAGATCGAGCGGTTCGAGACGGAACTGGAGCTTGACTGCGCGTACCAGCTTCAGAAGCTCGCCCGCTTCCGAGTAAACGTCTTCAAGGATCGCGGCACGGTTGCCGCGGCGATGCGACTCATCCCGACCAATATCCCAACCATCGACGAGCTTGGTCTCCCGGCCGTCGTGCAGGACTTGGGCCGTCGGCCGCGAGGGCTTCTGCTGGTTACGGGCCCGACGGGTAGCGGGAAGTCAACGACGCTGGCGGGCATGATCGACCAGATCAACCGCGAGCGGGCCGAGCACATCATCACGATCGAAGATCCGATCGAATACCTGCACACGCACCGGAAGTCGGTTATCAACCAGCGCGAGCTGGGACAGGATACGCACAGCTTCAAGAACGCCTTGCGCGTTGCGCTCCGCGAGGATCCGGACGTCATCCTCGTCGGTGAGATGCGTGACCTGGAGACGATCAGCTTGGCGATCACATGCGCTGAGACTGGTCACCTGGTTATGGGTACCCTACACACGAACAACGCAGCGGAATCCGTCGACCGCATGATTGACGTCTTCCCGGCGGACCAGCAGGAGCAGATCCGCGTCCAGCTCTCCAACAACCTGCTCGCGGTTATGTCGCAGCAGCTTCTGCCCCGCGCGGGAGAGCCAGGGCGTGTCGCGGCGATTGAGATTATGATCGCGAGTTCGGCGATCCGAAACCTGATCCGTGAGAACAAGGCCCATCAGATCACCTCGATTATCCAGACGAGTGGTGAGATGGGGATGTCCACGATGGACCAGGCGCTGCGTGACCTGTATCAACAGAGCGTCATCACGTATGAGGAAGCGATGACGCGCGCGCAGAACCAGGACGAGTTGAAGAAGCTGATCTACGGCCGCGAGGAAGAGAGCGAGTAGAGCCGGCGGGCGCTCGGGGCGTCGCCTTGCGGGAATGTGCTACAAATCGCGAGGCCTAACCACGTGTCGAGCGTCACTGTAAATGCAGGCTCACATGTGTGAGTACGGCATAATCAGGTACGGCGGCGCTTTGGTAGGCCGTCCCACGCGGGGGGTAGACGGATGCCAACCTTTGCATATGTAGTGAAAGACAAGACCGGCAAAGAATCGAAGGGCAGCCTCGACGGCGAAAGCCGCGAGCTGGTCGTAAAGCAACTCCGCGACCAGGGATACGTTGTGTCCCAGGTCCAGGAGCAGGCTCAGGCCAAAGTCAAGAAGTCCGGTGGCTTCCGCCTGCGGCGAAAAGTCGGGCTCAAGGACCTCTCGATCTTCTGTCGGCAGTTCGCGACGATGATCAACGCGGGTGTCTCGCTCGTTCGCTGCCTGGATGTTCTCGAGCAGCAGACAAACAGCGTGAACCTGAAAGAGATCGTCCGGGAGATTCAGACCGAGGTCGAAGGTGGCGCCACGCTCTCCCGCTCAATGGCCCAGTATCCGAGGGTTTTCTCGAACCTCGCGATCGGTCTCGTCCGCGCGGGCGAGGTCGGTGGTGTGCTTGACGAGACGCTCGACCGGCTCGCGGGCTTCCTTGAGAGTGACATGGCCCTGCGCCGCAAGATCAAGGCGGCGATGACGTACCCCGTGTTGGTCATGTTCGTCGCGGTTGGTATCGTGACGTTCCTCGTCACCTTCATCCTCCCCAAGTTCATCGCCCTGTTCGAGGAGCTTGGTGTTGAGGAGTTCCCGACCCCGACGCTGATCCTGATGCGCATCAGTAACTTCGCCACCAGCAAGTGGTGGTTGTGTGTCATCATCATCGTGTGTCTTGTCATAGGGATCAACCGCCTTAAGGCAACCAAGACAGGTCGGCGCTACTTCGACATCATCAAGCTCAAGGTGCCTGTCTTCGGCAGCCTGAACCACAAGATTGCGGTGGCGCGTTTCGCGCGGACGCTCTCGACGCTGCTGAGTTCGGGTGTTCCGATCCTGCAGGCGATGGAGACGGTTGCGGGCACGGTCGACAACACGGTCATCGCTGAAGCGATCATGCTGTCCCGAACCGCCATTCGTGAGGGTGAAACGATTGGTGATCCGCTGGCCCAGAGCCGGATGTTCCCGCCCATGGTGGTCCAGATGATCACGATCGGCGAGGAGACGGGGCAGCTCGACTCAATGCTCGCGAAGGTCGCAGACTTCTACGAGGCGGAAGTCGAGGCGGCGCTGGAAAGTCTGACGGCGGCTCTTGAGCCTATCATGATCGTCGTGCTCGGGTTCGTCGTAGGGTTTATTGTTATCTCGATGTTCATGCCGCTGATCTCGATCATCGGCTCCCTGTCCTCGTAAGGGACACGCCGCCCAACGGGTGAGCGAAAAACACGCGGTCATGAAGGGCGCGCCGGACATCCAGGTCCGGCGTCCCTTTTTGGCTGTTATGGGGTAGGTGCGTCCGCAGTCTATGGAGGGCCTTTTCTCCACCCATTGGGTCAACCTGGTCTTCCTGTTCATTGGGGGCACGGTTGTCGGCAGCTTCCTGAATGTGTGCATCTTCCGCATCCCGGAGTGCGAGTCGATTATCACGCCTCCGTCTCGGTGTGGGAGTTGCGGGCGTCGGCTGCGTTTCCTCGATCTGATCCCCGTCCTAAGCGCGCTGATCTTCCGATTTCGGTGCCGCTACTGCGGGCATAAGTACAGCTGGCAGTATCCCCTTATCGAGGCCGTTACGGGCGTTATCTTCGTGGGCGCCCTCGTTTACTTCGGACCCTCACTGCAGACGGTCGTCACTATCGTTGTCAGCTGCTCTCTGCTGGTTATCTTCTTCATCGATCTCCGTTACCTCATTATCCCCGACGGACTCAATGCCATCATCCTCGTATCTGGTATTGCTCTGGATGTAGAGCGAATCTACGGCGTGCTGGCGCACCAAGGCGAGTCCAGCGATCGGCTGTACGTGGGCGCGGTCAGGTTCCTGGAGCGGATGGGCAACGTGGACCATGCGGTCTACTTGCCGCGATCCACTCTGGGAATGCTGCTCGGGGCCGGCACGTTCTTGCTGATCTCGTGGGTGGCTGCCAAGGTATTCGGCAAGGAGAGCATGGGAGGCGGAGACGTGAAACTCGCGGGGGCCATGGGTGCCGTGCTTGGGCCCGGCTATATCTTTGCGACCTACACGCTCCTGTCAATCGTGCTCGGAGCCGTGATCGGCGTGCTGCTCATCGCGCTCAAGATCCGCTCCCGGAGAGACTACATCCCGTTTGGCCCAATGATGGCCGTAGCGGGGATTGCCATGCTCTTCTGGGGCGACTACCTTGCCACACTGGTGACGCAGATCTACCACATACCGTAGATGTCGCATACGGAGCAGCACTTGCGCCCTTTACCCGCAGCCCGTTGGGCCATGTTTGGCGGGACGAAGGGGGCCTTCTTGCGCGTCCCGCAGGGGGCCGATTCAGAGGTTTAGTAGCCGACGGCTGAGGGTACTCTTCACTCGTGCGTTAGTGGGGAGAGCAGGCCGTGGGAATACGGTGTGCTTTCTGTTCACTGCCCGGGCCAGACTAGGCCCGAGGCGACGGAGGAGTCCGGTAATGATGCAAGCGAAAAGGCGTGGCGGCTTCACACTCATTGAAATGCTCGTCGTCATCGCCATAATCACCGTCCTCGCAGCGATTCTCTTCCCAGTGTTTAACAGAGTCAGGGACAAGGCCCGCCGCACGAAGTGCCTCTCCAAGATGCACCAAATAGCCCTCGCCCTGAAGCAGTATCGCCAGGACCGCGGGAAATATCCTGGGTTGCCCTACTACGACGCGACCGCGGGGCGGTACCTGGAGGGCCTCAGCGCGCTTTACCCCGACTACGTCGACGCGACGGAGGCCTTGGTCTGCCCCGAGGACCCGATTGGCAAGCAGTTCAAAGGGCAGGCTCAGGATGTGGTCTACTGTTCGTGGAACGGTATCCCCACCAGTCCGGGCACGGATTGGACTCTCACCGACATCTGGTACAACTACAACGGTTACGACATGATCGGCGGCGCCAGCGGCGAAGTCGACTCGACTGGTATCGACAACGGAGGCGTTGTTGAGGGCGTGTATCGGACAGTTATCGAGGGGGCCTACGCTCCTAGCGGCTTGAGGTGGCGCGCTCGTCCCCGCCTGGAGAATCGCTCCGCTCCCGACAACACGATCATCACCCACTGCGTCCACCACCACCGCCAGGCCGCCGGCAAGGCGAATGCCGAGCTTGAGCACGTGCTTCGGATGAGCGGTGCTGATGGGACGATTAAGCGGACACGGATGGAGAAGGATCCAGATGGCGGCGGGGCAGAAGTGGCGCCCTGGATTTCGCAGCTTCAGTAGTCTGAACGAGCCGGCCGACACGGCTGATCTCGCGGGGCCGGCATTGCGAAGCCCCCGGGCAAGCCGAAACGGCGCTCCGCGGGCCGAGCGACAGGTGGCATCGATATGAGACGTGGAACAAGCATGCCAGAGCTTTTGGTCGCCATGATGGTGCTCCTTGTGGGCATCTGGGTGGTCGCCGCCAAGTTCCCGAAACTCTCCGCGCTAATGCGCGAAACGGCGATGGCTGACACCCAGGAGCGCAAGGCAGAGCAGAAGGTGGAGCAGGCCAAGAGCGAGCCCGTGTCGCTGCCCGACATGGTCGCCATGTACGATCCCGCGCTGGTCAGCGCATTAAACCCATACGGAATCCCCGATGGGATCCCCTCTTGGGTGGACCCGGCTACCAACCTCGACTGGGACAGTCGCCTGCGACCGCTGAACGCGGTCGAGAATATGGTCAACGTGGTCGGCGAGACCTTCAGAGTCCCCATGGCGTGGCCTGGCGCGCCGGGACCAGCGGCACCCTACTTCCTGAAGCAAGGGCCCGCCGAGCAAGTCTATGCCGTTTACCAGCCAATTCCGCTGACGCGTGACGACGAACTCCCGCCCGCTTCGCGGCAACGTCCTCACCCGGGCACGTTTTACATGCAGGACGATGGCGTGATCCGGTCGCTCCTCCCGCAGCGCGATCCACTCGGCGAGACCTTCTATCCAGTGGTCCCGAGCAATCAGAGCTGGATGGAGGTCAGCTACGATTGGGTCGATGGTGACGGCTACCGGCACCGAGTGACAGATGAACTCGTGCTGTGCCAGCGACTCGGGCTGGCCCCGTATCAGTGGAACACGGCTCCCGTCGCTGCCGTCGCGGACGCCGGCGGATCGGTGCTGCCGCACTCGGTCTCGGCCACTTGGCGCTACTACTACCGAGTCCTGCCCCTGGGCACCGCGCCCGGCGCGGGCCCTCCGGTTGCTTACGTGGACTGGCAGTTCGGTCACGTGTTGTGGTTCGAGGCCATTGAGCAGGGCCGCACGGTGGCTGTCGACTATCGCTTGCAGCGCGTTGTGAACCCGTCAGACCCGACCGATCCGGATACCGGGCGGCGCGTGCCTCTGATGAGTGAGGTTCACCGCGTGCCAGACGAGCCGTCGCGCATCGACACGAGCGACCCGACCAACCCGACGGAGTATCAGGTTCAACTCACCCTCGGACATCTCGAGGATCAGATCCCGCTGTTCAGCGTCGACCTCAGCGGCACTGGGTTGGCCTCACCGCTCGATGCCTGCTATGTGATGGCGTTCGATCTCGAAACGGGAGCGCGGTACTCCGACGCCGAGACGACGCTGCGGGTCGAGCAGATGGTCGATGGCGAGATCGTTCCGGGCTGGGCCCGAGGCCTCGTCTCGTTCCCGCCGGGATCGGCGGCCGCGGGCCGGGAGCTGGTGTTTTACTACCGGACCCTCGATCGCCACACGGTGCAACTGCACCGCGCGCCCAGCAGCCTCGTTGAGGATATCTGGAGCGGGCCGGCCGGCACGGCCCCAGGCGCAAGCGTGCCGGGCTACGGCATTGGCCGCTGGTACTGTCCGACGGACGACGGGGCCAATCCCTACCCGGCGGGCGCGATGCTGGTCCTGCCGAACTCGGCCTTGCAGCAGACCTTCCGCGTGGAGTATATCGGCCGCGCGGGGCGCACGGTCGAGGTCCACGCGCTTGGCGATCAGCCGCCGGCGATACTCCTCGTCGATGATCCCGTTCCCGCCGGTGGAGGCAACCCGGCGAGCGCGGAGATACTGTCCATATCGGGGATTTCGCTGAAAGGGTTTGCCTCCTGGCGCGAAACGGGTAAGCTTCGCACAGCCGACGTCGAGACGCTGCTGACTCAGAGCCTGGACTCAACGTTGTCCACGCGAGTTGTGCCGCATGCGTTGGAGCCATAAACGTGAGGGGAACCCAGTGAGATCGCAACGCGGATTGGGACGGCAACAGGGCTTTACGCTTATAGAGTTGCTCGTGGTGCTCGGCATCACGGTGATGCTATTGGCGATCACCGTGCCCGTCGGCATGCGCCTCAGGGCCGGCACCCGGACCATGGGCTGCGAATCGAACCTGCACAAGATCCAGCAGGGGCTGAAGATGTATCGCCTGGATGAGGGCGGGTTCCCGCCGTATTTCTACGATGTGCCAACCAGCACCATCCACGGCCGTGGACTGATCGCGCTCGTTGACAACGGATATCTCAAGACCCGAGAGTCGCTTCGGTGCCCTGCCGATCGCGCGCGCTATGGCACAACGCCCGGCTCCGACGATCCGGGTCACGGCGCGCTGGCCTACAACTATGACGCGCAGGACTCTCTTAGCTATATGTGGATCGACCCGGACGCGGCAGTCCCGCCGACGGGTGTCCCGGCATTCAAGTACATGTCGGCTCGGGGTGTCCTCGGGAGTGATCCCGATGTCAACCGCATTCCCGCGCACGGCCGGGGATCGCTCTACCAGCCGGATGACACCGCCCTGCTGACCTGGTGCAACTTCCACGAGACCCAGCTCACCGAGGGTGGCAAGGGCCAGTATATGGTGCTGTTTTACGACGGTCGGATCGAGCGCATGGACGCGGAGTTGTTTCGTAACGGCGACACGTCAACCGTGCCGCCGGAGAGCCCCTGGCGAATCTGGCCCGATCAGGTGGCGTGGAGCGGCGGAGTGGCGGTCTATTGATCCGAGGCACTGCGGCGGCGAGCAGGCATAACATGCAAGCACAGTATGAATCAAGGGTGGTTCCGGTGCGGAAACACTTCAACAGACGACGGGGCTTTACGCTTGTAGAGCTTCTGGTGGTATTGGCCATTCTCGTGCTCCTCTTCGGCTTGCTGTTTGCGCCGATGATGACGAGCCTTGACATGGCCAAGAGCGGACAGGCGCGCGCGGGAATGCAAGACACCGTGCGCTACATGCTGGAAGACATCCGCCGCACGATCGGTAACGCGGTGCAAGTGCTTCCGATGCAAGTCGTCGTGCCCGCGAGCCAGCCGGGCGCGGCCTACGTGAACCTGTCAACGCTCATGACGACCATGCCCCAGGTGAACGCGTCGGGGCTGCTGATGAGCCCGCTTCAGCCGACGACCACCCCGGACCCGAGCGGCACAAACCAGATGGTCGCCATCCGGTACATCCCCCACCCCAAGAGCGGGCGCATCATCCGCTACGACGACACCGGCGTCGTCGATCCGCCGGGCGCCACAGTGGGGATGGGCCAGCCAAGCAGCGGCCTCGAGTACGCGCCTACGTTTGACGACCCGTTCGTTCTCTACCGGCAGACGGGCCTCTGGTTCTACCACGCGGGGCTCGGGCGCTACGTCTTCGGCAGTTTCAACAGTGCCGGTCAGTTCGCCACCAACCAGCCGATTACCGAGAATGCTCTTTCGATGGGGCGCCGGTACGACATCCGCTGCACGGCCTCCGTCTGCGACAACTGCGGCTTCCGTCATCCGGGCTACCGCCCGTACACGCTGACCTGCTCGAACTGCGCTCAGCAACTGGGGTACACGTTCCTGCACGAAGGCGTGCAGTTCGCGCCTCAGCAGACAGCCGGCGAGCAGCTCGAGCCGCTCAGGGATGGTACGGTCTACAGTGCCAAGCGCGGGGGCTGGACGGGCTACGCGCAGACCGACCCGACGATTCCCTGCCCGCAGCTTTTCGAGCGGAGCCTCGACCCGCGCGTGGTTGTGAATCGCATCGACGACAGCTCGGGCTCGCCGCTGTTTATCGGCACGGAATTCGACTCTCACTCAGCCGCTTTGCGCGGCGCGCCGGCGCTCAATATTTCCTGGGACCCCGAAACCGGTGCGGTGCGTTTCGGTCGCCAGTTCCGCCAGGTCATTCGACTCACCGACAACGCCGGCCAGGTCCAGATGGCGGTCACGGCTGACGAGGCGAACGTCGCGTCGCTGGACGCGCTTCCGTCGCCGATGTCGCCGACCGGCTACAGTATCGACACCACGCCGGCTGCGATAATTCTTCCGAGCACGATCAGAGTCCGCGTCATCGTGAACCTCCAGGCCGGCGGCACGCGCTGGTGGGATCTCGTCGAGACCAACCAACTAGAGCAGTCGCAGATCGGCCCGAATCAGTTTGCGTCACGCCGCGTGCTTCCGCCGGTCAACTGGCGTCAATGGATCCCCGATGATTGGGCGACGGGCGTCGACATTCTCCTGCCCGATGCCCTTGCCCCGCGCGACGCGGCGCCCGGCCCGCCCAGGTTCACGGCGTGGGGGCTCAACGTCGCCAGCGTCGATATTGTGGTGACCTATTGGGGGCGGCGCAATGCGGATATCCACCGAGGCAACGCCTCGACCGGACGCGACGACGTGGTCCGGGTGGATTACAACTCTCGAAACGTGCTCGACGTCGGTCTGAAGCTCTCCGAATTCGAGGACTACATGGAGGACGGCGATGGCAACTACATCGTTCCCGCTCCGCCTCCGACGGCACAGACAGCGTCCCTACACGACACCGTGACCGTGCGTAACTCGGCCGGCTAACGCGGCCCCGGGCACGCGCGTTCACACCCTCGGCGCCTCGGTTCGAAGCGTCGCAATCACAGGTGATCCATGCGGACACAGAAGGGTCAGGCACTGCTGATAGCAGTGCTCCTCATGACCGTTATCCTACTCGTCGGCGGCATCTTCGTCGCTATCGTCGTGTACGTTCAGGGCCAGTCGGCCCGCAGCGGCGACGCGCGCCAGTCAGATGCCATGACGCATAGTGGGATCCAGCACGCCGACCGCATGCTGCGGCATCACACCGCGGATTGGCGTCCGCCGGAGCCACCCGCGTGGTGCGCTGGGTCCGACAACGCGTTTGATTCACCCGAGGCTATCATCAGCATTAGCTACTCGGGTGACGACGAGTTTGACCCTGGTTTCTGGGGCGCGGACGCGTCAGTCGACACAGAGGATGACTACTATACCTTCGAGGAGATCGGCCGCGGGTGGTGCCCTCGACGCACGGGCTCCGCGCTTCCGCCCGATCCCACCCGTCCAGTCTTCTCCGCGCCGGGCGCGGTTCCTGATGGCGAGACGCTCGTCCGCGGCTTCACTCGAATTCCAGACCCCAGACGCGGGACGCCGGCAGGCCAGGATTTCCCTTCGGACGTCGGCAACGGGCACGTGCTGCTGCGCCTGACCTACGATCCCGACCCGCCGTTCGAGGGGACGCCTGACGAGGATCGCAACGGCGATGGCGTCATTAACTCGTGGGACGCGCACCCGCTGTCGCATATGATCCGCATCGAGTCGATCGGCGTGGTCATTGATGAGGGGTTCACGTGGCGGCGCCTGATCGCGTACAAGCCGATCGCGATCGGCGACTACGTCCGCTTCATCACTAACAAGACCGGCACGGGGCAGGCAGCGTACCTTGGCATTCCGCCGATCATCGACTACAACGGGGACGGCCTCGATGGTGGCGCGGTCGAGCGCCACATCACGCGCTTCATCGGCCCCTTCCGCGCGAACACGCACGTGACTCTCATCGGCCGAGAGATCTCCAATACCGACTCGAGCCTGGACTTCGCGCTGGCTACCGATAGCGGTCCCGGCAGCGTCAGCGGCATTCCGTACCTACGCCGCGACGCGTTCGAGTGCCTGTCAGGGGTGAGCTACGGCGAACGTCTAAGCGGCGAGGATCAGGCGACCGTGTCGATCACCGGGCCGCTGGGCTATAACCGGCTTCCCATCCATCCCAGTCAGCCGCAGATCGTTGCTGACCTGCCGTTTGAGACGTACTCGCAGCAGACCGGCGACGGCGCCCCGGCTATGACCGACGGGGTGAACGGTCCGGACAATGTAGGATCGCCTCGGTACACCGCGCCGCTGGCTGCGCCGATTCTCTTCGACAAGGACCCGGCGACGGGCCGCACGGTGTTTGAGGAACTCACGCGCTACTCGGGGTCGGCTGTTGCGCTGCCCGCGGGCTACCCGGTCAACAGTGGCGAACTCGGGCACGGCTCGGGCGTCTACATTGCCAATTTCTCCGACCGCCAGTTCCTCAACAACCACGGCGAGTGCGACTTCGACGTGCTGATGGATGACTGGCTGCGCAACATCTCGCCGACCGACGCGCGCGCCGAGGACAGTGGCTGGAACGCGCTTCAGACCACCTACACGCCTGTTGGCGTTGAGATCTACATCGCGGGCTTTGAACTGCCCGCGAGCACCTACACTGTCGCGGCCGATCCGCGCACGATCTTGGACGGCACGCTATGGGCGCCCGCGCACGTGCCGGGCGAGCCGCAGATCGTTCTGCGTCGCCACGACGACCATTGGACCACCGCGGCCGGCGCGGACTCCGGGCGCTATGCGATGGTCATCGATCATCCCAGCTCCGAGCGCGGCACGTGGCCGACGACTCAGGTCATCATGGCCGCCGGCAACGCGCGCGTCTGGGGGACGCTCCCCGCGCGGCCCGCGGCGCCCGCCGCCGGCACGCCCGGCGTCACGTGGCCCGACTATAACCTGACCATCGTCAGCGGCGGCACCATCTACATCGACGGGTCGATCCTCTCGCCGCGTGATGTGGGCACTGATGGCGGCAACGACGACCGCAACACCAAGCTCGCGCTACTCGCGCAAGATTGCGTGTGCCTCAATCCGACGCGGATCGTGCCCCAGGAAGCGTCCGCCCTCGTCAGCGCGTCGCCGGATGACACCAACGATCCGCGGCCCGATGCCAGCCACTGGGAATTGACGTCTGAAGCGGGAGCGCGCATCACGAGTTCGTGGGTGTTCGGCGCGCCGCCGGCGACGACCGTGTCCCTCGCGGCGATTGCCAGCGGCGACGACCCGGGGCCTTCGGCTATCGCGATGAGCTTCCAGCCGGCGTGGACCAACCCGTGGACTGCGTATGACTTCGACCCGGCATCGCCGGCGGTCATCGATCCTTTCTACTTCGTCCCGCCCGGCACGGCTGCCGGGGTCAACTGGTCGAACTCGCTGACGCCGAACTACCAGCCTGTTCCGGATCCGGCCGCGACGCCTGCGGTGCCATGGGACATCACGGCATCGATCAGCACGGTGCCTGGCAACCAGAACAACCTCGCGATGTACTGGGCGAACCCGGCGATCACGGCGGGCGCGACGAATCCGTGGGTGAAGAAGTGGAAGATCGTTGAGACCGACAATGCCGGGGCAGTCGTGCCGGCGGTGCATTGTCGCGTGAACGCCGTCGTCTACGCCGAGACCGGCTGCTGGTTCGTCATCCCGGGCGCGTACTTCATGACACCCGAGGAGATCGATGCCGCCGCGGGTCCGAGTGATATTGCGGGCGAGAACATCAACGGGTTGATCGACACCGTCGATGAGCAAGCCCGCGCGGAAGCGTACATGCGCTACAACTACGACATCATCGTCAACGGCTCCATCACGGAGAACTTCACGGCCCCGCCGGACGCGGTCTACGAGTGGACCGAGAAGTGGGCCGTCTCCGCCCAGGCGCCGGGTGGCGGCGTGTTGAGCATTACCTACGTGTTTGATTCGGCAACTCGAGCGTCGCGCGACCGTGGCGGCGCCGGGGCGGCATCGGGTACTCTTGCGGCTCCGCTGGTTGGACGCAGCACGCCGTCGGCGAACCTGCCGCGCATACCGAATCTGCCTGTCAGTCCGGGCCTCGTATACTTCGGCGAAGCGATGTAATCTCCGGGCGCGCCCTGGTGCTTAACCGCGCCCCGGTTGATGAGCGGAGGTTGTCCCGCATGCAGACTGAGCGGAAAGGGGCTGGCACGGGCCGAGGAATCATCTCGCCCTTCCGACCCCGACGCGCCCTTGCTGGACTCGCATACGTGGTCCTGGCGGTCGTCACCGTCCCGGTGTTCGGGCAGGCGACTGCCTTCGACTACGCGCCTGGCCGCGTGACCATCCATGCCGGTGTTATCAGCGTCGCCCCCGGAACCAACCCGCACCTGGCCATCGGCGCGGGCGTCATGGAGGGCCTTCGTCGCGCGTCGTTCAAGCCGCGGCGCTGGGACATTGTGAGCCCTCGCGGCACGGGTGGCGCGGGCGGCTACGTTGCTGAGTGGGAGGCGGCGCATTGGGAGATCGTGCTGGCGCAGGGACAGCAGACGGATCTGTCGGGCTACCACCTGCTCTACATCTGCGCGGATGATCTGACCGTTCTCGACGACTTCCAGGTGGATTCGCTGCTCGAGGCCGTCAACGAGGGCGCCGTGTTGTGGATCGACTCAACGGACGCAGTATCCACGGCGACGGGCGTCGCGGGCGCGGGGACGGCGTGGGAACTGTCGCCATTCTTCTTCGAGGCAGCCACTGACACGCTGATCCCTGGAGGCCTTCCGGCACCGAGTCATGCTCTGCTGAATCACCCATTCGCTCTGAGCCCCGGGCAGTTGACTCACCTCGGCGTTGTCGGCGGATGGGATTCGCTCGACGTCACCGACAATATTCGCAACATGCAGCCGCTCCTGACCGATGGCGCGGGGGCAGATCTCGCCGCGGCCGGCCGGTTTGGCTCCGGTGGGATTGTTGTCACGGGCGGCGCTATCGGCGCGGACATTGCCGGCTGGACGGCCGCCGCCAACTACGATCCGCCGGTAGCCGCTGCTCCGGACGTCATGTTCGGCTACAACGTCATGGCGTGGGCAACGGGCTGGACGCAAGGCCGCCAGTCGCCTCGCAGCGCGGGCACGAGTATTGGCGAAGTCTGGGCCGACCTCGACGTGAAGTGGCAATCGCTGGAGATGGGACCCGTCGCGGGCGCTCCGGTGGTCGATGACATCGGGCGGATGTTCATCGCTACATACGGTCTCGATGCCGGTGGTCAGCCGATGCTCTACTGCTTCGATGCCGACCCGGCGCGAGACATCGACCGCGACGGCGCCGCCGACGATGGCACGATCGACTACGCAGGCGTCGATTCCGCAGACCTCATCTGGTCGGTGGATCTCGGCAACTACACCCCCAGAAGCACATCTCCGGCCGCGGCGACGATGGTTGACCCGGCGGGGGCATTGCAGGACGTTGTGCTTATCAGCGTCAGCGAAGACACCAATGACGCGGGCGAGGTCCAGTGCTACTCAGCCGCAACCGGCGCCTTGGTGTGGACCTACACGGTGGCCCCTTACGAAGCCGGTAGCGACGTTGTCAGCATCTCGACGCCGGTGGTGCACAACGCGGCGGTCTACATTCTCGCATCGGAGACGACCGGCGCCACCATCGACGATGCATATGGGCGCGTCCACTGCATCGACCTCGACAGCGGAGGCGACGCGACGGACGGCTTTGAGTGGACTTATCCGGATCCGGCTAACATGCCGGGCGCGGTCACTACCGACGCAGCCATCCAGCACATGCACGCCCTCGGGCCGTTCGATGACCCTGAGTGGCTGACAGACGCGCCGATCGCCGAGCTGCCTCGCGTGCCGACACCGACGCCGACGATTGGCAACGCGCCTCGTTTCCGGGACACGGAACCGGGCAACGCGGCATCGCTTGACCCGCATCTGGATGCGGTTATCTACTGCGGGACGCCGGTCTCGCAGGTGTGGGATCTCGCTAACGCGGCGATCCGCATGGCGCCGTGGGGCACCGACTTCGCGCTCCTCCCGACGCCGACGTTGGGCGGGAGCTACGCCGGGCGAGACCCATTCGCGCGCAACCGCCAGTACTTCCGCGTCATGCTTGACGCCGGCGCTGCGACCGTGACGGGGACGACCTACTACCTCGAAACGGCAACAGGCGAGGAATCCGCAGCTTACGCCGGGACTGCCCCGACGGATGTCGCGCCGTACGCGGAGTATCCTCCGGCCGATGTCGCGGAGTTCCTGGCGGATATTCCCGCCTCCTCGGCGGGCACGCGCTACGGCGATATTCAGGCCGGTTGCCGGGTGTTGCTAGAGCATTCGGGCAACGACGAGATGGAATTCCTGCCCGGCCCGGTTGTCTTCAAACGACCACACGAGGCCGACCCGTCGGACGCGACGGCAATCACGGATGCCGAGCGCCTCCAGAGCGGCCAGAGACGCGCGGGCGCGGGCGTTCTGACGGGCGACGTGCTGGCGGTCGCCGTTACTCGCGCGATGCATCCTGATTCGCGCACTCCAGTGAACTTGAGCGGCCCGGGGCGCATGGGCGCGATCGCGGGCCTGGACCCCGCCACGGGGGAGACGAAATGGCGGTACAGCCCGTGGTACGCGCTGGCTCAGCCACTAGACGCTGCCGGGAACTTCATGGCCACCGACATGCGGCATTACGTCGACGCCGCCCCCGCCGACGCGGGGGACGCGATCATCGGCGCGGCTTCGCTTGAGGATCCGGCGACGCCGGAAGAGGGCGCTGTTGGCTCCATATTCGCCCTCGACCCACGCCCCGATGCCACCATTCGCGTGCGGGTCGAGCCCGCCGCGGATCCTGCCGCGGTAGTGTTGTCGCAGGCGCCGCTGACCGGCACGAGCGTGGCCAGCGTTGGGCTGTCGCCGGTCGTGCAGATAGTAGACGCACACAATGGCGGCGACTGGGATACGACTCCGCTTGGCGTTCCCGTACTCGACCCATCGTGCTACACCGTTGACTACGAGAACCTCCGGATCACTATCCCTGCCGAGCGCGCGCACGACGTGCGTGACATCGACGGCAATCGTCTTGGCCCGGCGTGGGGCAAGATGGTGATCTTGACGTACGCGTATGACGATCAGGGAACGCCCGAGGACCTCACCGACGACGCCTTCGTCGAGGGCGAGGTTGGCGTTGTGCCAGACATCGCGCGTTGGGAGTACGTCCCCGGCCGCATTCGCCTGCGGAACCATCCATTTGTCTGGGCAGGCGGGGCCATCGGCGTGTCCGCGCGGCTGCCCAACGGAATGCCCGTCCAGGGGTTCAGCGTCGGCGGCGGAACGGTCGTCGTCAACGGGCTGACGTGGGCCGGCCATGGCTGGCTTGACGTTGACGCCGCGACGTTCGGCCAAGCCCCAGTGCCTCTGCCGATGGGCGCGGATGTCGAGATCTCATACCAGGGGATGACGGTCGACGGCGCCATCGAAGTCCCTAACGCGAACGACGACTGGGAGCGGCATCAGGTGCCCTATGTCATTGGCCGCACCATCGCGCCGATCGCGGTTGCCAACGGCGGCCGGACCATCTTGGTGGGCACTGAATCGTACAACCCGGATCAGAGCGTGGATCGCTCGCCGGACGCGTCGCCCTACGTCGGCGGATTCGACCGAGCCGGGCTGGTGACAGACGCGACTCGCACGCTGCTGACGCTGACGTGGGACCGAGTGACGAACTACGTCCATGGCGAGCTGGTCCGTCCGGCCAATCGCGCGCCTGGCGCGCTGGGCGTGCCGATCATGTCGAACGCGGCAGCCGTGCGGGGCGATACGGCTCTTGTCGGATCACGCACGATCATCGAGGTCCCAGACACGTCGGGGACTCCGCCCGAGGGGTACGGAGGCGATCCGACCATCGTCGCCGTGGGTCACGCGGCGGGGCTGTCGCCTTCGCGCACGGTTATCACGGACAATCAGCGGATCATCGAGACCGTTGGCACCCGACTTGACTGGGTTTGCTCCGGGACTCGCGTGTTGGACGTTGCGTGGCAGAACGTCGCGGCCGAGGCGCGCGCGGGCTTCCCGGGCACGGTTCCGGTCATGCGCCGCCCGTTCAGCCGTCCGGCCAAAGCCATCCGCCTGACGCGGCCGGACTTCCTGGCCCCATACACGGACGCGGCGGGCACCTTGATCGCCTATAACGAGGCCATATATCCGCCCGAGTCGGGCGGCTCAGTGCCGGCGGGAGTGCCTGCGGGCACACCGTGGCCGCCGGCCGAATCCGGCATCGGGCCCGGCACCTATCTAGTCGTCGACACCGGCAACAACCGCGTCGTCGAGGTTGATCGAGCGGGGCGGCAGGTGTGGCCGCTGGATAACATCGGCGACGGGACGGGCGGGCTCGCGGGTAGCCGCCGCGCGGGCGATCACCTGGGCTTTGATTTCTACTCGAGCCCCTACAACACGACGCTCGTGCTGAACGCGCCGAGCGATGCCCACCGCTACATGGAGTGGGACACGGCGACGGACACGTGGTTGATGCACACCGTCATCGCCGATTCCGGCAACTACCGCGTGGTCGATGTGATCACCACGTTCGACTATGACTACACCACGGGAGCCGTGCTTCAGTACCACGCCATCGAGGTTGTCACGCCCGGCTACGTGCATGCGGTCTACGGCCCGCGGGCGGGCGAGTACATCCGCGTCGCCTACACGAAGGCGGTTCCGATCACCGATCCGAACAACGGCGATGTCGTGGGGTATCTCTGCGCCGGCAGCAACCTGCACGAATTGCTGGTTGTCGAGCACGGCACCGAGCAGATCAATCCCGCCGCCGGCGCCGCGATGCCGTCCGGAACCGGTCTCACGTGGTCGATGTGGTCGTGGCTGTACGACCATGACGACGACGCTGACGCCGACACGGATGAGCGCCTGATCTTCCAGAACATCCGCCACGTCTCGGCTGACTACTGCACGGACGAGAACGGCGCGACGTACATCTACCTGATGGTCGTCTGCGGGCGGTACCGAGGTCCGTTGGCCGACCCGTACATGCTGACTGACACGCTGGGTAACGAGGCGGGCGCTTGCTGCGTGGAGTTCCGCGTCGATCCGGCGACTGCGAGCCACGTCCCATCCACGCTTGGTTGGGCAGTGCCTTACTGGGCCTACACCGATCGCGACTATGAGGCGGGTCCGCTGGGGCATCTGTGGACTCCGCCCGGTGAGGGCAACGCGGGCGCCGCGCGCGCGGTGAAGACATTCCTGCCGGTGTGCGCGCAGCGCATCCCAGGCGGACGGCACATCATCGCCACGTACGCGTCGGCTGTCGACAACCTGACCCACGTCAATCTCGACACGGCGACCGATGCGATATTTGGGACGCCGCCGTCGCTAGGTAGCGAGATATTCGACGTCGAGACGACGTATGGCACTGCGAACGATCCGTCGACGCAGATGCACACGATCGACGTGAACCGGTGCATTCCGAACCCGTGGGGCGACGCCTGGACAGATCCCGTGAACCAGCCGTCGTTCGTACAGCGTAGCCAAGACAGCCCTGCCCCGCTACGTCCGTAACGTGGCGCTGACGTTCCGGGAAGTCCTGCACGAGGTGACCAAATGCGGTCGTGTACTGCTACTATACTGACAGCGTGCGCCGCGGTATTCCTGAGCAATGCTCTCTCTGCTCAGCCGCCGCCGTACGAGGTCAGGACATTCGCCGCCGATCCGGTGCCCGACATCTACGATCCCACCGCTCCGGCCGCCACGTCCGAGAACACGGTCAAGGAGCCGTGGATCTGTTCGTACTGCGGCTACTCCACCGGCGGGACGATGGACGTTCTGGACGCTGACACCAACACGTTCCCCGACGGCGATAACGACAACGACGGCATCCCCGACGAGGCCGACGGTCAGTGTCCGGACCCATGGGGCACGGGCCATGCCGCAACGGATCTCGTTCGCGCGCCGCTGCAGCAGCGCTTCTTTGACTTCAGGTGGCTTCCGGGCGGCCTCGACCTCATCCGCGGGCTGCCTTACCGCCCGGGGGACTGGGACACATCGCTTGGAGGAGGCGCGGTGACGGTCGCTGGCTCGCGCGTGCGGTTCGCGTTTCGGTTCGACGATACGGGGGATCCCGCGCCGGGCTTGGATTCGACCACCACGCAGATTCGCGCGATGCTGATGCCGCCGGGAATCGCGCGGCCGACCGCGCGTTACTACGAGATGACGTGGTCGCCGCAGGACGACGCGAACACCTCGACGGGCACGTCACTATGGGGTGATGACCCGTCGCTGGCCATCCAGTCGGGTGACCTGCGGATCGGCGTCCACCCATGGCGCGCGGTCGATGGGGATACATATGAGATACGAGCGTTCCACGACGGCTCCGGTGCTGATCCGACCATAGAGGTCTGGAGCATGGCGAACGGACTGGAGTACGCGGGTGACCCTCCTCTTGGGGCGGACATTTGGTGCTATAGCGGCGCCGTTCGCCTGAACATCGCGGCTTCTGTCATGCCGTATGACGCGGTCGCCGCGGCGGCCGCGGGCGTCCCGGTGCAGATTTGGGCGTACCAGTTCAAGATCGCGAATAACTGCCGGACGCTGCCGGCCCCGGAATGGCGGAATACGGGCAACACGACCGGCTGGCTGACCACGCCGGAGGCAGGGCTGCCGACGGACGTGCCCATGTACTACTGGCCGGTGTCCTCGAAGGGCGGCGTGGACGGTGTCGATGATTCGGATCTCTACCGGGAGACCTTTGACTCGGTGGGGCTCACCTACACGGACGTGCTGCTGACGTCCACAACGGCGGAGACGCAGTTTCGGTTGCGGCCGGGCGAGACGGGCACAGGCATGGTCGCGATGCTGTGGCGCAACGATGCGGGCGACCCGTGGAGCTATGATGAGGATTCCGTACCAGAGCCGACCGTACCGGATCCGGGCGACGCGTGGCCGGCGAACACGGCCCATGAGAATGGGGTCCAACCGATTGCCGCGAGGTTCTTCAGTTCTCGGGTCGAGGCAGTCAGCGGCGTTGTGACGCTTCCCGCGGGCGCGCCCGGTGGCGCGACGGATGTCAGCGTGGATCTCGAGGTGCGAAACCGTGGCGTGGGCGACATCGTGCGGTGTCCGAAGCACGTGCCGCACCAGGGCGGGCGTGGGACGGGCGGCGTGGATCCGTATGTCGACCCGCTGTGGCGCGCGGCGGCGGGGCAGTTCACCGCACCGGCTCCCGGCGGCGATCCGCCCGGGATTCTCACGCATGATCCGGCTTCCGTTACGCCGGCCGTGCCCTTGCGGACCGTCGGTTGCGGCGCGGCGCATGTGGTTGGCACCGGGACGGCGTGTCGCTGTGGGCGCACTCACTCTACGGCCACGGCGAGCACGATGCACTGCAATTACTGTGGGACGCGGCTTGTCGGCAATGCGGCCGGCAACGAGGCCATCGATATCGAGCAGACTGAGATCTCAGTCGATGTCGCGTCGGTCGGCGCTAACGCTACTCACGCGGCTGTAGCGGACCTGGCGCGACCTGACGCGATCTACTCAATGACCGGCGAAGCCATCCGCGGGACCAAGAACGGCGTGCGCGCACCCGCCCAAGCCACCGGCGCGGGCCTGGATAGCGTGCTGGCTCCGCTGTTCATTAACGTACCCATGTTCCAGAGACCATCGTATGAGCCGACAGCCGCCGCCACGGCGCACGAGAGCGGAACTGATGCGCCGTACCAGGGCGCCATCGTCGCCTATGGACGCAGCGACGTCAACTCGCGGTGGTACGAGAATAGTGTGGACGGCGACCACAGCCCGTTCCACTTCGATTTCGGCGCGCTCGGGCTACCGGATCCCGTCTCGCATGACGAGGCGCTGTTCGACGGCAACGGGGCGTGGGACATGTATTACCTCTGTCCCGACTGCGGCAACAAGCACCCGGCTATGGCGATGGCGGCGGGCGGGACGCTTGCGTACGAGTACACCGACGAGTACCCGCTGACGACGCCGGAGACGGATCTGGAGTGCAGCTACGGGCGCACGGTGGGCAACACGGCGGGGAACGACCTGGCCGTGGAGTGCCCGGGGCACCAGATCTGTATCGCGTGCGGCACGGCGTGGGAGATGGTCGGCGAGGGCCAGACATCAGAAGAGCAGGACGCGATGATGCTGACGTTCTGCCCGTATGAGGGGACGGACCTGATCGCGGCGGGGACGCCGTTTACTCAGACGCAGCAGGCGCGGTTCACGCACGACTACCTGACGGCTGAGGAGTACGATCCGCTCCTGATCATTGCGTCGGTCGAGCGCAAGACGCGGCTGGTGGCGGGGCAGCCTTCGGTCGATCTCGGTCGAGTTGCGCCGGGGAACACCGACGCGAACGACTACCCGGTCGAGGTGTCCGCGCTCGGGACATCGCGTGGCGGCAGCCAGGGCAACTACACCGTGACGGACGCCCAGATGGCGGCCCACAATGTCACGGCATGGCCCGCCGTTCCCGAGACGAGTTTGACGATTGACCCGGGGGCGACGGGACAGACGATGGGACTCTTCCGGGACGACGTGACGTTGGCGCCGGAGCAAAACAGCGCGCATCGCCTCTTCCGGTCCGTGCCGATATCAGAGGACCGACTGATCGCCATGACGCCGGCGATGGATCTCTCAGCCACGCCGGCCACCGAGATATGGGCGGAGTACATGACCGCGCCGGCCAAGGGTGGAGCGGGCGGAAGCCCGGCGACGGCCCTGTATCGCGCCGGCACGTGGGGTGAAGGCGATCCCGCGGGCGCCGCGCCCCTGCCGAACGGCTTGGGTGCGGGGAGCTACTCAGGCACGTCCGCCACGTTCGTGGACACCGACGGCGATGGTTACCTGGGCTTCCTCGACCGGAGCATAGGCATGGTGGCAACGACCACTGCGGCCACGCCATTTGACGCGACCGAGGACTACGCGCTCGAGCCTGTTATTCCCGTGAATCTGCGGGTGCGCGTGGTCGAGAGCCCGCTGCCGTTCAACGACCCCGACGCCTCCGATGGCTCGCCTACGGTGCTGCTGCTCGACCAAAATGACGACGAGTACCACGATGGGCTTGAGGTGCTGTGGGAGTCGAACCGCGTCGCTGCCGGAGGCATGCCTCCCGCCGATGCGGCCGTGAACATCCGCGAGGGCGTGACGGGCTTGACCGGAGACCGGCTCACGCGCAGCTTCCCGTGGGGCGCTGACGTTGCGGTTACCGCCGAAACTGGTGCCGGAACCGTCAATGGCGGCCCCGATGCGTACATCGATCCGGCCGACAACCGGAAGTGGGCGCTGTGGCACCGCCTTGGGCCCACCGACATCGGCGTCAGCTCGACGCTCTGGTCGTCGCGCGCGACAGACGACTTGGTATCGCCCTTCGGCGCGGCGGCAGACACGAATTACATCTTCGACTCCAGCCTCGACAAGAGTTGGGTCCGAGGCTTCATCGATCCGACGACGGCCGCGCCGGCGAACCACTGGTCATTCTGGAACTCCGGCAAGCGCGGAAGGTGGGAGATCCACTACTCGCCCAGTTACGACCCGCGTGATCCGATGACTGTGGATGACCTGATTCTGCCCGTGACTAACGGCCTGCCGGCGTCCACGAGGCAGGACTACGTGCAGACGGCACTGCAGGTAGGCAACCGGTACATTCGGAAGCCGTCGAAGAGCCCGTTCGCATACATCAAAGACCCATCGCCGACGCTCAACCAGTTGCCGGGCGGCACCGAGTATCTCACCGTGGTCTTCAGCGGCTACGTGACGCATGAACGAAACGCCGACATCTGCCGGGTGAACTTCAACCTCAGCCTGCTCGACGACCCAACCGCGAACTACGGGAAGTTCGACAGCTTCCGGATCACGGGCGCCGGCGGGGGGGAGGAGCTGCGATCCGACGGCGTTCGTCAGTCCTTCGCGTCGCGGCACCTCGACTGGATTACCACGGTTCGCCCGCACAACTTCAACTTCGGCGAAGACATGATCGTCGCCCCGGACCTGAACCTCGACCCGCGGATCTACGTGCACCTGGTCTTCCCGGGCACGCCGCCGGGCAACCACGAGATCTACGAACTGACGTGGACCAACGGTCGTTACCGCCGCTCGAAGGGGACGTACCAACTCGGCGGCGTGGAACTCGACAGGATCGGGGCGGGTACATTTGCCGCCAACATCATCCCGGTCACGCCGCGTAGCGGACGGCCGCTGGAGGTCGAGGTCGACCCGGCGTCGGGCATCGTGCGCTTCTCGGCCCCGCTGTTCAACAGCACGGACTACGCGGATCCCGCGACATTCTTCAACAGCGGTGACTTCCCGGGACTGATCGATGTCCAGGTCTGGGCGGACTACACGCCGTATATCTATCGCTGGTGTCGCAACGACGCCAACGACGATTCACCCTCTGGATTCTGGGACTACGGTGGTCCTGACCTCAACGCCGGCGACGGCGTCGCCCTCGGGCGCTTCAAGATCTTCTGGCGCCGTTCCCACGGCTCGTCGGGCGCGCCTCACTTCGGCCGCACCTCGTTCATGCAGGCGGAGGGGTGCTGGGCGATCCAGGTCCTGCAGCCGCCGATATCGACCGTAACAAGCGTGACGGATATCACAACCGGCGCCGCCGTCACTCCGGCCGGCACGGACCTTAACGCCGGGATATTGGGCATGTGGTTCCAGACTGACGGCCACGTCTTTGAGGTCGTCTACACCCCCACTGGTGCCGCAGGGCCGGTTACGGAGTACCACCGCGTATCGGGGTTGGGCGACGAACGACGGGTGAACCTGGATTCTGTCTACTCAGAAGGACCTTTGATGGTGAAGCGGGAATGGTACGCAGTTCCCGGTATCGCGGATGCCAATGGAGTGACGTCAACGCAGCTGATGACGCGGTATTGGTTGTTCTGGACTTCGCCTCGGTCGTGGTTCGATCCGGCGGCCGGTGCGTTCAGGCGATCGAGGGAAGTGTACTACGCGACGTTGGTACCTGAATACGGGACCGAGATTCCACACATGGATGTGGCGTCGAGATAGCCCGCATTCTGGGCTGAAAAAGGCATCTGGACCACCCCGTTAGGCCGTTTACCCCGCATTGCCCATATGAGCAGGGAGGTTTTCGGTAGAGGTGCCAAGAAAC
>CAZKUN010000018.1:53848-63271 GCA_964555935.1 uncultured Armatimonadia bacterium | reverse complement strand
AGGGCAGTTCGACGTGCGCGTCTCGGTCATCCCAACCACAACGGGCGAGAAGATGGTGCTCCGGTTGCTCGCCAAATCGCGCGAGGTCATCGCGCTCGAACGACTCGGGATGGGCCCGGAGTGCCTGAAGGTCATCCAGGCGGAGCTTGAGCGCGCGCATGGCATGATGCTCGTGACGGGGCCGACGGGAAGCGGAAAGACGACGACGCTATACGCGGCGCTGAGTCGCATGGACTGCGTGGCAAAGAACATCGTCACAATCGAGGATCCCGTGGAGTACGAGTTCCCTCGGGTCGCGCAGATCCACGTTCATCCAGCGATCGGGCTGGACTTCCCTACAGCCCTCAGACACGTTCTCAGGCAGGATCCGGACGTCCTAATGGTGGGCGAGATTCGCGACGCCGAGACGTTGCGGATGGCGGTGCGATCGGGCCTGACGGGGCACATGGTGCTGTCGACGGTTCACTGCAACGATACGGTCTCGACGCCGGCGCGTCTCATCGATATGGGAGGCGAGCCGTTCCTCATCGCGTCGTGTCTCACGGCAGTCTTGGCTCAACGACTAGTGCGGTGCATCTGCGAGAACTGCAAAGAGGAGTTCACCCCGTCGAAGGCGGTCTGTCGGGCGATTGGCATCGAACCGGGCAGCATGACGGCCTGTCGTGGCGAGGGGTGTGACTCATGTCGGGACACGGGCTACCACGGGCGGAAGGCGATCTTCGAGGTGATGGCGATCGACGACGACATCCGCGATGCCATCACGGGCGGCCAGCCCGCCTCCGCAATCCGGTCAATGGTCCGCGCGGCGGGCGTCCCGAGCTTGCGCGACAGCGGCATCCGGATGGCCTCGGAGGGGGTCACGAGTTTCGAAGAGGTGCTGCGCGCGACGCAGGCGGACTGACCGATCAGGCAATCGGCGATTCGTTCTATGGGCTGATAACCACAGGCGTCCCGATGCGCACCTGCTCGTAGATCTCGATTCCCGAGGCGCGGGCCAGAGCCATGCACCTGAGCGTCCAGTCTGGCTTCTCGTGGCCGCCGATGTGGATGCCAATCCCGCTGCCGAGATCCGTATCCTGCGGTGGCTCGTCGCCATTCTGCAAGGCGCGATGAATGGCGCTGTGCTGCGATGCGTCGATGATCCCATCTCTCCTCCCGCGGTTGGCGTCTTCCTCATTGGGGTAGCTGATCTGGATCCACACATCGCCCCACGCCTTCGGATTGCGGTGCATGGCCATCTCGCAGACGTAGAAATCCCCCTCGGGCGTCCTCCTGTCGTCGCGCCGGACCTTGTCTGCCAGCCCGCCACCACCGAGGGCAATGGGGTAGGTCTTGAGGAGCGTATCCGCTGAGTAGAAATGCAGTTGGAGGTCGGACTTGTTGACCACGATGCGCGCGTTGGGGATGGGGCCCGCGCCAACGCCGGCGGCGAGGGCTGAGTCGAGGAGCGACATCTCCGTACCGACGCGTCCCGCGGCTGTGAGCAGCGCGGCGGGCACCGTGGCTGACCGATCGCTGGACAGTTCTTCGCGGATGCTCCGCAGGCGCTTGATCGCGTGGTACCCGCGCCCCGCAATGAGCAGCACGGCGACCACCAACACGACGAAACTCAGAAACGCCCACGCGAGGCGTATCTTCGACTTGTTCTCGTGGTACTTGCTTCGCTTCGGCGCTCGATCCATCGTAATCCTCCACTCGCCGTCAGCCCTCGGGCGTGTACCAGAGCGATTTCCAGTACGCCCGGTCCGTCGCGTAGACATCAATCGCGTCGCGCGCCAGGTCGAAGGTCTCCGGCAGCACCCCGTATCGCCGCATTTCGCGCACGTATTCTCTGGTCGGCCGGAAACCCGCCATGTCAAACCGCTTGATCTCGCTCAGCCGCGCGCCCGCCGCTTGGATGTGGGCCAGGATCTTCACATAGTCCGGGTCGGCCGCGTCGGTGAAGATAACTGGATGCGCGGCCGGAGCCGGCGGCTTGGCGCGGTCTTCGACGACCGGTTGGGGATCAGTTGCCGCGCCGACCGCGTAGCCCCCAGCGTCTTCGGCAAGTGCCGCCATCAGCATCAGGGACTTCTCTGGCCGAGTCAGGTTGAAGACCGTGTGGCGGGAGAAGCGGCTTGTCGGACGCATCCAGCCCTCAAGGTCGCCCTCGGAGGTGACAGCGCCAGAGTCGGTGACGTGTCGGGGCAAGCCCCTCCCGTGGCAAGAAGCGCAGCGCCGCTCGATTGCATCCATCGCCGGAGCCGTGGACGGCCAGTCGTGGCCCATCTCACGGATCGGCTGATTGAGCCGCCACCAGCCTCCGATCTGACCTGAGCCGTAGGCCGCGTACGTACCGGCGTACTGGGCCGCCGTGTCGATCCAGAGCCGAATGATGGCACGCTCCTGAGGGCCCATCCGCACTCCGTGATGGTCCTCGGTGATCTTGTCCATCAGCGGCGAGGCTGAGCTGTAGGTGGAGTGAGGGGCATCGTTCCCGATCGGACGTCCGCCGATGCTTCGCACGCCCTCCCAGCCGTAGCCCGCGCCATCTGTGATCTGCCGGTGCAGCATGAGATTGTAGAAGGCGAGCGAGTAGGTTGTGCCCCGGTCACCGGTGAGTTCGACGCCTCCCTCGCGCCGGCCGGGCTGGTGGCACGCAACGCAGTGCCGATCCAGAACCGGCTGCACGTCGCGCGGGAAGTCGAACACGTCCGGCGCTCCGGCGATTGGCTGAATCCGGCTGGGCTCGCCGCCTGTGGCGATCGACCGGACGGGCGGAGGCTCGGAGCGATCCTCATGACAGCCCACGCATCCACGGTTCTCGCCCGGTTGGAGCGTAACGAAGCTCCGCATCTGCTTTACCGAGCGGTCCTCCTCATCGAGCAGAGCCAGGTAGATGCTCCGCATCGGCGGCGCCTCGAAGAAGGCCGAGCCATCGGCCTCCACGGGTACCGTGCCAAGAATACGCTTCAGAGTCCACGTGCCGCCGTGCCCGATGGGAGTGCTGCCCCCGCCGTGGTAGTTGGCGGGCTTTGGCAGGTCCTCAAGCACGAGCAGCTTCTTGATCGAGCCAGGCTCAACCCCGTCCATGTTGCGGCCGCGGTAGACGTCGGCGACAAAAAGCGTTGCGCTATTGGCGGACAGGTCGGAGCGTGTGGGGACGACCGGCTCCCGCTTCCGCGGCGTCAGCGGGAGCGGCTCGTGGACCATCTGCGCGCCCACATAGACGATCTGCGACTGGCCGGTGTCATCCAAGATCCGAATGCTGTTCCCGTAGGCGACGAGGAATGTGTCCGACGAAACGGGGTATGGGTCGCGGAAGCCCATTTCCCCGGGCGGCGTGATGGCCCGGCGGCCGAGTTCGTCGTTGGGCCCGCCTGTCCCGGATACAACCATTATCTGCCCGCCGTGCTCGTGCGATCCGTGGGAGCCGGAGTCGACGAACGTGATGTCACGCGTCCCGGGAATGGGCTGTCCATCGATGAAGACCCCGCCCGGCACGAGGTTACCGTAGTAGATGTCCTGCTCGGTGCCGTCCGGGTTCATAGTCCAGAGATGGTGGAACGAGACGGCGTCGCGGTTCACGTACTCCCACCGCGTGTAGAGGATCCGCCCGTCGGGCAAGACGCTCGGGGCGTTCTCAGTCACCGAGCCGGAGGAGAGCATCCGCATGTCGCCGCCATCGGCGTTGCAGCGGAACATAGTCGCCACGGGCGCTAACCAACAGAGCACGTAGCGCTTGCAGCGCGAGGAGCAGAAGGCAATGCCGCCGTCGGGCAGGTAGCATGGCTCAACGTCATCCCAATCGCCGCGCGTCAACTGGCGCAGATTCTGGCCGTCGGCGTCGATCTCGTAGAGGTTGTAGTGATGCGTGCCGCCCTTGCGGTAGGAGAATAGGATATTGGCGGCGTCGTAGGAGACGCAGGGGTCGCGCACACCGCCGCCGGGATCGTCGAGTAGCACCGTCAGCTCGCCTGAAGCGGCATCGAGTCGACAGAGCCGCGCGCCGTCGGCGCCATGCAGCCACTCGTTTTCGTCGGTACAGGCGTAGCCGAAATCCGCGTAGTAGTGGTAGGACGGATCGCGGCCCGGATTGCGCTCGGCGAAGATGACTGTCTCAACGTCGGCGTCATGAAGACGTTGAGCCATTTCCTGCCGTTGCTCCCGGGCGAGGGTCTCAATCGTCTCCGCTCGCTCATCGTAATGTGATCGGATCTCATCATCCGTCAGCGGCCGGTGCCAGACAGCCAGGTCATCGATGTAGCCCTGGAACCGGATGTCGGGTGAGACGCGCTCCGCCGCGTCGCCAATGCCCACGCGGGCGGCCTGCTTCTCCAGGATTGTCCCATCGAATTCGCTGCGCCCAACGCGTCGGCCGTTGAGGTAGACGCTCAGCAATCGCGCCTCCGCGTCGGCGACGCCTGCGAGGTGCACCCATCGCCCGGGCGACGCCATGCCGCCTTCAGCGAAGGCGAGCGTGCCGTCCGCCTGGCCGTGATAGAGGCTCGCCTGTCCACCGTGGAGCGCCAGGTGATACGCCTGCTCCGCGTCCCAGCTCAGCACAAGCCGGTTCCACGCGCCCACCTGCGTCGGATGGATCCACGCTTCGATGGCGTAGCTCGGGCCGAGCGTCAGTTCGGGGCCCCGCTCAGCGGTCAGGAATGTTGCGTCCCCAGCTTCCACGCCGAGCCTCAGCGCTGCCCCGCTCGCACCGGCCAGCTCAACGAAGCGCGGCTCGCCGTCGGTCGCGAAGCCGGACGCCGGGCCGTCGAAGCTCCACTTGATGGCGGGCTCATCGGCCCAACCCGATGCGGTGACGGCAATCGCAAGCAACACCGTGAGCGCGAGTCTCATTGTTCAGGCATACTCCTCGGCTAGTTCCATCGCTATGCGGACCCACTCGAACATGCGCCACGTCTCGCCGCGGCAAGTGTGAAGATCCTTCATGAGCATCTCGACTCGACAACCGCGCGTTTTCTCAAGGCACTCGCGCACCTGGTCGCGCACGAGCTGCTCGTTCCACGTCACCATGCCGAGTATGGCCGGGTTCGGCTTCCAGGAGAAGATGTAATCGGTCCCAAGCGCCTCGGCGCCCTTCGCGCAGTCGACCCACGGGCTCATGCTGACGCGCCGGAGGTTAGGGATCTTGCGCAGGATGTCGACCTTGTCGTCGAGTGGCTCGCAGCACCCGTAGCCGCTCAGTCCGAAGCGGTCGAGGAATCTCTTCTCGTACGTGACCGCGAACTCGTCATGCATCTCCGGGGAGACCTCGCTGAAGATCTGCGTCGTCGCGAAGCCCCACTGGTCTACGGTTCGCACGGGCCCGCCGTTCAGATCCGGCTGGGGCAGCAAGTCCGTGTAGCCGCTCCCGCCAGGCCCAACGTTCGTCCCCTTGTTGTTCAGGGCCAGCGTGCCGAGTTCCTCATGCTGGTCGAGCCGGCTTATGTGCCAATCAGTCAGCCGGTTCATCCAGGAGTGTACCCACTCGGGTCGGTCGAGCATATCGATATAGACCTGCTCGATGCTTCGCCATTGGATCAGATCGTCCATGATCGCGAACCAGTGGCCCAAGAGGCCCGTCTTTTCGACCGGCATGATACCGTCATATAGCTCGCTCAATCGCTCATACGTCTGCTCCGTCGCGTCCCAGTCGACGGAGACCTCGGGCATGGCGATGATCTTCTCGGGATCCGCGTCGTCGTCGAGGACCGAGTTGTACATCGCGGCGCCGAAAATGTGGTCGGGGCGCGTGTGATCCACCTCGATGCCGTACCCCGTGTCCCACGCCTGGATGGGGCTATGGACTACTCCGCTATTGATCCGGTCGTCGGGCATGTTCTCCCAGAACCAGATCGCGAGTCTCAGGCCCCACTCTTGCCCGCGCGCCCAGTCGTCCTCACACTCGCGCGGGATCTCGTGCCCCATCTCGTGCCACGTGTCGGGGCCTATCAGCACCAGCGGGCGGACGGGCTCAAGCGCGTTGAGCTTGCGCCAGAGTTCCCGTTTCTCGTCCTGGACTGGGTCCGCGGCGATCCCGGCAACCTGCTTGGCCAGATCCCTCAGGATCTGTCTGTCAGTCTCCGGCATCGACATGCGTTCACCTCAAGCAACGTAGTGGCCCGTCTATTGCACCCCTCTGATGGTGTCAATCTCGATTGTGGCCTCGGCAGCGCCTCGCACGGGGTCGAGTCTCAACCCCGTGATGGTCTGCCCTTGCCAGAGCGGATGCTCGCCTAATTCCAACCGATAGGTCGCCCACTCGCCGTCTGCCGTTACGTCGAAGTTCTGGAGCTTGTCACTCCAGACGTTCGGCGCCTCCTCGGTTGTGAAGTACAGCCCGCTCGGCTTGGCGCCCTCGGCGACGACTCTCATGCGAATCTCGACCGCACTCACGGCGCTCGCATCCACCCTCAGCGGCGGCGAGTGCATGTACGTGCCAGGCGCAACCACGTCGATAGCGAGCTTGCCGTTGACTGACTCCGCGGATCGCATCCCTCGCACGGGGCGCCAGCCCTCGATGTCCGTGTCGAAGGTGAAGTCGATCTCCGTCAGCGGCTTGGGTTTCGGCAGGTCGAGCGCGATCGTCTCGCCATCGATGGTGACCGTGCCTGCGTTCGGATCAGCCGTCAGGACGATCTCACCATCGATCCACAACGTCGGCTCGGTCGCGCCGGGTATCTCCTCGCCGCGCGGGTCGATGTACTGGATCTTCGCCTCGTCGTCGCTGAGGAAATCGACGCGATGCTCCGTGCGCGGCGGGTAGGCGGAGTACGCGCGCACGGTCTGGTCGTCGTTCCAGACGATCCACCCGGCCTTCGGGAGCGTGATGCCATCGCCGGAGTCCATTGGGTCATCGCTGCGGTTGACCATCACGTGCAAGCCATTCTCGTAGGTCACCCAGATCCGCTCAAAGGCCTTGGTCGGCTCCGCCCAAGCAAGCGTGCTCGGAACGCTCCCGCCCTCGACCATTCTCTCCAGGTCGACCCACGCGCCCTCGTGCCAATACCGCACGTCCGCGACCGATTGCCCGGAGTAGTGGGGCTGCAGATGCCCAACCAGCAGCAGCTCGGTCAGGTAGTAGCGCCAGTTCGCGAAGCCCCGGCAGATGTACCCGCCGTTCCCGTAGATGATCTGCATCGCGCGGTAGTCATCGAGTTGCGCGTGGTCATCGTTGAACGTCGTCATGCTCTTGTGGAATGCGTCGTACGGGGGCATCTCGTAGAATCGGTACATCAAGCCCATGCCGTGGAAGCCGCTCAATTCGTGCAGCCGCCGGAGCTTGTATTCCGGAGAGACAAGCCGGCTGTGCCCGTTGTGTACAGCGTAATCGCCCGTGTCGACGAACTCGCCCAGCATGTGTTGGTCGCTGAGGCTCTCGCTCCCGAGCGGCCCGCCGAACGTGCGCTTCATCGTCCGCGCCAGGGCTTTCTGGTGCGACATCGTCTCGCGCATTGAGCGCGAGCCACCCTTGGCCGCGTAATCATGCCACAGCCATGGCGAGGCGCTGGATGTCATCTGGTCGGTGAAGCAGGCATTCGGCGCCCACGTGTAGCGGATCTCCGTGTCGGCCCGCCTGGCAACAGGCAGCCAGTCGGCGGGGCGCAGATAGTCGAGGCGATTTGCCTCCGAATCGACGGCATAGTGCGCCAATCCGCGCCTGTAACTTGGTGAGACCTCGCGCAGAATCCGGTAGTTTGTCCGGAAGCCGAATCGGCCCATCGACTTGCCCAGCTCACAGACCTCGCGGATCTCGTCGACCGTGCCGACGCCGATCCCTGGCGGATAGTCGGGCAGCCACATCGAGTCGGGCAAGAGGGCGTCCCAGCCGGCGCACGACCAGCTCTGCAGTATGGTGTAGAACGGGACCCGATCGCCCCCGACGCGCTTCAGCACCTCCAGGAAGTGCCGCGTCTCCGCGATCGGTTCATTCCCCCAGAGATCGACGAAGACTGCCTGGTTGAGGAAGTCTCTGTACTCGCTCGGGCCCTGCTTGACTTCTGGCACGACGTCCCATAGATCGCGCGAGAACCTCAGTTCGAGCACTTCGTGGATCGGCAGGTACTTGCCGTCGGTGTCGGGGGAGTACTCGACGTTCAGCGCCGCTGGGAATGGGTCTGTGCCATGGTTGTGCTCGTCGGTGGCCACCCACTTTGTGCCGCTGCTCTGTTCCATCACCCAGTGGGCGGTGAACCAGAAGTCGCCATCGACGCTGTAGACCGTCTTTGGCCACCAACGCTGCCCGTATGGCTCTGCGTATCGGCTGAGGTCGAGCCGCCGCCACTCGCCTAGACCCGTCGCGACGCCGGCGTCGATTCCCTCCGTCACGGGAGCATCGCTCGTCACGGTCAGCACGAGCACGTCGTCCTGGACCTCCGCGTCAACATCCAGCCCATCGCCTGCGCCATCGAGCGGCCGGAATGTGACGCCGTTCACCGTCGCCTCGATACCCGACAGCCCTCGCGCCGGGTCGAAGCTGACATGAGCCGCGCCGACCGGGCCTAACTCGTCCGCGCCGGCCATTGAGCCCACCACCATGACGCACGCCGCAATGATCGATCCCATGCGCGCTACTTCACGACGCGCCAGCCTGCTTCCTCCCATCCGGGGAAGGTAGCCCCCTTGCCGCCCTGGAACGCGGTTGGAGCGCCATGCGATCGGAGGCTGATATGTCAACGCAACCAGACTGGCTCAACGACCGACTCGAGTGGTTCCGCGACCTGAAGTTCGGCTTCTTCATGCACTGGGGACCGTACAGCCAGTGGGGTTGCTTGGAATCGTGGCCGCTCGTGGAGGAGGACAAGTGGGCGCGCGCCGATGATCTCGCGCCATGGGTGGAGCGCGACCAGGACATGGAGCGCTTTAAACGGGACTATTTCGCGCTCAACCGCACGTTCAACCCCGTGGATTTCGACCCCGCACCGTGGGCCGAAGCGGCGGAACTCGCGGGTATGAAGTACGTGGTCTTCACGACGAAGCATCACGACGGCTTCAGCATGTTCGACACGCGCCAGACGGACTACCGCGTCACGCATCCGGATTGCCCGTTCAGCTCCAACCCGCGCGCCAACATTGCGAAGGAAGTGTTCGACGCCTTCCGCGCGCGAGGTTTTGGTGTGGGCACCTACTTCAGCAAATCCGATTGGCACGTGCCGTATTACTGGGCGCCGGGCCGCCCGGCAAAGACGCGCAATCCCAACTACGACACTCACGCCGAACCGGAGTTGTGGGAGAAGTTCGTGCAGTTCGTCCACGCTCAGATTGAGGAACTCATGACCGGTTACGGGTCGGTCGACATCCTCTGGCTCGACGGCGGCCAGGTCCGCCCGCCAAACCAGGACATCCGCATGGACGAAATCGCGGCGATGGGGCGCCGACACCAGCCGGGACTGATCATGGCCGACCGCACCGTCGGCGGGCGTAATGAGAACTACCTCACGCCCG
>CAZKUN010000018.1:0-53838 GCA_964555935.1 uncultured Armatimonadia bacterium | reverse complement strand
GAAGTGCCGGACGACCCGATTCTCGACACGCCGTGGGAGAGCTGCATCACGATGGGGGACCAGTGGTCGTACAAGCCCGACGATCGCTACAAGTCGACCCGCGACCTGATCCACCTGCTCGTCGGCGTCGTCGCGAAGGGCGGCAACCTGCTGCTCAACGTCGGTCCCTCACCGCAAGGAACGTTGCCCGCGGAAGCTCTTTCCCGGATGAGGGAGATCGGTGATTGGATGGAGATTAGCGCGGAGGCCATCCACGGCAGCCGCCCTCTTGCGCCGTATGCAGAAGGGAAGCTGCGCTTCACTCAGCGCGGCGGCGACGCTTACGCCATCTACCTCGCCGACGAGGGGGAGACCATGCCCGGAGCGATCGACCTGCCCATGGCGCCCGCCTCCGAGGTTGCGCTGCTCGGCGCATCGGCGCCGTTGAGTTGCTCAGGCCGCACCGTGACAATGCCCGCAGTCGCTCCGTGCGACCACGCATGGACGTTGAAGTTTGCGCTCGCGTAGCGCGATCACCGGAGGGGACACATGCCCGAGATGACACCTCGCAACATCGTCAAGATGAGTCTCGATTTCGCCGGTCCGCCTCGCGTTCCATGGGGCATGGGCGGCCAATTCCCTTGCGACCTGCGCACGGTTGGGCGGGGGCGCGCGAAGAACTCACGCAGCCGCGGGTGGGAGCAGAAGCCCGACGGCACGTGGGACATGATCGATGATTGGGGCAACACGTGGGGGCGGCTCGAGGACATCACCAAGGGCGAGGTGACCCGCGGCGTCATCGAGGACGACTGGTCCCAGCTCGACGAATACGAATTCCCGCAAGCCGACGACCCATCGCTCTACGAGAATACCAAGGACCAGACCAAGCAACTCCATGAAGAGGGCTACTATGTCCTCGGTAGCGCCAACTGGCCGTTCAACGCGGCCCGCTACCTCCGCCGCATGGAGAACTTCCTCGCTGACGTCGCGCTCTGTCCGGATAAGGTCCGTGACCTGCTCGACCGCGTCGCCGACGTCTGCGAGGCCGAAATCATCGGCATGGCCGATGCCGGCGTCGATGGCATAATGTCGGGAGAGGACTGGGGCACCCAAGACCGCCTTCTCGTCAGCCCGAAATCGTTCCGAGAGATCTTCAAGCCTATCTTCAAGCGCCTGTGCGACGCGGCTCACTCGCGTGGGCTGCCGGTGTGGTTCCACTCATGCGGGTACGTGAAGGACGTGATCGGCGACTGGCTTGAGGTGGGTATCAACGTCTGCCAGTTCGATCAGCCCGAGTTGCATGGCATCGACTTCCTGGCTGAGGAATTTGGCGGGAAGATGCACTTCTATGGGCCTGTCGATATCCAGTCCACGCTCCAAACCCAGGACATCCCCACCATCGAAGCCGCGGCCCGCGAATACATCGACAAGCTCGCGGCCCAGGGCGGGGGCTACATCCCGGGTTACTACGGCTCGAACGAGGCGATCGGCCTCGATCCGAAGTACCAGGAGGCGGCGAGCAGGGCGTTCATCGCTGCTGGTGATCCGCCTCCTTGGGCGCGATGAGCATCTACGGCGAAGGCTTCGCCCGCGTCTACAACCGCGACTGGGCGTTCTACTCCGACCACGTCTGGGCGTTCGTCCGGCACGTGGCGCATCCCGAGGCTCGCACGTGGTTGGACGCCTGCTGCGGCGCGGGGGCGCTGCTCGCGAAGGTCTGTGAGGCGGGATACGAGGCGTCGGGCTTTGACCTCTCGCACCACCAACTCGCTTTCGCCCGCGAGAATGCTCCTCAAGCCGAGCTTCACCATGCTGATGTTCGCACGTTCAGTCTCGGTCGTCGGTTCGACGTCGTCACGTGCATGTTCGACAGTCTCAACTACCTCACAGATCCGCCCGACCTGGCGCTCGCCCTCGCCGGCTTGGACACCCACCTGGCCGAGCGAGGCAGCCTCGTCTTCGACGTGAATACATACGAGGGCCTCGAGGATGCGTGGCAGCGCACGCAGGCCATCGATGACGTCCACCACACGCTGACCATTGAGATGAGTTTCGACGCCACGACAGCCCTCGGCCGCGGGCTCATCTCGGGCACCGTCCGGGATGGGGGGGCCTGCTGTCAGTTCGAGGAGGAGCACGTCGAGCGGGGCTACCGAGCCGAGGAGATCGAAGCGATGCTAGATGACCTTGGGTTGTCCTTCACGAAGTACGACGGAGACACGCTCGAGCCGCCGGGCGAACGCCCCGGCCGTTTGCTTTACGTCTGCCGACATGAGGAGGAACGAAGATGCGATTGATCACGTGCGCGGGATTGGTTCTGCTGACCGCATGCCTCTGTGGATGTAACCGACCGATCGTCTCCGAGCCGCCCGCACGGCAGCAGCAGTCGCAGCAGAGAGCCCTCACCCCCATTCCCGACGAGGAACTCCGCGCCGTCAGCGCCATCAAGCCGGGCACGAAGATCGATGCCGAGGTGGAGGCAGAGGAAGATCCGGAGGCCGAGGGCATCCGCGAAGCCATCCAGACCTTTCGCGAGGCCTGCCTGTCTGAGGATGCGGCGGCCTGCCTCGGGCTCTACACCGCCGACGCACGCGAACAGGTCGCGCCGTGGTTCGAGACGGATGAGGTCTTCGAGGTCTACGGGAAAAGCAACCAGAGCTTGTGGTGTGACGACCGGGGTAGAGACATCGTGGTACGGATCGGAGAGATCGGCGAGACGGAGGCCTCCGTGCAGGTCTACGCCGACCTGTCGATGGAGGACCACCCGCCCGGCGCGATGCTGCAGGCGAGTATCCAGCCGGTCGCCTTAAGGAAGATCGACGGGCGGTGGCTGATCGACGATCCTGTCCTGTATCCGGAACAGGGCCTGCAGATGCAGCAGACCTCAAGCAGCAAGCCACGCTAGCTGTTCGCCGCGATGAAATCCCGGACCCAGTTCGCCTGCTCTTCCTGACCCTCGATGAGGACGGCGGCGAGGATCGAGTAGCTATCCACGGTGCCGGCTTCGAGGTGCCTGAGCAACGTCTCCCACTGCAACTTCACCATGTCCATCGGCACGGGCGCGACGGTCGGGTAATCCCGCAGGTAGCACCCCAGGTTGAGCGGCTTGCCTGGGAAGAGGGCCCGCGCGCGGTCGATGTACTCATCCAGATTTGGTAGGTCCTTCGCTTCCCAGACCCACAGATTGATGACGTCCATGTACTGGCCGAACGCCGCCCACTCGTCGGCGGCGAGTTCGTGCGCGTAGACGACGACCCACAGATCGAGATCCGGGTTCTGGCTCTTCAGCGCTCCGTATACCTCGGCGTACTCATCAGGCGTCACGCTCTCGCGCCGGGCGAGGCCAAGCATGTCGTCATGGAACGCGCCGGACATGTTCGGAAAGGTCGTCGACAGCTCGCCGACAAGAGTCGCCTCATTGCGGATCGACTCGGCCGTCGCATCGACCCAATGCGCGCATCCGCCATCGTCGGTCCGCTTCCACTTCCACTTGCTGATGTCGCACAACACCTCGTCACACCACGAGAGCTTGCGCATGGCAAGCTCGGTCGTCGGGTGGAAGATGTAGATCGCGCGGCTCAGGCCGAAGTACTGGCAACCCTCGCCCACGCCGAAGATCGATGGATCGACGCCCGGATCAAGGCCCTGACCTTCCCAGACCCAACCGACATCCTTCATGCTCATGCCATTCACCTCGCCCGTTCTGGAGGTTCGATCTCAACGCCATCCATCGCGCGCAGCTCGGCCTCCGGGCCCGGCGGCGCGTAGACGGCGAGCAGCACCATGTCCTCATCGCCCGTATTGACGGTGGAGTGGAAGATGTCAGGAGGGATGTGCACGAGGACTCCCGGGCCGATCTCGCGCTCCTGACGCCCGTCGGCGGCATCGACCACCTGATGCCCGTGCCCGCTCACCACGTAGAGGATCTCCTCAACGCCGGGATGGTTGTGGCTGTCATGGCCCTTGCCGGGCGCAAGCTTCACCACGCCCGCGCTGAACTTCTCAGCCGCCGTCACTCGCGGCTCGCTCACCCAGCTCAGTCGCCCCCAGTCGAAAACCTGGGTCTCGACGTCGGCTTCCTCGACGAAGATCAGCTTCTCGTCACTCATGCCCGCACCTCACTTGCGCGCGATCAGATCGAGCATCATCTCAACGGCCTTGCTCGAGAACTCCGCGTCGTTGATGTTGCAGTCCAGCTCCACGACTTCAATCCCAGGATTGAGGTTGGCCTTGATGGCGTCAAACATCGCCTGATCGGCTTCGCGGTCGCAGAACTGCTCGCCATCGCCATCCAGGATCGAGACGCCCCTCAAGGGGATGAGAAATGCCACCGGCCCCGTCGCGGCGTTGGCTTTCTCGGCGAAGGCCTCACCCATGCGCCGGTTCTCATCGAGGTCCGTGCGCATGAGCGTGACCGATGGGTTCCACTCGTAGAGGTTTCGGCCTCCGTCCCGGTAGGCAGTGGGGACCGTGTCGATAGGGCCGAAGTTCACCATGTCGACGCATCCTGGGGCTATGAGATGGGGGACGCCCATCTCGCCCGGCGCGCTCAGGCGGTCCTCGCCCGCATCGAAGACGCCCCCGCAGACCGTGTCGGCCCACTCCGTCGTGGTGATGTCGAGCACGGCGTCCACCAGTCCCTCGCGCACGAGACTCTCCAGGATTTTCCCACCCGTGCCCGTCGCGTGGAAGACGAGGACCTCGTACCCATGCGCGCTCAGCGCGTCAACGCAGGCGTCGACGCACTCGGTCGTGTTCCCAAACATGCTGGCGGCGATGATGGGTTTGTCATCGGCATCCGGCGGCGGCTGCACCGAGACCATTCCCGAGATCGCGCCCGCTGCCCGGGCAAAGATGATCCGGCTCACGCGGTTGATGCCGGCGACGTCGACGATCGAGGGGATCATGGTGACGTCTTTCGTGCCGACATAAGGCGACGTGTCACCGGAGGCGGCGGTTGAGACGCAGACTTTCGGGAAGCCGACTGGGAGCGCGCGCATGGCGGACGTCACGACAGTGGATCCGCCGGTCCCGCCCATGCCGATGATCCCGTCGATCCGCCCCGCCTCATACAGTCTCCGCGCGATGATCGGCGCGCTCGTCGTCATGACCCTCATCGCCTCGCCACGGTCGCCCGCGGCGCGCAAGTCATCGAGGTCGACGCCGCTTGCCGCGGAGAGTTCGTCGGCCTCGATCTCCACCGGGAAGAGATCCGTCGTGCCCATCACCCCGACGTTGACCGCCAACACCTCGTGCCCGTGCGAGATGATCTGCTCGCGCAGGAACGCGTACTCGTCGCCCTTTGTGTCGAACGCGCCGATCATGCAGATGGTATGTCCCATGCACCCTCCCATTCAGCCGGCATCTCACGGTTCCGTCCCGGTTCCTCATCAACCTGCTGCACAAGGAGCAGGAGACCTCCACTGCGAATTGCTTAACCGCCACCCGAGGAGGCTCTGCCGATGCTTGCACTGATCCTGACGGTTGCCGCGCCCGCCCTCGCCATCGACGTGCCCTACTCTCAGGACTTCGAGACCGACGTCGCTGCCCTTGCCGATGAGGGCTGGTCGGTGGAGCGCGCGGCAGTCGTCGCCGAGAATCCTCGCTCCGGCGAGCAGTGCCTGCGGGTCGAATCGAAGACAGGGAAGCCCACCTACGCCCATCTCTTCATCCCGGTGGCGGCCGGGAGGTTCTACGCCGCCGACGTGTCCGCGCGCTGCGAGGGCGTCGAGGCCCATGCCCTGGGCGGCGAGAATCGCGGGGCCGTCATCTTCCTCCAATGGGCCAATGCGGAGAAAGGCTGGGTCGGCGGGGGCACATTCCCCAAGGGACTGCTTGGCGACAGTGATTGGACCCAGCGCGAGGTGGAGTACACCCGGGAGATCTCTGGTGATGTCGCGTATGTCCAACTCATGCTTGGCGTTGAGGGCAAGGGCGCCGCATGGTTTGATGATGTGCGCGTGTACGAGGTGACCGAGTGGGGCGGCACCGAACCCGTCACGCCCGCCGATGCCGAGGTGGTGGATGTCCGCCGCCCGCTGCTGACCTGGACGCTGCCCGGGCCGCGTATGGTCGAGGCCGAGATCCGGGTCAGTCGTTCCGAGGACGTCACGGCGGGTGATGCGATCGTACTGCGCGGTCAAGGCGGACAGGTCCGCACGGAGCCACTCGAGCCGGGCACGTGGCACTGGCGCGTGCAGGCTCTGTCGCGCAACGCCAAACTCCCACCGGGGCCTGTCCACACATTCACCGTGGCCGATGATGCCCCCGTGTGGCCGCCCGATATTCGCCCAACGTGGACCTGGAGCGCCGCGTCGCGGCCAACGCTGACCGCTGAGATCACGCCACGGGGCATCGCGGGCGAGTTGCGCGTTACAATCGACGGAGACATTGCGGCCGACGTGACGCGGTCCGCTGATGGGGCAGTGAGCTTTCGACCCGCCGTCGACCTCGCGCCTGGCATCCACGAGGTGTCGATCAGATTGCGCGGCGCGGGCGGGCGCATCGCGGAAGAGACGGCACTGTTTAGCAGCAAGCAGCCCGGCTCGCGCGTCGAGATGCGTGACGACAACATGCTCCTCGTCGATGGCGAGCCGTTCTTCCCCATCGGGGCGTACCGGGACCCGTCCGATTCGGTGGATGAGTTCGACGCGCTTGTCGAAGCCGGCTTCAACGTCACCCACAACTACCGCTTCGAATCGGAGGCCAAGTATACGATCGACGATGCGCGCGCGTACCTCCGAGCGGCTGACGCAGCCGGGCTCAAGGTCTTCATGGGTATCCGTCGCAGCCTCGTCCAGGCCGGCGATCTGCACCGCATCCAGCAGTGGGTAGCGGCGCTGATGGATGAGCCCGCGCTGCTGACGTGGTACCTCATGGATGAGCCCGTGCTCCACAGCGTCTCCGCCGGGTCAATGGCGCGGACCACCGACGCCGTGCGAGTCGTCGATCCTGTCCACCCGACGAGCCAAGTTCTCTGCCGGCCCGATTCATTCGGCGACTACGCGGCATCGTGCGATATCCTCTGGAACGATCCCTACCCGTTGCCCAACCAGCCTCTGACGATGGTGGATGAGTGGGTCCGGGGGGGACGCGAGGCGGCGCTCGACCGCCCGTACTGGACGGTGCTCCAGGGGCATGACGTGCGGTACTGGCATGAGTACGAGCAGGCGGTCGAGGAACTCGGGCCGGTCGCGCTTCCGACCTACACGGACACCCGCTGCATGGCGTTCACGGCGCTCTGCGGCGGAGCGAACGGGCTGATCTGGTACTGGCTGCCAAACAGCGCCTATCACATCCAACGAGACGCGCCCAATGTCTGGGGTGGTATCGAGGCGACCGTCCGGGAACTCAACGACCTGATGCCATACTTGGTCGCGGAGCGAACCGACGCCGACGACGTAGCCGTCCCGGACCCTCTACGCGCGTGGTCCCGTGCCGCCAACGGCAAACGCGTACTGATCGTGGTGAATCCGACGGAGGAGACGGTCAGGTGTGAGGTAGATCTGCCGGAATTTGGGCGCGACGGCACCATCTACCTGTTCAACGCCGATGGGATCATCGAGGCCGACGGGGACGGCCCCCTCGCTTGCACGCTCACGCCTCACGAAGTCGAGATCTACGAATGGCGGGTCCAGCGTTAGCGCTGGGGTCCGGGTTCCCACACCCACAACTCGATGTCCTCGGACACCGGTTGCCCGTCATCGTGCTCGCGGCAGTGGTCCCGCAGGCGCCGCATGCCCTCCTCGAACCCCTCGTCGCTGATCTGTTGCAGAGGCGAAAGCGCCCTCATGCCGATTTTCCCGGCGTAGTCGGTCAGGTCATCGGCGAACGGGTGAGGCACGATGCGGTGAGTCACCAACTTCATGCCCGCGCCGCCCATCACTTCGGCGATCTCATCTCGACTCGGCGCGCGGGCGGCGTCGATCTCAAGCCCGCGCTCGAAGAACCGTCCCCACAGATAAGTGGGCAGCAGCTCTCGCGTTGACGTGCGCATCACGAGCCGGCCCTCGCGCTTGAGGACGCGTGCGAACTCAAGCGCCGCGTCGGCCTTCCCCACGATGTGGTGGTATACCATCGAGAGAAAGACGATGTCGACCGCCTCACGCGCCAGAGGCAGGCCCTCCGCCGCGCCCCGCACTAGACGGACGCGTGGGTTGTCGATCTCGTCGCGAGCAACCGATAGCATCTTCGCCGAAGGGTCGATGCCAAGCACTTTCGCGCGGAGACGCTCAGCCAGAGCCTCCGCAAAACGCCCCGTTCCGCATCCCATGTCCACGATGAGAGCCGTCTCGCCGGGCGGCGCGTGCTCGGCCACCGCGTCCATCCAGATCCGCATCGCCGGCTCGGGAAGCACGCGAGCATTGACATACCGCGCGCTGATGCTGTTATCGTCGTAGTCGAATCGCATGATGGCTCGCTCATTCGCCCGTCGCCCGGAGGCATCCCTGCCTGATTCGGAGAATCACAATGGCATGCATCGGATCACCACTGTCGCAACACTGGTCACCATGGCACTAACTCCGGCGCTGGGCGCCTCTATCGATAGCATTGCCGCGCGCGAGGACCAACTTGTCCTTACGATCTCGGGCATCGACCGAGCGACCGAACTGATTGAGCACCCCGCGTGGGGTGGGCCTGATTCTGCGGGGCTGCAGGCGTGGGCTCATGAGGGCGGCGATGGCGTCACGAGCATCGACCGCTTCGTTGGCGGACGCGACCGGCTCTACAGCAAGTTCGCCCTGGTCGACCAAATGGGCTCCGCGGTCAGCGCTCCCCGGTTTGTGACCGATCTCTCGGCGCTGGAGGCTTGGGACAAGATAATCGCGTGGCCCGAGAGCCCCAAGGGCGTCACGTGCCCCGTGGACATTCCTGACCTCACGGACCTCGGCGTGAAGTGGGTCGACTTCGGCGTGTTGCTCTCAGTGCTGCTGAACTGGACGGACGAGGATCCCGAGGAGTTCTGGATCGTCGATGGCGTGAAGGTCGGGATCAACAAGGGTTACGTCGACTCGCTCGACAAGCAGATCAAGGAGATGACCGACGCGGGCATCAACGTCACGCTGATCCCCGTCAACAGCATCCCCACCGAGCCGGATCCCGACTGCCCGCTGATCCATCCGATGAGCAACCTCGCCGATGCGCCGAATCACCTCGGCGCGTTCAACGTGACCGACGAGCGCGGCATCCTGTACCTCCGCGCGGCATTCGAGTACATGGCGAACCGTTGGTCGGATCCAGCGGGGGAACATGGCTTCGTATCGGGCTACATCGTGGGGAACGAGTTGCAGTCGCACTGGTACTGGCACAACCAGGGCGACGCGACGCTCGAGCAGGTCGTCGATGACTATGCCATCGCGCTACGCGTTGCCTGGCTGGCGGTCCGTCGGACGCACAAGAACCTGCGCGTCTACGCCTCCCTCGATCATAGCTGGACTCACCCCGTCGACCCGAATCCGCTGCGCGCGTGTCGAGGCGATCTCTTCCTCGAGCGCCTCAACCAGCAGGTCACGGCCGGCGGCGACTTCGACTGGCATCTGGGATTCCACCCCTACCCGGAGAACCTGTTCGAGCCGCGGTTCTGGCGCGATCGGATGGCGGTGATGGGGTTCGATACGCCCAAGATCACATTCAAGAACCTCGAGGTCCTGCCCGCATACCTGAAGCAGCGCCGCTTCCTATACGATGGCGAGCCGCGCCGGATCATGCTCAGCGAGCAAGGCTTCCACGCGCCCGACGGCCCCGATGGCGAGGCCCATCAGGCAGCGGCGTACGCCTACGCGTTTCACAAAGTGCGCAACATCCCCGAGATCGATTCACTCATCCTCCACCGACACGTCGATCACCGAGGAGAGTTCGGACTGAAGCTAGGCCTATGGACCGCCAACCCCGAGGGCGACCATGCCAGCTCGCCGCTTGCGAAGCGGATGATCTGGGATGTGTTTCGACAGGCCGACATGGATACATGGGAAGACGCCTTCGCCTTCGCGCTGCCGATCATCGACATCGAATCGTGGGACGAAGCCATGCCTTACGACGGGCCAATCCCGAGAGTCAGCCAGCGCGTGGCGGAGCCGATCGACCCGGAGAAGCTCGTCTACGACCTCATCGCGCACATGTCCGAGCCAACGGGCGACAAGGGCCTGGGCTGGCGCACCGAGTGGCATCCGGGGCCGGATGGCAAGCTCTACCCGACGCTGTTTCAGCACCCGCATAGCACCGGTGAACCGCTCGCGGAGGCAACATACCGCATCACGCTGCCGGAAGTCACGCCGCTGGTCCTCCAGTTCGGCACGGCAGTCGTGCATCCCGACGGCGATGGGGTCGTGTTCCGGATCCAGGTCAACGGCGACGATCGGTTCGAGCAGGATCAAGTGGGCGGCACGGCGGACCGGCATGAGGTGGACATCTCAGACGTGGCGGGCGCGACGATCGACCTCACGCTCATTACGGACTGCAAGGGCGACGCGTCCTACGATTGGGCGCATTGGCTTCGGCCGGCAATCGTGCGGGAGTAGGCTACATGTCGCGCATCGTTACCATCGGTTGCGCGGCATCGGCGAGGGCTGTTGCCGCGAAGCAGAGAAACCGCCATTCCGTCTGATTGAGATCTTCAGCCTCCAGCAAGTGCCTGACGTTGCTCGTGGAGTTCGAGCCGCAAAGGGCGTAGGTCCAACGGGCGAAGGCGGCTTGCATCTCCGCATCCTCGGAATCAATGTTGGCGAGCCAGTAGGCGATCATGTCGAGATCGAGCACGGAGCGCCCGCCACCGGCGAGCCAACTGGTATCGGCTGGGTTGATGAGGCGCTTGCGGAAGCTATCGCGCATGTGCGTTTCGATGCGCGCTTTCTGCTCGTCAGTGGCGGTAAAGTGGTGGGCCCAGCACGCGCTCTCAGCCGCCGCGCCGGACAGGCTGGTGTAGTGTTCGAGCAACCAGTCGGCATCGTTGCGGGACATGGTTAGATCGGCCGCGTCCTCGGTGATGCGGGCATAAGCGGAGGCGGCGGCGAGCGTGCAACCGATGGTATAGGCGTTCATCTCGCCGGCGAAGATCCTCGTCGGCGACTCGAGCGGGACGACCGGACGCTGACCGTAATCGTGCATGCACCAGCCGACGCCAATGGCGCCGTTGTCCTCGCGGAAGCCCTCGCGATACGCGAAATAACCCCTCAGTGAATCGACGAAACGCTTGCGCTGCTTGCCCTTAACGTAGGTGGTCAGACGCGCCATCGCGATGGCGATCTCGCCGCCATCGGCCACGTAGCACGCCTCCCCCTTGCTGCTCATCCCATACCCCATCCGATATCCGCCGTCCTCGCGCTGCAGCCGAATCGTCTCCTCGCCCCACCGAATGGCCGACTGCACGTAGGCCCTCTCCCCGGCGATCTCATACGCGCCCAATAGCCCGCGGACCGCGCGGTTGTCTTGGAACGCGATCCCCGAGAACGAGCCGTCGTCCTTCTGCTTCTCAACGAGCCAGTCACAGAGGTCGACGAGGCTGCGCTCGGGATCACTCGTCACAGTGACCGAGTCGAGCTGGCGCTCGCCGGCGTAGAGCGTCAGCCGGAGTTCCCATCCGCGAGGCCCCAGAAGCGAGAGAGGGATGCGAACGCTCGCCGTGTCGCCTTCGATTGGGACGGGCGCGATGGCGGAAACGGGGCCGGGCTCGTCGCCGGCACGTCGGGGCGTGACATGGAGGGCAAGTCCGCGGGCAGGAATGTCGGCGCCACGCACGCCGACCGCGACTTCGGCATTGGGATCGGGGTCGGCGACGAATCGGAGCGTGGGCTCGTTGAGCAGCGGCGCGCCCGCCGCCATCCGGGCAATCGGGTCCAGCATTCGGACCATGAGGCCGCCGTCTGTGACCACATCAGTCCGATCGGCCCCGAAGAGGGCCCAGACGGCGGTGGGGCGATCCTTCGGGAGGTAGATGGCAGCGGATCCATCGTGAGCAAGCGGGATGAGGCGGCCAGGGCCCGGCCCGCCGATGCGCATGTCGCCACGGGGCGAGGGCGCCGTGACGGGCGCGAGCGCTGCGTAGCCGGAATCAGGCCCGGCCTCAACGCGCCGAACTGGCACGTAGACGGGGATCACGTCCTCCGCCGGCGCGGGGGCCTTGATCAGATCGCCGAAGGCCGTAACGGTGAGGTCGGCGTCAGCGTCCGGTCGGAGCGGGGCGACCGGTGGCCCTGTCTCCGCGAGTAATGGCGCCCAGGCGATCTCGTCGATGCGGAGCCTGTGCCTGCCGCCGCCGACCATGCCCTTCGTGAAGCCGAACCAGAGGCTGGCGATGCGATCAACCGCCAAGCCATCGCCCGGTCCCCCACGAGTCTCGGAGGCATAGGAGAGAAACTCCGAGGCAGGGATCAGGAAACGCTGCCACTTGCCGGTCAGCCGCACGACCTTCTTCCAGCGCGACCCGTCGGTTTCACGAGGCTCAACCGCCAGAAGGGTCGTGTCAGCATCGCCCTTGGCCCAGAAGCTGAGGACCGTGTGGTCGCCGCTCGGGCTGGCGACCCCTGCCTCGAGACCGGCATAGGCCCATCCATCGAGATTGGAGCATGATAGGCTCGCCGCCCGGGTTGATTGGGAGGCTCCCGGCGCGACCGTGTCCAGAGTGATTGCCGCCGCGTCCGAGGCGTGGTTGAGGCTCCATCCCGCCACGTCGTCGCGCTCAAGGTCGGCGACGATATAAGCCTTGTCGTCGTCGGGGTGGACGGATCCGGCCTCGGTCCATTCGCCATTGACCTCGGCCATCAGCCGACTGAACGCGAGTCCCCCCACGTTGAGAAAGCTCCCACCATCGCGAACGTATCCCGCGAACGCGTCGCGGGCCACTGCGGGGAAGGACCCGCCATAGGGCAGAACGACGAGGTCGGTTCGCCCGGGATCAAGCAGTCCAGGCTCGGCGAGTTCCTCGGCGGCGACGACTCTCGACGCATGGCCTTCCCGCGATAGGACGTCGGCAATCTCCCCCGGGTCGGACGCGACGCCCGTCGCGGGGATGCTGTCCCGCAGGATGACGATGCTAGCGGGCTGCGTCTCGGCGGCGATCGCGATCGCGACGATGAGCGCCAGCATTAGGCCGGGCCTCCCCTTGGGACGAAGAGAGTCTTAGTCCCATTGACGAGGTAGCCGATGTAGCGGACCGATTTGACTGCGGCCGGGATCGGCGCCGTCAACGTCTCGCCCGCCACGGTCATGCTCACCTCGCGTTTGGCGGGGTCGATGGTGATGGATACATCGATCCGGCCGGCGTGATCCAGGGAGTGCTCCACCGCGACGCCCTTGGCGTGATCGTTCCACGTGCCGCGCCAGATGGCGTGGCTTCCGGCGACGATTAGCGTGCCGCACTTGACCAACTCGTCCTCGTCAGGCTCCTCGCCGAAGACCAGCAGCGCGTTCCGGGAGCCAGCCTCAGCCAGCGACTGATAGCTGAACTCCACGGTGAGGGGTTCCGTAAGCGGCTTGTCGAGTTTCTTAAGCGCGTGACCGATCCCCGCGCTTTCGAGGACGAAGCCCTCGGCGTGTTTGGTGACCTGACAGTTCCGGACGTAGTCGAAGCGCCCGGTCTCGTCTTTGGCCACGGTGATCTTCGGCATGAATCGCACGTCACGGTCGTTGGACTGGGGCGCTCCGGGCGTGCTCCGGCCGTCTTCGACAATGGCGGCAAGCGCGGCCGTCAGCTCGTCGACCTTGTCAGGCCGCGTGTGGTAGAGATTCGTAGTTTCCTTGGGGTCGCGCCGGAGATCGTAGAGCTGCATCGGCGGCGCATCAGGGAGGTTGAGGGTCTCCCACCCGCCCGAACTTGGGCACAGATTCAGTTTCCAACGCCCGTCGCGGACCGCGAATTGCCCGTTGCCAGAATGGTGGACGACGGGGCCGCGGAGGCTCTGCAACGGGTCAGGCGACCCGTTGCCACGGGAGGATGGGATGAGGGCTGGGAGAATGTCGAAGGAGTCCTCCGCGGCGTCATCAGGAAGGTCGGCGCCGAGAATGGCCGCCACGGTGCGCATGAAGTCGGTATGCGTGATCGTCTCGTCGCAGGTGCTGCCGGGGGCGATCTCTCCGGGCCAGCGGGCGATGAAGGGCACGCGATGACCGCCCTCCCAGATACCCGCCTTGATCCCCCGCCAGGGGGCGTTGGGGATGTGGCCGGTGCGTTCAACCGAGCGCGCTCCGCCGCCCATGTTCGTGCCGTCACGCGCGGGCGAGCCGTTGTCGCTCGTGAAGATGACGAGCGTGTTCTCGGCCTGGCCCGAGCGCTCCAACGCGCGCATCACGCGGCCAACCATCGCATCGACCTCGTGGACGAAGTCGCCGTAGCGGTCGGCTTCGCTCTTGCCTTGGAAGCGCTCGCTTGGGGCGATCGGCGTGTGGGGCGCGGTGAGCGGGAAATAGAGGAAGAAGGGCTGGTCGGAATCGGCCGATTCCTCGATGAACCGACACGCCCGACGGGTGATCTCGGGCAATACCCGCTCGAGCTTCCAGCCCTTGACCATCGGCCCGGGGTGACCGTACATGTCCTTCGGCTTATCGCGGTCGGGCGTGCCAACGGCGCGCTCGTTCTCGATGAAGACATATGGCGGGAAGTTCGGGACATCATCGCCGAAGTAGTAGTCAAACCCATGCGCCAGCGGCCCGCCGGTGATGGGTTTGGACCAGTCGATGTCGAGATTGTCCTTCGTGGAGGGCTCGCCGTCGACCGTGGGCCAGTTCCAGCCGAGATGCCACTTGCCCACGCAGCCCGTTCGGTAGCCGTGGTCCTTGAGGAGATCGGCGACCGTGAGGCGGTCCTCGTCGATGAGTGGCGCGTTCCCCACCCAGAGAACGCCGGCCGCGAGACGCGAGCGCCAGCAGTAACGCCCCGTGAGGATTCCGTAGCGCGTGGGCGTGCAGACGGCCGAAGGCGAGTGTGCATCGGTGAAGCGCATGCCCTGGGACGCCAGGCGGTCGAGGTTAGGCGTGGGGACCTTGTTCGCGGGATGGTTGATCGCGAGGTCGCCGTAGCCCATGTCGTCAGCGAGGATATAGACGATGTTTGGGCGGGAACGGTTGGGCATGGGGAGACCCGCCGCGCGAGCAGCGGGCGCTAGCATAGTGGCGGCGGCGCCAGTGGCGACCGTCCGGATGAACGAGCGGCGTGGGATGTGGGTCATGGTCACTCCATGCGGGTAGCGACGGCAGGGCTACGGGGCGAGTTCTCCGAGGCGCGCTTCGAGGGCCTGGGTGTCGCCCTCAATGAGATGGATCGTCTTGCCAGCCTCGAGCGTCTCTCCGGGCGGCAACGGCTTGCCGGCGGGGTCGGCGTGCTGGCAGGAGATCCCTGGGTTTGTCCAGACGGCGTTGACGCCCTCGCCGATCGTCGCGACGGCCCACGTGCCATCGATTGACGTCGTGGCAATGACGCCGAAATCGAAGGGCTTTGTGGCGTGGTAGAAGTAGTTGCTCTTCGTGGGGTCATCCGGGAATCCCGGATGGGGATGAACCATCGGATTCTCGGTCTTGGGGATCGTCCCCTCGGGGTAGCCGCCGAAACGCTGGTACTCCGCGTCCGGTCGATCCCAGGGCTTGAAGGTCGGGACGAGATCGCGGAACAGACGGAAGCTCCCATCGACCATTATCCCCGTGCGCTCGAGCAGATGGTCGGCGATGGGCGGGCAGAACGTGGCGATGTTGCAGCTCCAGATCTGGCAACTGGAGAGGTCGATGTCGGTGGCGTTGAGGAGTTCGTAAGAGAGCGTCACGGTGGCGCCATCCACCGTGGCCTTGGCCTTGAGGACCATGCCGTTGTCAAATGTCATCTCGTAGGAGACGGATTGGTCGTCGCCCGCCCAGTCGACGGGGAGGTTCGTGGGCTCGGTCTCAAGCTTGGCCGGCCAGGCGGGGCTCCTGAGGTCTTGGTAGAATTTGAGGTGCTCGCGCGTGCCGGCGAGGTTGGCGTCGATCCCCTCGGGGAAGCGGATTCGCAGGTGACCGCAGTCCTCACCGTCCCGAGCGAGGTGGATGAGCAGTGCCGGGAAGTCTTGGCCCGTGGCCGTGCCTTCGAGCTTGACGGTCATGTCGGTCGACGCTTCCGCGCATGGAATCAGCAGCAACGCTAGCAGTGCCATGGCCTGTGGTTGGTCGCCGAGAGAGGAGGGTCCTTCCGGTAGCGCGAACGCTGGCCGCTCGCAAGGAGGCGTAAACGTGATAGGGATAATACTGCTCATGAACGCAGCGACGGCGCAACCCCCGATCGACCCGCGGCCCGGAGATCCGATGGTGGTGACGTGTGGCAATGATGTCGGGTGGCAGGTCGATAGCATCGAGGCGGGGGCGACGGCGTTCAATGAACGGGGCGAGCTGCGAGGCGGGACGGAGCGCGTCCGGGCGCACTGGGATGCCAATGGCCCGCTATATGCCGAACATGGGGTCACCGCGTTCGAGCCGTACGTGAAGTGGATGCTGCTGGAGCCCAAGGAGGGCGAGTGGGATCCGGAGTTCTATGACGCGGAGCTTGCGGAGTACAAGAAACACGGGCTGAAGTGGACTCCTTTCCTGATCGCCGGGCCGGCGTACGCGACGCCGCCGTGGTTCAAGGAATCAGACGAGAGCGTGTTCGCGGTGGACCTGGCAACGGGGGATGCGAGCCGGGACCAATCGATCTGGAACCCGCACATCAAACCCAGAATCAAGGCGTGGCTGGAGCGGTTCTTCGATCACTACGACCATGCCGACATGCAGGCCGCGTTGCTCGGGATCAGCGGCGTGTTCGGGGAGTCGATCTATACGGCGGGCGGAAACGGATGGACGTGGATCTGGGACGGACATTACCCGCAGCACCTCGGATGGTGGTGCGGCGACGAGCATGCGAGGGTCGATTTCCGGGAGAAGATGCGCGCGAAGTACGAGCGGATCGAACGGTTGAACAAGGCGTGGACGACGGAGCACGGGTCGTTCGCGGACGTGGAGCCATTCGTTCCGGATGACAACCACTCGCGGAGGGCCCGGCTGGACATGACGCGGTGGTACATGGGAGCGATGACGGACTTCTCGGAGTGGTGGGTCGAGACGACTCGGACGATCGCGCCGGACGTCCCGGTGATGCTGTGCACGGGTGGCGGAGCTACCGCGGAACTAGGCGCGGACATGTCGGCGCAGAGCAAGATGGTCGCCCGGCACGGGGCCGGCATGCGGATCACGAACGAGGCGAGCGACTACGCGACGAACTTCCATGTCACGAGGCATATCAGCAGCGCCTGTCGACAGTACGACACGTACTTCGGGTACGAGCCGGCGGGCGCGGTAGACACGAACGGCATCGTGGCGAGGGTCTATAACGCCGTGGCGGCGGGCGCGTGGGAGTTGTTTCACTACGACAACCCGCCCAATGGTGAGCGGGGCGAGCGCTACAAGGCGAACCTCGACATGCTGACTATGCGCGAGCCCGTGGTGGAGGTAGGCGTGTTTTGGTCACGGACGTCGATGGACCTGAACCAGGCGGGGAATCTCGCGGCCGTGGGTCGGCAGGCGAGAGACCGGTGCGACATCGACTACGTGGATGAGCTGATGATCGAGGATGGAGCGCTGGATGGGCTGAGCATGTTGGTGTGGGGCGCCGGGCCGATCACGGAGAAGGAGACGGCGGGACGGATCAAGCAGGCGGTGCGCAAAGGGATGACGCTGCTCGTGCCGGCGGGGTGGACGCCGGAGACGCCCGAAGGCGAGGCGATCTTCCCGGGTGAGCACGCCGCCACAAAGCAGTCGTTCAGGTCCCACGCAGTGCCGTACCTGCCGGACTCAGAGAGCGATGGTGTCTGGCGTGAGGGCGTCCTGTATGGCCCAGAACCCGACAGCCTGTGGCGCACGAGCGGCCGGGTCTGCTGGACCGGAGGCACTGTGACGTTCCACATCCCACTGCCGGAGGAGTCGTGTCGCGTGCGCATCCCCTACCGGACCGGACCCGTGCCGCGGCCGATGAGGATACTCGTGGATGAACGCCTGCAGCAGGAAGCTCAGCCGAACGAGATGGGCGAATTTGTCTTCGCCCCGGATGCGGGGAGCCGGGAGATCGCGATCACGTTTGACTCGGCGACCTGGAGCCCCAAAGCAGCAGGCGAGGGCGATGACGCGCGTGACCTCGCGGTGATGCTGCGGGAGATCGCGATTGAGCCGTTAGACGGTAGCCGCGAGTCGGCGGATCCAGTGGCGAACGTGGTGAAAGTGGGCAAGGGCTTTGTCGTCGCGGCGCTGGGCGAAGGCGCTGGAGCCATTGCAGAGGCAATGGGGGCGATCATCAGGGCGCCAGAGCAGTATGGACTGCCGGGCCTCAGCGCAGAAGCGTCGATCGACGGTGAGGCGGACCAGGTCTACGTGGCGGTGACGACCGAGGAGATCTTGATCTACAACCACGGGGATGCGACGAAGACGGTAGACACGCCCCGCGGCGCCGTGGATGTGGCGGGGCACGCGATCGTGAGCGTGGCGAAGTGAGCGCGCCGTCGTTTCCTCCGGCGTCGGCAGGATAGCACTTGGCACATCCCGAACTGTCGGTAGGCGGCCTGGCGCGAGGCAGGCTGCGCCTAACCCCTGTAGAGGCGGCGTATCGTGGAACAGTTGACGCCAGAGCCCGTGCGCGTCCTGGTCGTCGAGGACGATGGTGATCACGCGGACCTGCTGCGGGCCGCCTTTTCCCAGGATGCCACGGGTCACGATGTGCGGATCGTCGACTCGCTCGCCGGCGCCTGGGAAGCCCTCGCCGATCACTCTCACAATGTTGTCGTGGCGGACGTCCGCCTGCCCGACGGCGTCGGCACAGAACTCATCGACGGGCGCGGCGCGGCGGATCATCCCCCTGTCGTCATCATGACGAGCTTCGCGGACGAGCAGGCGGCCGTCGAGGCCATCAAGTCCGGCGCCATCGAGTACATCGTCAAATCCCCCGAGACCCTCGCCGGCATGCCCGCGATCGTGCAGCGGGTCCTGCGCGAGTCCCGAAACGTCCGAGCCCGGCGTGACGCCGAACGCGAACGTGTCAACGCCGCCCTGGAGTGGCGGGCGACCTTCGACGGCATCAGTGATGCCATCATGGTTGTGACGCCCGATGGCATGATCCGCCGCTGCAACCGGGCCATGGTGACGCTGCTAGGTCGGCGCTACTCCGAGATCATCGGGCAGCGCTGCTACCGCCTGCTCCACGGGACCGACGACGCGCCCGACGGCTGCCCCCTCGTGGCGGCGGGCAAGCACCTCCGGCGCGAGGTGATGCAGACGGAAATGGAGGGCCGTTGGTGGAGAGTCAGCGTGGACCCCGTTCTGGATGACCTCGGCGAGCTGCGGAGCCTCGTCCACACCATGACCGACATCACGGAGTCTGTTCAGGCTGACCGCCGGCGCAAAGCCATGACGTTCGGCCTGCAGCAAGTCCTCGACACGGCCGACGAGCTGATGGCCTGCCCGGACTTAGACACCCTCTACCGACGCGCGGTTGAGCTGGCTCGGGAGAGGCTTGGCGTGGAGCGCTGTTCGCTGTTCTTGGTGGATGGCGAAGAGATCGTGGGGACCTACGGCACGAGAATCGACGGCACGACCTCCGACGAGCGAGTCGCCCGTGGGAAGACTGAGCTAGATTGGTGGCGCGCCCTGCCACCGGCTGCGCCGGGCGACGCGCGCTGGGTCCGCTTCGATGGACCTGCCATGGAGTGGGTGGATGGCGAGTACGATCGCCTCGCGGAATCGTGGACCGTGGTCACGCCGGTTTGCAGTGGCGAGAAGCTGATCGGCGTGCTCTACAATGACGCGGCGATCAGCGGCGGCGAGTTGCATGAGACTTTGCAGAATGTCTTCGCCGTGTATGCCACGCTGCTCGGATCGATCATTGAACGCAAGCGGGGCGAGGATGAGCTGCGAGGGCACGAGCGGCAACTGCAGGACGCCCTGCACCTGAACGTCGCGACGATCGAGACGATCCCTCTGGCCTTGCTCGTGCTCGACGGTGACCTGAACGTCCTCATGGCGAACCGGCGGTTCGTCGAGCAGCGACACGTGGAGACCGATGGCGGCATCGGCCGGAGCGTGGAGGAGATCTTCGACATCGATCTGGAGCCGACCCAGGGCGAGATCATGGCCCGAATCCGAGAGGCTGCGTGGACCCGTGGCCAGGCTGAGATTCTGGGCGTCCGCCACGTGTCCGAGCATCACGAGCCCCGGTTGTTCGACATCCGCGTGTCAGGCGTGCGGATGTCGCGTGCCGACGGGCAAGAAGAGACTCGCGTCCTGCTGGTCACTGAAGACGTCACCCACCAACGCCTGCTTGAAGAACGCGCCCGCGAGCGCTCTAAGCTCGAGTCCGTTGGGACTCTCGCCGGTGGCGTGGCTCACGACTTCAACAACATCCTAACGGGCATCGGCGGGTATACCGAGCTGATCGCAGACGATGTCGAGCACTTGCCCTCGGCGAGCGAGGACCTCGCTCACGTGCGCGGCTTGGTGGATCGGGCCGCGGCGCTTGTGACGCAGTTGCTCGCGTTCAGTCGGCGCCAGCCGCTCGCTCGTGTCGTCATCGACACCAACGCTCTGGTCCAGGATACCATCCGCCTGCTTCGGCGGCTGATCGGTGAGGACATCGACCTGCGGTTCACGCCGGCTGATGAGCCCTGTCTCGTTGACGCCGACCCCGGTCAGATGGAGCAGATCCTGATGAACCTCGCGGTCAACGCTCGCGACGCGATGCCGGGCGGCGGCGAGCTTGAGATCCGCACGGCGCCCGTCAAGATCGACTCGGAAGACGTGGCTGAATCCGCCGGCCCTGACCCCGGAAACTACGTCGCCCTGGCCGTCAGCGACTCGGGCGTTGGGATGGCTGATGGTGTGCGAGAGCACATCTTCGAACCCTTCTACACCACGTAAGGAGGTCGGGAGCGGCACCGGGCTGGGGCTCGCGACCGTCTACGGTATCGTCGGGCAGCACGGTGGCCACATCGCTGTCGACAGCGTTGTCGGCGAAGGCACTACGTTCACCGTATTGTTGCCGCGCGCCGAGGGGCCCGTGGGGGCGGATGTCGCGGTCACGGGCGAGCGGGATCGTCCACGCGGCTCCGAGACGATCATGCTCGTGGAGGATGAAGATGTGGTCCGCGGGATCGCGCAGCGCATCCTGGAGGCACAGGGCTACCACGTTGTTCCTTGCGCGAGCCCCGCTGACGCGGACGAGTTGTTCGCCGAGGTAGGCGATAGCGTTGACCTGCTGCTCTCGGACGTGGTGATGCCAGACGGCGGCGGCGGCGAACTCTACGAACGCCTCCTCAAGTGCCGTGCGGACCTGAAGGTGCTCTTCATGTCAGGCTACGCTCCGGAGACGGTCGCCCACCATGGCGTGACGGTAGGAGACACCCCCTTCCTGGGGAAGCCATTCACTCCCGACGCTCTCGCTCAGGCCGTTCGCGGCGTCCTCGACGCCTGACGTCCCTACCCGCCCCGCTGCATCTTCCACCCTCCCGCCGGCAGGACAACCATCGACCCGGAGCCAATACTGCCGTGGGAGCACTCCCTGGATACAGTAAGGGGAATTACCAGATGCCGAAGATTCGCGTTCTGGTCGTTGACGACGAGACCATGCTCCGCCACGCCATGGTGAGTCTTCTCAACCTTGAGGAAGACATCGATGCCGTCGGCGATGCGGCCAATGGTGAGGCTGCGATCGTCGCGGCGGAGGCGCGGAAGCCCGACGTCATCCTCATGGACATCAACATGCCCAAGATGGATGGCATCGACGCGACCCGTCGGATCGCGGAGGAGATGCCCGAGTGCGCCGTCGTCATGCTAACCGTCCTCGATGATGACAAGAGCGTGTTCGAAGCTGTCAAAGCCGGCGCGCGTGGATACGTGATCAAGAGCGCTCCACCCGCCGAGGTCGTCGAGGCGATTCGCGTCGTCGCCAGAGGAGGCGGCTACCTCTCGCCATCCCGCGCGGTGGTCGTCATGCAGGAGTTTGCTCGTGTCAATCGCCTGCGCGCCCATGGCAAGGAAGTATTCGCCGAACTCAGCAAGCGCGAGATGGAGATCCTCGCTCTGCTGGGCAAGGGCATGCGCAACAGAGAGGTCGCGGAAGAGCTGTTCATCAGTGAGAAGACCGTCAAGAACCACGTGTCGAGCATCCTCGCCAAACTCAACGTCACCGATCGCATCGAAGCAGCGCTGCTTGCCGTGCGGTATGGACTGACAGATACCCCATAGGACTGCCCGATCGGCCTGAGCCCCCGACGCCGTAGGGCCCAGAACACTAGGTCCATGGATCGCCCTCATTGGGTCTTGCGCCACGCTGCGGTGGCGACGATGGCGGCTACGCTTACAGTAGTAGCCAACTCGTGGAGGTGCTCGGATGGGTGGACTGTGGGTATTCGGAGTCGGCGTCTTCATCGTCGCGCCAGTCGTCCTCATCGTCATCTTCCTCCTCATCAAGGCGAGTTCTGACGCGAGCGCGGCCCGGCGCGAGGTCGATACGTTAGGACGGTACGTCACGCAGCTCCGCGACTCCATGCGTGACCTCGGCTCCAAGGATGAAGTGGCCAAACTCAGCGAGAAAGTCCGCGCGCTCGAGGCGGCCCTCGGTTCGTCAGAACCCGACGACTCCCGGTTCGCGCCGCCGCTGGTCGATGCTCCCCTGGCAGAACCGGCGTCTAAACCCGCCGTCGAACTCTCCGAAGTGGATCCCGAACCGCAGCCCGAGCCCGTGGCTGATGCCCCTAAGCCAGCAGCGCGCAAGCCGGTGTCGATGCCGGAAACCTCGTCCGCTCGCGCGGCGGAGAAGTACCGGAAGCAGGCCGCCGAGGAGATGCGCAAGGCGTTGCGTCCTCGCGAGCCGGTCGCGCCTCCTCCGGTCGCGCCCGAGCCACCTCCGGTCGTGCCGCCTGACCCGGAGCCCGAACCGAAGCCTGAACCGCCTCCGGTCGTTCAGCCTGAGCCGAAGCCTGAACCCGTCAGGCCGGCCGCGTCTGTCGCCCGCGAGCCTGAGCCCGCGCGTCCTCCTTCGACTCCCGCGCCGCGCAAACGGAAGGCACGCAAGGCAATCGATTGGGAGGCGTTGATCGGCGGCAAGTTGGCCCTATGGGCCGGTTCCGGCTTGGTCCTCATCGCGGCGGCTTTTGGTTTGGCCTACGGATGGAAGTTCATCCAGCCGGAAGGGCGCGTTGCGCTTGGCGTGGTGCTGGGGCTGGGGATGGTTGGGGCCGCCGAATTGGCGCGCAAGCGCACCGAGAGCTGGTACCCGGAGGGCCTGACCGGCGCGGGCGTCGGCGTGCTCTACCTGAGCATCTGGGCCGCCGCCATACGGTACGGCCTGTTCGCCGACATTCTCCTGCCCTTCGGTCTGATGGCCGTCGTAACGGCGATCTGCGCGGGCATGTCGGTGAGACATGATTCGCGCGCGCTGATCCTCCTGGCCACCCTCGGTGGGTTCGCGACGCCATTCCTGCTCAAGAGTTCCCACGGCGGGCCAGACTATGCAATCCGCTTTTGGGCCTACGTGACGTGTCTCAACGGTGGCATCCTCGCCGTGTCGGCCTTCAGACGCTGGCGGGAGATGAACCTCATCTCGTTCGTCGCCACGCTGGTGCTGCTGGTCTCGTGGTTCATCGGCAAATACAACGACGGACTCCTTTGGACCGTCCTGCCGTTCCTGAGCGTCAATTTCGTCCTGTTCGTCGGGATCGGCTCGCTATACGCCTTGCGCCTGCGGAAAGTAGCCGATTGGGCCGACGTGTCGCTGGTGGCCCTCGCAACCGTTGCGTACTCGACGACGGCGCTCTACATGCTCCCCGGAGACCCTCGGTGGCACCGCGCGGCGCTGGCGTTCATCTTGGCCGCCTTCTTCGCCGGGCTCCTGATCGAGACGGTCAGGCGTCTGCCGAATGACAAGAGTCTCCTCTACTGCAACCTCGGAATGGGATTGGCGTTCCTGACGATAGGCTTCCCGCTGCTGGTCGGCGGGCATCCGCTGGCGATGGCCTGGGCGGCGGAAGCGGCCGTTTTGGTGGCGCTGGGATTCGCCAGCAAGCGCCCTGAGTTGCGTGGCGCCGGCCTGGGTGTCTGGGGACTGGCGGCGTGCTACACGGTGTGGGTCGACGCGCGCGTGACGCTGCCCTACGACCTGGCGCTGATCAACGAGCGCGGCGCGCTCTACCTCGTGCTCGCCGGATCCGCGGCAGCAACCGCCTGGCTGTATCTGAAGCTCAGCGAGGCCGACGACGATGAGCGCTCGACGGCGGGCGTGATGACGCTGGCCTCTGGCATTGCGCTCTGCGCGCTCACGGCGCGTGAGATTCTCGGAGCGTTCAGCCACGAAGCGTGGTTCCCGGCCTTCCACCCCCACTGGCGCAGCGCCGCCTGGCTCTGCATCTGGGCGGCATGGGCCGCCATCATCTCGGTCGTGTATGGCGTGGGACTGCGGTCGAGGCTGCAGTTCGTGTATGAGATCGCCATGACGGCACTCCTCGGCACCGGACTCGCGACGGTGGTGCTGGGAGGATCATCCGTAATGTACGATTGGCCTGGCTTGCTGAATCCGCGGTTCATCGCGGCACTGGTCGTCGCCGCAGCCCTCGGATGTTCGGGGACGCTCAAGCGCTGGGCGCGTGGGACGATCGAGTCCGGCACTGAGATGGCTCTTGCGGCGGCGGCCGGCGTCGTCGCGGCGACGGGTCTGGCCGAGGAGATGTGGAGCATCGTCGCTCACGGGCCGCTGGTGGGGGCGATCGGATGGATGCCGCAGGCATGGTTCGCCGCGGCCATGGTCGCCATGGCTTGCGCGGTCCTCTACGCGCTGATCAGGCTGTATGGACGCGCACAGGCGTGGCACTGGACGGGGTCGGCGGTCGGGGGGGCAGCCATCGTGCTGATGGTCTGCGTGTCCGTGCTGTCCTTCAGAGCCGAGTGAGCTCCCTTCCTGAGCTTGCGGACGTTCACGTTCGTGCTGGCGATAGTCGGCGCGGCTGGGATTGGGCTACTGCGCCATATCCACCGCGAGCGGATGGGCGATGGCGAGCGCGAAGGGATGCCCGTCAGCAGCTTTGCCGCAACAACGGCCCTGCTGGTTGGCTGGTGGCTGACCATCGAGGTCACGCGCGCCTTCGGCATCCACGTGCCTGCCGGCATCGACCGAAACTACGGGACTTGGTTCACGCTGACGGGAATGTGGGTCGTGCTGGGGTTGCTGACCTTCTCTGTCGGCCTCGGGCTGCGGCTAGCGGCCTTGCGCTTGTGGGGATGCGTCTTCTGGGCTCTCGCGATGGCGACCGGGCTGTGCGTGTCGATTCCGTCCTCTGGCGTGGAGTGGGAGCCCTTCGCGAACTTCCGCGGGCTGGCGTTCATCCTCCTCATCATCTGCACGGCGGCCCTCGCCTACGTGCGGCATCACGCCGAAGACAAGATGGGCGAGCGGGAACGCACATCTCTCCCGACTGGCGGCTTCGCGGTCTTGGCGAGCGTGCTGGTGACCTGGTGGCTGACCATCGAGGTCACCCGTGTCTTCGGAGTCTCGATGCCTGATGGCCTCGATCGGACCTACGGCACGTGGTTCGCGCTGACGGGCATGTGGGTCGTTCTCGGGCTCCTGACGTTCCTTGCCGGGATTCCCTTGCGGCTCCCGGCCTTGCGCTGGTGTGGGTGCGCCTTCTGGGGACTTGCAGTGGCGACCGGGCTATGCGTGTCGGCACCGTCCTTCGGCGCCGAGTGGACGCCCTTTGTGAGCTTCCGCGGGTTGGCGTTCATCCTCCTCATCGCCTGCACGGCGGCGATCGGTTTCGTGCGTCACCATACCGGCGACAAACTGAGTGACGGGGAACGCTCATTCATGGCGACCAGCGGCTTCGCCGTGGTCGTGAGCGTGCTGGTTACCTGCTGGCTGTCGATTGAGGTCTGTCGTATCTTCGACGTCGCCTCCCCCGTGGGTACAGACCTCGCACTCCCGACGTGGCTAGGTTTGGGGGCGATGTGGGCGGTGCTCGGGATTACGAGCGTGGGAATCGGGATGGCCTGGCGGATGCGCCCGTTGCGCTACCTTGGCTTCGCGATTGGGGCCGGGGCGGTCGGGACGGCCCTGGTCGCAGGTAGCCTCTCCCACAACGAGCTTTGGATACCGTTCATCAACTGGCGCATGCTCGCCGCGATGCTCGGGCTCGGCGGGATTGTCTTGGCCGCGTGGATGTACCTGAACGAGGATAGCGACGCCACGGAAGACGAGCGCCACGTCCTCACGCCAACGGTCTTTGCCGTCACCGGCATGGTGCTGGCGGTGTGGGCGTCGACCGTCGAAGCTCGTAGCATGGTCCACTGGAACGGCGGCGACTCGGGGACGGACTGGCAGCTCACCGGATGGTGCGTGGTCGCGGCCGTATGGGCCGTTGCGTCGGCCGCGGGCATGGCGCTCGGGTTGAGATGGCGTCTGGAGGCCTTGCGCTGGACGGCGTCGATGACATGGATCTGCGGAGCCGCGCTCGCGCTCGCCGTGTCGATGCCCTCAGCCAAAGCGGCCTGGCTGCCATTCCTCAACGCCCGAGCCCTCGCCATGGCGCTGGTGGTCGGGACGGTTGCGCTGATAGCCTGGATGGTCCATAGGTATCGCGACGACCTCTCCGCTAGCGAGCAGTCGCTGGCCAATCCCGGCTACTTCTCCGTCAGCGGGGCGCTGCTGGCGCTGTTCGCCCTGACGCTGGAGACGTTCCATTTCTTCCGCCACACCCAGTGGCCATCCGCATCCAACTGGCACCACGCGGGCCATGTCGCAATCTCCGTGGTTTGGTCACTCTACGCTGCGGGATGGCTGGCCGCGGGTGTGTCCGCTCGCCAGGCCACATCGCGTTGGCTATCGCTCTGCCTCTTCGGGCTGGCGCTCGCGAAGCTGTTCGCATACGACCTGCGCCTCCTGAAACTGGGATCGCTGCACCGGATGATCTCGTTCGGCGTCCTCGGGCTGATCCTCCTTGGCGTGGCATTCCTTTACGGGCGCTTCGGCGCGTACATACGCGGAGACGCCGAGGACGATCCCGACGAGGATACAGACGACGAAGCCTGAACCCGCCTGTCACCTGCCAACCAAGGCGGTCCCAAAGGAATGGGACCGCCTTTCGACTCGATTGGGCCGCGCGGCCCCCATCCGAATCGCCTCTCGGTGGAATGCTCTCGTAAGGAACACCTCACGAGAGGGGCTGGGAGACATGAACGAGATCGCGGGAATCCTCGACGGGAGCCTCTACCGAATCGTCGACGTCGTCGCTCAGGCCCATTTGGTGGCCCTCGCCGCGTTGGTGGCCATGGGGATGCTCGCCGCCTTCATGCGTCCGGCCCGCGTCCCCCCGGCCTGATGAAGGCGCGCGCCCCGTGCCCGCCGAAACGTGATCGCCGCAAGACGACACGCGAAAGGCGGACACCAATGCACGGACCCGTGCGATCACTCCTTCTCGTCGTCATCGGCGCGAGTCTGCTGGCCTCGAGCGCCCTCGCCCAGCAACCGAAGACCTACGATGCCACGTGGGATTCCCTCAGCAAGCACCCCGTGCCCGAGTGGTTCGCGGACGCGAAGTTCGGCATCTACGCTCACTGGGGCGCCTACAGCGTCCCTGCCTTCGGCTCTGAGTGGTACGCCCGCAACATGTATCAGAGCAAGAGCGGCGTCCACAAGCACCACCTCGCCAACTGGGGCGACCCCTCCGAGTTCGGCTACAAGGACTTCATCCCCATGTTCACCGCGCCCCGCTTCGACGCCGAGGAGTGGGCGGATCTGTACGAGCGTTCCGGCGCCAAATTCGCCGGGCCCGTCGCCGAGCACCATGACGGGTTCAGCATGTGGGCGAGCGATGTGAATCGCTGGAACGTCGGCGACATGGGACCGCGCCGCGACGTTACGGGCGAACTCGTCGCCGCCCTGCGCAAGCGCGGGCTCAAGATCATCACATCCTTCCACCACGCCTTCAATATCCAGGGCTACTACGCCGCCGAGGAGGGCTGGGACACGGCCGATCCGCGGTATGGCGATCTCTACGGCAAGTTTGAGGATCCGGCCGAAGCCCACGACCGCTGGCTGGCCAAGATCGTCGAGGTCATCGACGCCTACCAGCCCGACCAGATCTGGTTCGACTTCGGCCTCGCGAAGATCCCCGACGACTACAAAACCCGCATGGCTCAGTACTACTACGGCAAGGAGCGGGAGTGGGGGAAACCGGTCATCATCACCCGCAAGGGCGACCATCTCCCCGACGGCGTCGGCGTCCTCGACATCGAGCGCGGGAAGATGGAGGAGAAGCCTGATTTTCTTTGGCAGACCGACGACTCCGTCTCCACCAATAGCTGGTGCCATGTTGAGAATCTCAACGTCAAGCCCGCCGAGGAACTCGTCCACGAACTCATCGACATCGTCAGCAAGAATGGAGTGTTGCTGTTGAACGTCGCGCCCCATGCCGACGGCAGCATTCCCGATGACCAGCAAAAGTTGCTTATTGGGATCGGTGATTGGCTGCGGGTCAATGGCGAGGCGATCTACGGGACGCGGCCTTGGGCAATCCACGGCGAGGGCCCGAACCTATTCGACCGGGGTCGCGGCTTGGGCGGCCACGCGCAGGGGCAGGTCGACTTCACCGCCGAAGATATCCGCTTCACCACGAAAGACGACGCGCTCTACATGATCTGCCTGGGTTGGCCGGACGCCGACGTGATCGCCGAGAATCTGGTCGTCGAGGACACGGGTGACGCGCGCGTCTCTCTGCTCGGCTTCCGAGGCGTGGTGGATTACTCAATTGACGATGCGGGCCGGCTGACGATCGACGCGCCCGAGCTTTCCGAGACCTCGCTCCCGTGCGAGCACGCCTACACGTTCAAGCTGAGTGGTTTCGATGTCGCTCCCTCAGCCGAGGTCGCCTTTGCGCTCCCCGGAGCAACAACGCTGACCGCCGAACAGGCCACGCTCGAGGGCGCGCAGATCAACACGGAGACCAAGTCCGAGCGCGTCAACATCGGCTTCTGGGACCGGGCCGACGAGCGCGTTCACTGGCTCTTCAACGCGCCGAAAGCGGGCAAGTATTGGATCCGGGGAGAGTTCGCGGCGGCGTCGGGCGCGACGACGCTTCAGCTCTCAGGCTGCGGCAAGCCGCTGGTCTGCGAGATCCCCAGAGCGGGCAATTGGGAAGAGGCAACCTGGACCAACATGGGCGAGACCACCGTGAAGAAACCGGGCGTGTACCACATCACCCTCCGCCCGGCGGACCCGGATGAGTGGCATGCCGTGAACGTATGGCGACTGCAGATCGCGCCGGCAATTGAGTGATCGGGAGGTTGCCGTCTGTAGGAGGGGTTTCAACCCCGACCATCCGTTCATCCTCGAACGCTGCCACGGCGTCGGGGTTGAAACCCCTCCTACAGACGGCCTGCCGTGTTCGTTAGAGGACTTCACGCTCCATGGGGGAAAACCCAGAGCGGCGCTAGCCGACAGGAATCATCGCCCGCCTGGCTCTTCCGGCGGGCTGTCGATATACGTCTGTGAGGTGAATGATGGACAAGAAGCACGGCCGGAGGGAATTCCTCAAGAAAGCAGCGGTCGGGGCGGCAGCGATGTCCGTGCCCTACTTCGTGCCCTCTCGCGCGATGGGCGCGAACGACCGTCTGGCTCTCGGCTACATCGGGATGGGCGGCATCTCGGGCGGACACTTCAACTGGGGGCTGGGCAACCAGGGAACTGAGGTGCTGGCGGTGTGCGACGTCGACACCGACCGTCGCGAGTCGGCCCACAACCGCGCGGGCGGGGGGTGTGACGCGTACAACGACTACCGCCACGTCCTCGATCGCGATGACATCGATGCCGTGTTCGTCCTCACGCCCGACCACTGGCACACGAAGATCTCGCTCGACGCTTGCCAGTCCGGCAAGGACGTCTACTGCGAAAAGCCGCTCACGCTCACCATCGACGAAGGCAAGCGCCTGGTCGATGCCGTGCGGCGCTACGGGCGCGTCTTTCAGGTCGGCAGCCAACAGCGCTCGAGCTGGGAGTTCCGGCTCGCCTGCGAGTTGGTTCACGCCGGGCGGATCGGCAAGGTCCACACCGTCCGCGTCGTCATCGGTGGCGCGCCGGGCGGAACGTACGAGCCCGATACCCCCGTGCCTCCGGGCCTCGATTGGGATATGTGGCTCGGGCCCGCGCCGAAGGCCCCGTTCAACAAGCTCCGCCACCCCTACAACTTCCGCTGGTTCTACGATTACTCCGGCGGCAAGATGACGGACTGGGGCGCCCACCACAACGACATCGCCCAGTGGGGCCTCGGGATGGATGGCAGCGGACCGACCTCCGTCGAGGCCAGCGGCGTCTTCCCGACCGAGGGGCTCTACGACGTCGCCACGAGTTTTGAGATCACCTACACGTACGCGACCGGTCAGAAGGCCATCTGCTCCTCCGACGGGCGCTTCGGCATTACCTTCGAGGGCGATGATGGTTGGGTCTGGGTGACGCGCGGCGATATCGAGACCTCGCCGAAAGAACTCCGCAACGACCAGTTCGGTCCCGGCGATGAGCGGCTCTACTTCAGCGGCAGCCACCATCAGAACTGGGTCGATTGCATCAAGTCCCGCGAGCGCTGCATCTGCGATGTCGAGGTCGGCCACCGCTCCGTCAGCGTGTGCCACCTCGGCAACATCGCCCTCCGCACCGGGCGCAAGCTCGACTGGGACCCCGTGAGCGAGGCGTTTGTCGACGATCCTGACGCCAACCGGTGGCTCTCCAAGCCCTACCGCGCGCCGTGGCATTTGTAGAGGAGATTTCCAATGACCCGAATGATGAAATACGCGGTGACCATGGTCGTGCTCCTGGCCTCCGCCTGCGCGTTCGCTCAGGATGCCGACGTGCTGATTGGCCGTCTATCGGATGACGACGGAAACGTCCGCCTCGAGGCCGCGCGCGAACTCGCGACCCTCGGGCCGGACGTGCTGCCCGAACTCATGGCCCTCGTCGGCGGCGACGATGAGCGCCTCGCCGCCGGCGCCAGGATCGCGGTCGGCGTCCTCTGTCAGAATCTGACGGCTCCCGATGCCGCCGCCGATTTCCTCACCCGGTCAACGGCCGAGGCCGCGCTGCTCCGCGCGGCAATCGGGCCCGGCACGGTGCCCGCGCGCCAGTATGCTCTGCGCCAGCTCGCCCTCATCGGGCAGGCAGGCTCGGTAGCGGGAATCGCCGACTTGCTCGGCGACGCTGACGTTGGCGACATGGCGCGGTTCGCGCTGGCTCGGATTCCGGGGCAAGCGTCGCTCGACGCGCTGGCCGAAGCTGCCGACACCCCCGACGCAACGCTGAGGGCCGGAATCGCTGATGCGCTCGGGCGTCACGGCGATCCTGCTGCAATCCGCACGCTTGAAGCCCTCATGACCGACGATGACTCGGGCGTCCGCATGGTGGCTGTCCAGGCCCTCGGCGAGATCGCCGATCCGTCTGTCGGGGCCATCATCATGACCGCCGTTCAGTCCGGCAGCGCGACTGAGCGCGAGTCCGCCCGCGATGCCTACATCCGGCTCGGAGGAACGCTGCTTGCCGCCGGAATGGATGCCGAAGCCCGTCGCGTCTTCGACCGCGTGTTCACCAGTTTTCCGACTGATATTGAGAAGTGCGCCGGGCTTGAGGGCTGGGCCAAGATCGCGGGCGCCACAGGCGCCTCGCGGCTCATCGCGGCCATCAAGCAGGGGTCTCGCGACATCCGCGGCGTCGCGAAGTATGCCCTCGCCGAGATCGACGAGGCCGGCGTCACCGGAACCGTGGCGATCGCGTCGGGAGCCGGCAAGACCGACCCGCGCGTCGCCCTCATCTGGGTATTGGGCGAGCGCGGCGACGATGCCGCCACCCCCGTGCTGACCGAAGCGCTGACCGACGATGACGCGAAGATCAGAGTCGCTGCGCTTACCGCCCTCGGCAAGCTACGCGATCCCCTCAGCGCCGGAGCCGTCATCGCCGCGCTGGCGGATGAAGATGAAGTCGTCCGCAAGTCAGCCGAAGCCACCCTCGGACGCATTCCCGGTGGCGATGCGGCGGACGCTATAGTCGATGCCATCGACGGCGCCGATGACCCAACCCCCATCATGCTCGCGCGCACCCTCGGCCGCCACACGGGCCGCTCCACTGACGCCAAGCTCGTCGAGTTGCTGAATGACCCCTTGGAAGACGTTCGCGTTACCGCCATCGAGGCGCTCGGCCGCCACCAGACATCGGCCGCCGCCGGCGAACTCGTCGCGGCCGCGCTGTCAGATCGCGAGAAGGAATCGAACGCGGCCAAGGCAGCTCTGACGGGCATGACCGCCGAGGGCGCGACGATGGCGATCCTTGGCGAGTACCGCGCCGCCACGCCTGAGGCAAAGGCCATTATCCTGCGAGCCCTCGGCGCGCGCGGCGATGCCGAACTCGTGGGCCTGTTCACCGATGCCGCCGGCTCCTTCGAGGAGGAAGTCGTCGTTGCGGGGCTCGACGCTCTCGCGAAGCTCCACGACGAATCATCCACCGATCTCGTCCTCGGAATCGCCCGCGACGGAAGCGATGCCGAGAAGTCAGCGGCGGTGAAGGCGTATCTGGAGATAGGCAAGGCGATCGCCGAGGAGGACAAGCCTGCCGGGCTTGCCATCTACCATGATGCCCTCGCCCTCGCGACCGGTGATGGCGAGAAGCGCGTCGCGCTCCAGTACCTCGCCACGCTGGGCGATCCCGACTCGCTCCCCAAGGTCCAGCCGCTGTTGGAGACAGGCAGCGACGAAGTTAAGAAGGCCGCCGCGGGCGCCGTCGTTGCGATCGCCGATACGCTGGCCAATAGCGGCCAGGGTACGCAAGCGTTGACGCTCCTGGAGAGTAGCATCGCGCTTCTCACGGACCGCGCGACCATCGCCCGAGCCGCGCAGCGCATGCGGGCCCTCGGCAAGCCCCTCATGATCGGCGCGAAGGATGGTTTCCTGACCGAATACTGGGTCCTCGGGCCCGTAAGCAACCGCGATGCCCTCCGGAAGGACGACATTCTTCCCACCGATGCGCCGGTCAATGTCGCGCGCTCCGTCGACTACGGCGACGATCAATCCGCCGCGTGGAAGCACCGCCCCACGGACGATCCTCTGGGGCACGTCGACCTCGAGAAAGCCGCCGCGCGCCAGGACAACGTCGGCGCTTACTGCTACGTCGAGTTCGACGCCGAAGCGGCCCAGGACGTGCTGCTCAAGATCGGCAGCGACGATGGCCTGGCTTGCTGGCTCAACGGGGAAGAGGTCCACGAGAACTTCCTGAACCGCGGCTGGTCCGTTGACGCCGATGTCGTCGAGGCCCGCATCGAGGCCGGGAACAACCGCCTCCTCTGCAAGGTCCTCAACGGCGGCGCCCAGTGGGCGCTCAGCGTCCGCATTACCGACCGTGACGGCAAGCCCGTCCTGGTCCAGCAGTGGGACAAGTCGCCCGCCGACATCGTCGCCGACAAGGGGTTCATCACCAGCTACTGGACGCTCGGGCCGTTGCCCGGTCGCGAGGATCAGCGCGAGACAGACGCCGTCGACGCCGCCAACCTCGATCTCACCGAGATCGTCACCGTCGGCGACGAGGACTTCGGCTGGCAGTGGACGGCTCTGGAGAGCGCTGATGGCATCCTCGATCTCCAGGCCGCCGTCGCCAGTCTCACCGATGTCGGTTGCTTCCTGTTCGCCGAGGTCACGTCCGACACTGCGCAAGACGTCCTACTGAAGATGGGGAGCGATGACGACATCTACTGCTGGCTGAACGGCGAGCTGATCCACGAGAACCCGACCGCCAGGCCCCCTGCCGTCGACCAGGATGTCGTGGAGGCGAGGCTCAGGGCTGGCAAGAACCAGATCCTCCTCAAAGTCCTGCAGGGCGGCGGAGGCTGGGCCGCCTGCGTCAGGATCACCGATCGCGGCGGCAACCCACTCGTGCTGGAGCAGTCAACGCCCTAGCTTGGCTCTCGTCGTTAGCATCGCCACAGCCGGGCCCCATCTTGGGGCCCGGCTGTTTCGCGTGAGAGGGGAGTATCCGGGCGCGGTCCGGGGTTGTACTGGATTAGCAATACCAGATTCAGAGAGGGACAATGATGCGCAGCCCAAGCCTCGTGACCGTGGCCGCACTTGTCGTGCTGGCAACTGTACTGGCATCCGCCCACGCGGTCGCCGACCGCGAGGCGAAGTTCATCTGGTGCTTCTCCGAGGACCAGGGCGCCCCAAGTTACGCAAGCCTGAAGTGCGAGACGATCGAGCACAACATCCCAGGCATCCCCAGCGGCCAGGACTTGCTTGGCGGGGCGAGCGCAAAGGGCGGGAAGTTCACCTACACGCCGACGGCGGACTACGAGGGCTTCAAGTGCGTGTGGGTTTCCGATGAGGGCAGCCTGATGTTCCTCAAGCTCTTCCGCGACGAGAGGGACTTGGAGATGCGCGATTGCGTGGGATCGGAGGTCGGTATCTGCGAGTCCGACGCGAGACCCGGAGCCCCTTGCGGGAAGTTCACGCTGAAGAACCCCGTCATCACGAGCTACACGCTGTACGCCGCGGGCCACTGCACCATCCCTGGCGTGTCCGCCAAGGACAAGCGCGTTGAGGTGATCACCATCGTGCCCGAAACAGTCACCGTCGACCTGAGCGCGTTCAAGTAGCTATCGCTACGAGTCTGTCCCTGATCGAACAGGGAAGTAAAGCGTGTACGGCTCATCGACCACCTCGTGGATCGGCTTGAAATCGATCCGGCGGTCTTGGTTGATCGTCCTGTAGTTGTCCTGCCAAACGCCCCACTCGCGCTCGCGGGCGGGGGCGAGAACTGTCGACGGATCATTGGTGTCGCCGACGAGCGTCCGCTCCTCCCCGCACAGCCCCGCCAGCACCATCGGACCATCCATGAACGCGACCGTGTCCGGTTCATCCGGCAGCGGGCAAGTGGTCAGGCCCTTCGGCAACTGAATGCTGATCGCATCGTCATTCCACTCGCGACGGATGCTGTGGAACGATGATGGGCCCGAAGTCACGTCCTCCGGCTGGCCGTTCACGAGAATCGTCGGCTCGCCGGCGATCCACCGCGGCAGCCGCAACCGAAGAGCAAACTCCTTCGGTTTGGCGCACTTCACGGTCATCAGTATGGTCCAGTGCTTGGGCCGGCTGGCTGCGGTGGGCCGATCGACCGCTTGACTCCCCGACTGCTCGTAGCTCGTGATCGCATCCGCGTGCGCGTCGAAGCTCTGCGAGATCTCGACGTTGCCCCGCTCAAGCCTCGATGGCACGTACTGGCAGACCGTCAGCCCCTCGCCGTCCCCGTAGTAGACGTAAGCATCGTGCGCGGTGTGGGCCTGCACCAGCGTCCCGTGACAGCACCAGAAATCGTTCGTCTCCGAGCCCCAGTGCTTCGTCGCGCCCGGTTGCATCTCCAGGAAATAGTTGATCTGACCCGTGCCCGGATGCTGCTGCGCGAGAATTCCGTTGTACAGATTCCGCTCGATATAGTCAGCGTATCCGACGTCGCCCGTCCAGCGGAATAGGTAGTCCGCGAGCCGCATCATGTTGTAGATCGTGCAGTGCTCTTGGTTCTTCTCGCCGAGCCGCGCGGCGAATTGGTGCGGCGGCGTCCAGATCTCTCCTGCCGTCTGGCCGCCCGTGCAGAAGTATCCCCGGTCTGTCACCGCGCAGCGCCAATACGCCTCGACGATTCTCCTCCAACGTTTCTCGCCCGTCACCTCGTAGGCTCGCGCCGCGCCGTGAGCCTCGGGGATCGTCGTGTTCGCGTGCATGTTCGTCAGCGGATCGCCACCGGCCAGCAACCGGTCGAACAGCCGGGGCCGGTCGTACCGTTCGATCAGATCGGCATGTTCCTGCTTACCCGTCACGCCATACAGATTCGCCCACGCCTCCAGCATCCCGCCCGTCTCGAAGTCGAGGATGTTGTCCATCTCCTCGCGACTGAAGTCGGCGGTGAAGCGGTGGAACCAGCGCGCGAAGTTCTCGGCGATCTCGAGCGCTTGCTCGCTCCCCGTCCAGACGTGCATGTCGTGGAGACCCATGAGCGTCTTGTGAAGCACGTAGTGCGGCGCCCACACGCTCTTTCCCCGCGCGATCCATTCGAGGTACTTGGGTGGAATCGAGCCGACCCATTCGCCCCCGTTCTCCTGCTGGCACCGACCTAGAGTTTCGACCACGCCGTCCGCGCGAGCCTTCAGCTCCGCATCACCCGTGCTGGCAACAATGCGCGCCGCCGCGCTCATCCAGTGTCCGAGAAAGTGACCGCGCACCTGACATGTCGGCGACTCCCAGCCCCAGTGCATGTCGTCGCCGTACCGCGGCTGTTTGCGGTGGGTGACATCACGCAGTTGAATGTTGCTCAGCCCCGCCTCGAGCAGGTGGTTCTGCAGCAGCGCCTGGGGCTGAAGCCTCATCACGTAGCCTCGGTTCACGTTGAAACGATCCAGGAACGTGCCCGGCAGGAGGCTGATATCACGTGGTCTGAAAGCATTGAGTTTCGCGGCCATTGGGGCTCCTGATGCCTGGTATTCGGTCAACGCCCGTTCGCGCCGGCGCCGTCGGTGGCCTCTCGCGCACCTAACAGGCCGGCAACATTGTTGGTCTAATGTGGAGGGACAACCGCCGCCAGCCGCCAAGACCCCCGCCAGCGAGGTCATCATGCACAGACTACTATCATTCGTGCTCCTACTGCCCGTGATCGGCTGCGCCGCAACCGCCGACGATTGGCCGCAGTTCCGGTTCGACGCGGCCCGCTCCGGCTACGCGCCTGAGAGCCTTCCCGACGACCTGAGTCTGATCTGGGAGTACCGACCGGCCGCCCCGCCTGCGCCCGCTTGGGTCGGCGAGGACACGCGGATGTCCTTCGATCACGCGCCCCAGGCCGTAGTTGCCGGCGGCCGCGTGTTCTTTGGCAGTTCGGCTGACAACAAGGTCTACGCCCTCGACGCCGCGACCGGAGTCGAGGTCTGGTCGGTCCACGCCGACGCCGCGATTCGCTTCGCGCCATGCGTCGACAACGGACGCGTTTACGTCGCCAGCGATGACGGCATGCTCTACTGCCTCGAGGCGGCGACCGGCACGGAAATCTGGCGCAAGCAACTCGCGCCGGGCGATGACATGGTCCTCGGCAACGGCCGGCTCGTGTCGCGTTGGCCCGTGCGCGGAGGCCCTGCCATTGATGACAACGTGCTCTACGTATCAGCCGGGATCTGGCCCTCCGAGGGCATCTACATCCAGGCCCTCGACCCCGCCACCGGCGACGCGTTGTGGACGAACGACACGGCCGGCTATATCGAGATGGATCAGCCGCACGGCGGCGCGCGCGCCAAGAGCGGCGTCTCCGCCCAGGGCTACCTCACCATCGCCGGCGACGCCCTGATGGTCCCTACCGGCAGGGCCACCCCAGCTGCTCTTGCCGCGGACACTGGCGAGTTCCGCTACTTCCGCTTGCAGGAGTACAACGGCCGCGGCCACGGGCCGTTCGTAACGGCGGTCGACGATTGCTTCGTGAACGAACTCGATGTCTTCCGCACGGACGGCGGCGACCGCTTGGCCCGCGGCCTCCCATCCGCGGCAATGGCCGTCTACCCGGACCACATCGTCTACGCGTACCAGTCCACAATCAGTGCAGTCAGCCGGTCCGCGCTGATCGTCGAGAAAGACGCCGTCGACAAGCGCGGCGCTCCCATCAAGACCAAGGCCCTCGGCGCCCCGCTCTGGACGATCGAGGCCGAGGGAACCCTCGGCACGTCGCTCATCGGCGCCGGCGACATGGTCGTCGCCGGCGTTCGAAGCGATTCCGGCGGCGGAATCGTGGTCGCCGACACCGCCTCTCAGGAAGTGACCGCGACCGCCGGTGTCGACGGGCTCCCGCTCGGTCTGGCGGCGGCCGGCGGCAGGCTGTATGTCACCACCGACCAGGGCACGATCTACTGTTTCGGCGCCGCCACGGGTACCGCCCCGGCGAAGCGCGAGCCGACCGTAGACGACGACCCTTACGGCGAGGATGATATCTACGCCAAAGCCGCTGATGAGATCATCGAGCGGACGGGTATCACAGTCGGGTACTGCGTCGACATAGGCTGCGGCGACGGTCGCCTCAGCTATGAGCTGGCCAAGCGCTCGGAGCTGAATATCTACGCTATCGATGCCGACGCCAAGGACGTTGCGGCGGCACGCGAGCGCCTTGATTCGGCCGGCCTGCATGGGACGCGCGTGACGGTCCTTCAGCGCAAGCCCGGCAACACCACGCTGCCAAATCTTCTGGCCAATCTCGTCGTCTCGGGAGAATCGGTCACCGGTGGCAAGGCACCGGGGTCGCGTCTTGAGCGCGAGCGCCTGCAGCGCCCCTACGGGGGCGTCATCTGCGTCGGCAAGCCCGGCAGCATGACCCTCGACACGCGCGGCGCGCTGGAGGGCGCCGGCGAGTGGACACATCAGTACGCGAACGCCGGCAACGAGGCGTGCTCCACCGATGAGGTGAAGGGCCCGCTCGGGATGCTCTGGTATGCCGACAACACGCTCGTCATGCCTTCGCGCCATGGCCGAGGCCCGTCGCCGCTGTTCTGGAATGGCGTCTTCATCGTCGAGGGCATCGATGCCATCCGCGCGGTCGATGCGTACAACGGAACGCAGATGTGGGAGCACCCTCTGCCCGGCATATTGAAGCCGTACGATCAGGAACACCTCAACGGCGTCGCGGTCACCGGCAGCAATATATGCATCGCCGATGGCAAGCTCTTCGCGAGGCACGAGAACAAGTGCGCGGTGATCGACGTGATGAGCGGCGAGCAGGTCGCCGAGTTAACCGCCCCGCCCAAGCCCGACGGATCAATCGCGCGCTGGGGCTACATCTCCTGCGCGGATGGCACGCTGTTCGGGTCGCTCTACAACGAGGCGCATCAGGTTACCTTCGCCTTCGTCAAGTCCGACATGAGCCTGATATACAGCGAATCGGCGCTCCTGTTCGCGCTTGACGCCACGACCGGCGAGACGAAGTGGACCTATCAGCCCGAGCACTCCGTGCGCATCAACACCATTGCCGTCGGAGATGGCAAGGTCTTCCTTCTCGACCGCCCGATCGCCGTCCGCGACCGCGACAAAGAGGACAAGACCGAGCACCCCGCCGGCAAGCTTGTCGCGCTCGATGCGGACACGGGCGATGCGCTGTGGAGCGTCGAAGATGACATCTACGGCACGATGCTCGCGCTCAGTGAAGAGCACAACATCCTCCTGATGTCGTATCAGGCGACTCGCTTCAGGTTGGCGTCTGAGGCTGGCGGTCGGATGAGCGCCTTCAACCCGGACGATGGCGCCCGGATCTGGGATGTGGAGGAAGCCTACGCCAGCCGGCCGCTGATCAACGATGACACGATCTATGCCCAGCCCGGCGCGTGGGATCTGCGAACGGGCGAGCGCAAGGACTTCAACCTCACGCGCTCCTACGGATGCGGAATCCTGGCGGGCTCTAAGAACCTCCTCGCCTACCGCTCCGCGACGCTTGGTTATTGGGATCTCACAACCAACGTCGGCACCGAAAACTACGGCGGCATCCGCCCCGGGTGTTGGATCAACGCCTTGCCCGTCGGCGGGATGCTACTCGTCCCCGAGGCCTCCAACCGCTGTCGCTGCAGCTATCTCATCAAGGCCACCATAGCGCTCCAGCCTTACGGCGTCAGGTCCCCGCGTGTCGATCCCGTCCAGGCCGCCGACAGCGGCTCGATCGATGTCCGCATCTCAGCCGACGATCCAGCCGGGGAGATCCGCTACACGCTCGACGGGACCTCGCCCACGCGCCAGTCCAAGCGCTACGCGAGATCGGTCAAAGTGACCGAGAGCGCGACGCTCACCGCGCGCGTCTTCCGCGATGGCGTTGCGGGGCCAACCAGCTCGGGATCGTACATCATCGATCCCGATATCATCCCGCTTGGCGGCGATGACTGGCAGGTGCATGACACCCCCGGCGCCGGTCCGCCCGAGAGCAACTGGGCGCTCGACAACGGAATCATCGCCGAGATATCCAACCACTTCCTCGGCGAGGCGGGGAACTTGGATCCGCTCGTCGAGCGCCCGGGAACGTATCGCGCCTTCGCGCCGGGGGCTGATTTCACCGACGGCGAGGTCTCGCTCGATATCTCGTCCGCCGATGACGATGGTATCGGCATCGCGTTTAGGTTCGCCGACCGCGAGCACCACTATCTCTTCACCATGGACCGCCAGCGCAGCTTCCGCGTGTTGGCGCTCAAGAACGGCGACGAGTACGAGGTGGTCTCGCAGAACGCCACGGGGTTTGTATCGGGGCGCTGGTACGCTCTCCGAGTCGTGCTCGACGGCTCGAACATGTCGGTCTGGATCGACGGCGAGAAGGAGTTCGAGATCACTGACGAAACGCTCGAGAGCGGCACGTTCGCGCTCTATTCATGGGGCAGCACCGGCGCCAAGTTCCGCAACGTGAAATGGAAGGCGCCCTAGCCACGGCCGCATCGCCGTTTTGGACCGCGAGCTTCCAGCTCGCATCCGCCGTCCCAATCTCGCCGCCCTCTTGGGAGCCCGAATGACATCCCGCGAACGCATCCTTGCGGCTATTCGCCGCGAGCCCGTCGACCACGTGCCGTGCCACGGCGCCTTCAACCCGCTCACGCCCGTCCAGCGCCAGGGCGTCTGGAATTTCCCCTGGGCCGAAGACGCCTCCGGTGAGGAGATCCTCCGCTACCAGGTCGAGGTCCTCGGGCTCGATCAGCTCGTCGGCATCGGCGCCTCGGTCACGCAGCAGGCTCCCGGCTGCTCGTCAGAGACGCGCGTCGATGGCGACGTCCTGCACAAGACCATCACCACTCCCGCCGGCGAGATGCATGCCTCCGTCAGCTACAGCGAACTGTGGCCTCACGGCGAGGACATCCCGCTCTACAGCGATTTCAACGTCGGCCACTACATCGAGCCATGGATCCAAGACCAAGCGGATCTCGATTGCCTCAAGCAGATCCAGATCCTCCGCCGCGCCGACGAGGTCATCGCGGCCTCGACCGACCACGCCGTGGCCGCCAAAGCCCTCGCCACTGGCTACAAACTCGCCACCTTCGGCTCATCGGGCATGGGCCTCACCGGCGCCATGCATCTCATGGGAGCCAGCGAGATCTGTCTGATGAGCATCGACAATCCCGAGCTGATCGATGATTACCTCGAGCACGAACACGCGGCCAATCTGCGCGCCATCGAGGTCCTTGGGGAGTTGGGCGCTGATATCGTCCGCCGCAACGGGTTCTACGAGACCGCGGATTTCTACAGTCCCGCCACGCTTGACCGCTTCCTCACGCGCCGCCTCAACGCCGAGGCCGACGCGACCCGCGCCGCGGGCATGGTCACTGCCTACACCGCCCACACGGGCGTCATGCCAATCCTCGACTACCTCGCGAATCTCACGCTGGAATCCATCGTGGGGATCGATATCGCCTTCGAGGGCGTCGACATCGCGGCAATCCACAGTGCCCTCGCCCCGAGCAAGTCCTTCTGGATCGGGCCTTGCAGCACCAACCACATCTGGGGCGGCCCAGAGCCCACGCGCCAGGCCGTCCGCGACGTGATGGACTGCTTCACCCCGACGGGCCTCATCCTGAGCCAGTGCGTCTCGTCCCACAGCATCATGCCGTGGGACAGCACCGAAGCGATGATCGACGAGTGGAATCGCCTCCGCTAATCCACGCCGTCACTGGAGCGCGGACGCCCTCGTCCGCATCGTGCCGTTCGTCTTCGCCGTTCTTCGCGTCTTCCTTCTTCCGTTCCGTCCTTCGCGCCTTCGTGGTTTCGTTGCCGTCAGACGATCTCCACCCCACACGTCTCCGCCGTCTCGCGGATGAACTTCGCGGCCTGGTCGAACTCCTCTTCGGTCGTCAGGTGTTCGATCAGCAGCGGCACGTCCGGCTCGAGCGTGTCGATCTGTTTCAGGAATGTCGGGTAGTCCAGGTTCCCCTGGCCCGGCAGCACCTCATCCAGATGCACCGTCAGTTCGTGGCTCATCGAGATGTCCTTCGCGTGGCAGCTCCTGATCTTCGGCCCGAGCTTCGCGACGAATTCCTCGATGATTCCCGTGCTCCGGTAGTAGTGGTGCGGGCTCAGGATCAGGTTGGTCGGGTCGAAGTGCACCGCGAACGCCGGCCGATCGATCTCTCGCACCAGCCTCGCGTAGCTCTCGGGCGAGTCGGGGTACATCCATTCCATCGTCTCGAGCGTGAACGTCGCCCGCGTGGGATTGACCTCATCGATGATCCGCTGCGTCGTGCTGACGATCAGCTCGAAGGTCTCCTCAGTGAGGTTCTCCGGATCGTGCCCGAACCACGGTTCGCCTCGCGAGCCCGCCACGTTCACGCAGCAGTTCGCGCCGATCCTCTCCGCCAGCGCCAGGCCCTCGATGCACCGCTTCAGCCCGGCCTCTCGGATCTCATCGATCCGGCTGATGGGGCTGCTCCACGCGCCGACCTCGGCGATGACGATGCCGTTCTCCTTCGCCGCCTGCTCATACTCAGCAACTGTCTCGTCAGTCGCCTCCGGGCCCACCGGACAGAACGCCGCCGAGTAGCCCTTCCTGGCCAGTTCAGCAACCCATTTCTCTGGCGTGCTGCAGTCTCCGTACAGATTCGCGCCAAGTCTCATCGCGTATCCCTCCGTAATGCCTTCGCGTAGTGACGTGGAAACTCTGTGAGTTTCCCTTCCAGCCCGTCGGCCGTTGCCCTTCCCGTCCATGCCGGCTGGCCCCAGGGAAGCTCGCAGCTTGCGTCTCCAGCGCCGCCAGACCACACCCTCGATCACTTTCGTAGGGGCGTGATTCATCACTCCCTACCGTCGCGCCTCGCCCCCCGCGTAGCATCGGCGCCCTCGCCGATGCACTCCCAAACCCCTCTCACTCCTCCGCCAGCAACCGCCTCACCCTCTCCCTCACCACATCCGGCCGATGCAACTCCTCGGCATACTCCTCTGCTCGGCGGCGTGCATCTTGAGCGCGATGGAACCAGGCTAGCGGCCGTCCGACCACGGCAGCTCTATGTCCTTTGCCCAGAACTCCAGATCAGCCGTCCACTTCGGGTCATCCGGCCAAGGCAGGTACTCCCCGTACTCAGCTCCTTCATGCGCGATGCGCTTCGCCCCGGTGCGTGTGTAGATATCAAGGCCGTGGACACTCCAGTTCGCAATGTAGGGCAGTCCCTCTCCGCACGCCCGCTCCAACAGCCCCCACGTGCGGCGGAGTTCACTGTCAGCCCGTGACGCGACCTGATTGTAGGGAACGAACCAGCCCGAGATGATGGCGCGCGCCAGGCCTTCGGGGTCTCGCAGAAGCTCTTCGGGATTGATGTGTCCGGTCTCCGCTGGCACGATCCCGAAAGCCCGGGTCAGGGGGTGGTCGGCTACCTGGACTGCCCCTATCACCGCTACTGCAGCCCACTCCTCAGGTGCGCTCGCCCCTCTTGGCATCTCGTCGGGGCGGCCCGCCGGCGTGACCAGCGGCAAGGGAACTGCATGTGTGACGCCTGGAATGCCGCGCGCTGCCAGGAAACGGGTGACGCGAACGTCTCTGAGTGTCAGCGCGTGTCCCATCGCGAACCCCTGGTGCAGCAGTCTGAGGGCTCCTAGTACACGATACGACTCCCCCACGCCGGAGATGACCGTGCGCAGTCGTGGCCAATCACCGGCGCCCTGGGGCAGGACAATCCGCCTGGGTGGCTTCACGAACTCGCCGCACAGTTTCTCCCATCGAAGTTCCGGGGCGCCCTCGTTCTCTGACCTGACCGCCCACCAGACCTCGCCGAGGTCAGCATCGTCACCTACAGGCCACCCGCCGACTGCTCGTGTGGCGGCGAGCGACACGGCACGGAACATGGGGGAGATCTGGGCCCCGATGAAATCCCCGTACGCCTTCGCGACAGTCGGACCCACCTGGGCGTCATACTGCGGGCGCTTCAGTTCTACCGCGAACCTGTCAGGGGCTATGGACGCAAGCGCCTCGGACACGATATCGATGCCAGCCGCGTACGGCGGGCTCGGCTCCTCGTGGTCGGGGTCATAGCGGTCGTCGGTGACGTGCGCCCCATGGTATGACAGAGTGTCGCCCCCCTCGTACAGGTAACCGTGCAGAAGCCCGGCAAGTGGGCGTACCACAACCCCAAGGTCGTCCTGCTGCAACCGCAGGTAGACTTGGCTGCCGCCATCCTCGCCCAGCTCGAAGTAAGGGATGCGCACATGCGCTCCCAAGTCTCCGTCGTTCCCCTCAGGAGCTCGGATGGAATATACACGCAGCGAACTGAGGACCTGTTCGGACGTGTGCCTCCAAGCCTCTTCCCAAGCCTTCTCAGACGCGTCCGCCCGCGCCTGCTCGTCACTGGTTGGTCGGAACCCGGGGTGGAGCGCCGTGCGTTGCCCCACCCTCTCAAGTTGTTGCGAGACCCCCTCGGCCACGTGCTTCTCAGCGCGTAGCCACCCGGGGTCCAGCCGCAACTCCTTGCCCCCCCCGGCAAGCGCACCACAACTCGGCAGGGCACGCGGCGAAACATCCGCCAGACGGCCCCGGCAACGCTGGTAGAAACGGCCTGCAGGGCTTCCTTGGTTGTAGGCCCGTCGACATCAGGTGGGTCGTACCACTGGTTCCACTCATCCCTCGCCCAGTGGGGGAAGCCGAGCTGCAGCCACAACTCTGGTCTGATTCGAAGCCGGACCGTGGTGCCTGCAACGGCTTGCGCTGCCCCCTTCGTGAGTTCGCCGCAGGAGCCAATACCTTGTGTTGTGAACCGCCATTGTGGCCCCTCGGCTGGGGCGCAGCACTGATCGCGCTGCGCGGTGAATTCCAGCTCATCTGCGATCATAAAGTACGAGAGTACGCCGATGCCGAACTTGCTGGTCCGCGCGAACGGTACGCCGTGTTCATTGCACTCCCTCCGAAGCCGGGCGATGTCGAGGCTGTCGGTCGAACTACGACCGGTCCGCACGATATACTCCTCGAAGTGGCGCCGTTCCATGCCCACCCCGGTGTCCGAGCATACCAGCCACAGATCGCCGCCGTTGGCGTCGATCTCTATATAAATGTCCACGCGCTCTTGCAGGCCCAGGTGGCCCCAGACCTCGGGGCCGTCGCCCCGCATGGCCGCCGCAAGGCGCATTCGCCCTTGCTTCTCCCGCACCGCGTCGAATGCGTTCTGCATGAGCTCTCTCAAGGCCGCCCAGGGCCGGTGCCGGTACATGCCCGAGCCCGCAAACAGCTTGAGGATCTGCTCCGTATCCGGTCGAAACGCGGCGTCGAAGTACTCGTACCGGTGGCTGTGTGGCGTGATCCGTTGCTCAACGATCTCCGACAGCGTCCACCGGTACCGGCCCTCTCCGGCACTGATGTCATTGCACTCCTTGATTACGCGCCAGCACCTGCGGATCTCCTCTTCGATTCCGGCGATGGTCTGCAGAAGTGCTGCATGCACGAATGCCCGTCGCGGGTGGGCCTCCAATGCCGCGCGTTCGCTAGTGACCTCGAATCGGGTGATGGCCTGGTGCTTCCGCCACTCCGCGATGGCCCGGACATCGGTGACGTTCTGGTGGTGGAATAGGGCCTCTGGCGCTCTGTCCGGCGACACGTCGAGAATGTCGGCGACGCGCAGAGCGAGTGCCACGTACCGGGGGGAGCAACGCTCATCACCGCCCCCCCCACTCCGAATATCTGGAAGTCGTGCCCACTCAGCTCGCCCGTGGGGCGGTCGTGGCTGGCGCAGACGCGCTTCAAGAGATCGCGGTAGTCGTAGCTGCGGTACGTCAGTCGCCACGGGTCGCTGTCGCGAGTGGCATAGTGGTCTATCGCCTGGGATGACCGCGCAGCGTGGTTCTGGCGGACCCAATCTGTGATTATCGAGCATCGACGGTTCGTCAGTTCTCGTGCAGCGACGCTCTTGCGGAGGGGCGGATCGGGCACGTGCCACCGCACGGTCAAGTAGTCGCGGAACGCGGCCAGCTCAGGCCCATGGCCATCCCACTCCTCCGTGCCTCCTGTGTCAAGAAGTGACCCCAACCTGCCGATCTCGTCCTCCGGCGGGGACATGCCTACGTCGTGCAGGTACGCGGACAGGACTAGCAGCGCGAGATCGAGCGCGCCAAGCTGATTGAGCGTGTCCTCCGGGATGATGTTCCCCATGAGCGTCAGCACGTTGAGAGCGTGCGACGCATCGTGTCGCGTGAACGTCGGCGCGGCCGATGCATAACGGTCCAGTATCGGGGTGACTTTGCGAACGATGCGGGTGACCTCCGCCAGGAGTTCGTTCGTGAACTCGTCGGCATCGGCCAACTGCTGGAGTCGCCGGCCAATCTGCGTCTTTCTGAAGGCTGTAGTTGCACCCACTGTCCACACCTCTCACAGCAACCGTAATGTCAGACCTCGCCATAGTTCGACACAGTGGCGTTGCCGTCCCTAGTGCCACGCCGCGAGGTCGGGCCTGCCCGCGCTTGCACCCCAGACGTACTCGTCTGAGAGATCCACGTCAACGCCTGCGAACGGCGAGGCGACGGCGGCTTGAATGTTCTCCCGGAAGCCGACGGCCACGATGTGGTCGCCGCCGATCCTCAGCACGTCCAGGCCCTTCGCTGATGACCCCAGCGGCCCGAGTCCGGGGCCCTCGACGCCGAGGCCGATGCCCAGCTCAAGCTGCTCGTTGGCCCAGTTGTACTGCACGTCGCCCACCACGCCCTCGCCCACGCTGATCCCGAGTTGCTCGGCCGCCGCGCCGAGGCGCTCGTGGGTCCCATGGCCATCTGCTACAAAGTGGAAGGTGAACCCTAGGAAACCTCCGCCAGGATGAGCAGTAGCCGGCCCGTTCCGAACGTCTCCCACCACGCGCGCTGGAAGTGCCAGGTCAAGTAGATGTGATTCGCGGGCGAGCCTTCCAGCAGATCCTGCCACTGCCGGCGCCCAAATGCGGGGTCGTCGAAGCCCTGCAATATGCGCGTGGTCAAAGTGCTCATGGCTCTACCTTGCCCGCGGAATGGCTGCGGTCTGTCAGCTCTGCGTAGAACGCCTCGAGTCGGCGCAGGCATTCCGACCGGCTGGCGTGGCGGACCACGTGCCCGCGAGCGCGGCGTCCCATGGCGTCTCGCGCGGCGGGGTCGGCAAGGAGTTGGCGGAGTGCCGCCGCTAGAGCATCGATATCTCCCGGCGGGATGAGCAGCCCCGTCTCGCCATGCAACACGGCCTCACTTGCACCCGAACCCGAACACGCAACCGCCGGCAACCCGCATCCCATCGCCTCAAGGTACACGAAGCCGGGGCCCTCTCATAGTGCGAGGGTGCGGCGAAGACATGCGCTCGCGACAGGAGTTCGGGCAGCGACTCCTGCTCCGCGAAACCGACGATATCCAGCAACTCGGACTTCCCGGACTCTCCGGCGACGGCCCGCAGGCGGTCGGCCATGCCCTCGTCACCTCCGCCCACGAGGCGGATCCGCAGGCCGGGGAACTCGTCGGCCAATCGGCAGCCCGCGCTCACTAAGTCCTCGACGCCCTTATTGGCGACAAGCTTCCCGACGAAGATGATGGTCGAGCGATCGTCCTTCGGAACATGAAGCGGCCGGAACAGCTCGGCATCGATGCCCGTGTGGATGATCGGCACGCGCTCCGGGTCCAGGCCATAACACTTGGCGCACCACTCGGCCGAGCAGCGGCTGGACGAGAGGATCGCGTCGGCCTTCTGGATGCAGATCCCTTCTATCTCGACGCTTACACGATACAGATCCGAGTCCGCCTCCGGCCACCCGATGGTGTGGGCCAACATGACCAATGGTCCGTGCAGGTGCAGGACGGTGGGGATGTGATTCCACTCCGCTCGGTTCAGCAGATGAACGTACCCTTCGGCACCGTATCCCGGGAAGTCCACCAAGTCGAGGGGGTTCCCGGCGTGAAGCTCCGCAATGGCTGCGGCGACCTGCGAACTGTAAGTGAGCCACCGGACGGCCCCGGAGCAGATCGGCAGGTGGGCGTCGAAGCCAGGGATGCGCGTGACGTAGACCTGCCCGTCCAGGTACTCCTGTCTGGCCGCATCGGTGCTGTGAGAGATGACGTGCACGTCGTGCCCCATCACCGCAAGGCCATGCGCCTTGGCGTGGGTCTGCGTGCTAATGCCTCCGCCGCCGGTATCGGGCGGGTAGGCTTGTGAAACGAGGGCGATTCTCACGCGCGCGTCACCTCCCCGCCCCCCCCCGACCTCCAGCGGTCCTTGCTGCACCGCGTGCATTCGCTGGTACGCACCCTCCGCGGCGATCAGCTCGCCGTGCGTGCCCATCTCGACGATTCGCCCGCCGTCCAGCACAGCGACCCGGTCGGCGCGACGGACGGTTGATAGTCGGTGGGCGATGCTGAACGTCGTTCGTCCGGCCGCCAGGCGAGACGGCGTGTCGACCAGCGCATCCTCGGTGGTGGCGTCGAGGGCGGAAGTAGGCTCATCGAGGATGATGATCGGAGCATCTTTGAGAAATGCTCGGGCGATGGAGAGCCGCTGCTTCTGCCCGTCGCTCAGCGTGGCGCCTCTCTCGCCGGCGCGAGCCTCAATCGACACGCCGCTCAACACCGGGTGGTCGTCACCGTACCCGAAAGTGACGTTCTCGAGCCGCACAGCGACGCCTTCGCCTGGCGTCTCGAGGATCTCGTCGGTGGAATCCAGCACGTCGACGATGCGCTCGACGGACGCTTCGGCGCGCTTCAGGTCGCCATGCGTGCGCATTAACCGGCCGAAGGCGCCCTGCATGGTCCTGGGATAAGCGAGGAAGACGAGGAGGCTCCCAAGCGACATCGTCCCAGCCAACACGGCCCGCCCGCCGACCCACAAGACCATGGCCGCGCGGGCGGCGGTGGTCAAACCCCCGATCGGATCGCACGTGCTTCGCAGCACGGTATCGGACTGCGAGGACACGACGGCCTCGTCGGCGAGGGCCTGAAACTGGCGGCGGCGGGAACTGGATTGAACGCGAGCGTCGATACCGCGCCAGCCGCTCCGAGCGACAGGACCGCCATGCCGAGTTTCGTTAGGCGTAGCCGATGCCTGACCCAGATGAGCCGCTTGCCGCTACCGTGGTCCTCCTGGACGGTACGGATCTGCAGACCTGTCCACGGAGAGCAATGGATGCGCATGTCCCAGGAAGCGCGGCGCGTGTCGATCGTGACCGTCCAGCCGCCGTCACGCAACTCGTCCAGCACTTCCTGCAGGAGTTCGGTCCGTTCGTGCCAATCGACCGACCAGTAGCAGATCTTGCCCCAGCCGCTGAACGGTATTCGCTCCCTCGGAGCAGCGGGGGAAGAGGCTCCCGGCGGCGGCCGATAGATGCTCACGCGCGTGGCGACGCGGCCCCACGCCCGGGCGACCGGTTGCGCGAGGTAAAGGGCCGCGACGATCATCCGGGAGACGAGTCCGTCGTGGTGTGGAGCCAGGTGCGCCTGGCAGGCTCCGGCGCAGGCCACAGCGAGTGACAGAGAGAACATCCCCGCCGTCAGAATGGCCGCTCGCGCACCCGTATACCACGCCGCCCCACTGGCCGTCGCCCCGGGTGTTGAAGCGATCCGGGCGTCTGAGCCGAAGCAGAGCCTCGGCCTCACCGTAGCCTGCTTGCTGCTTCATGTACGCCGCCGGCGTCTGGCGTCGATGGTGCCAGACAAACGCGCTTGGCGCGTAGGTGATCCAGTGCCCGGACTCTTGCACGCGCCAGCAGATGTCGACGTCGTCGCCCGCCGTGCGGTATGTCGGGTGGAACCCGTCCATCCCCTCCAGGACCTCGCGCCGGAAGGCCATGTTACATACTGGAATGTGCTCGGCGACTACGTCGTCCACCAACACGACCTCATAGTCTGGGCAGTCCAGCCGCTCCAGCGAGCGCAAGCACTCGTCGAGGGTCTCGCCACCGTTGTAGGAGCACACGACAACCGAGGCGCTGGGGGTCTTGTCGAGCATTTCGGACGGTGATGAGTTGCAGACGCCGCCGAGAGGGTAATAAGCGGCCTTCGGTTCGCGGTCGGCGTACGTGATGCCGACGCACCAATCCTCGATCTGGTGGCCGTCCGTGAACCAGTCATCGGTCGGTATCTCGTTGGCAATGCTATGCGCGGCCACGCTTGGGTGATGGCGACCGACTTCGACAGCGTCTGAGATTGCCTGTCGCGCATCGGACTGTAGCTGCCGGTCTTCGAGGAACCACCGGGGACGCACGTAGTAGGTGCGGATGGCATTGATGCCAGCCGCCGTCATGCGGGCCAAGTCAGCTGAGACGTCATCCTGCGTCGGGAACGCCTCGCCCGCGTCGTTAGGAGCGAACGGCTCGTAAGTAACGCCCTTCAGGCGCAGGCGCTCGGATCCTCTCGCGAGGAACTTCCCGTCGACGCGGACATGCTCCTCGCTACAGGCGCCGTGAGCGCCGGGCCCCGTGGTGTCCATTGTTGCCCCCCCCCGAAATGCGCCAGGAAGATCGTCCAGCACCGACACCGCCGGGACAGACGCCGCCGCGATCAACGCGAATTCGCAGACAGGCAAGCTGCGCGTCGTCGCGCACGGTACGGCAATTACAGCAGACAGAGCAACGCGCCTGAACGGACGATTGGCTGTCCGATCAATCGGGGGGGCAGGTTGCTTAGATACTCGAGGGCCTCCCCGGGCTCGGCGAATGCGCGAAACATGGGCAGCATCTTGGGGCGCGCGGGATAGAGGCGCGTGGGGCTGGTGAGAACCTCCGACTCGTAAAGCACGATGCCGTCGGCTCCCTCGGCGTAGTGGGCCAGGACGCGCTCGGTATACTCGCGATGGGTTGGGCAGCCGTCCGTGACTCGCTGGTAGATGACGTCGGCGACCTCCTTCTCGTGGCGGCTGGGGTGGTGCTCGGCATCATCGGTTCCTCCGCCGAAGAAGGGGTTGATGCATGGGTGGACCTCGCAGTCGGTCCCGCGAGTCATTGCCACGAATGGCTCGACGGAGAACGGCGGATTGAACATGGAGTAGTTGGATGGGATGAGGATGTCAATTAGGCCGTCGCTCACCCAACGCTCAACATCGAGACCTTTCCAGAGGTTGTCGCGAGGGGTCACTCGGACGGCGATCAGGATGCGGCGGCCGGATCTCCGCTCCTCGGCCTGGGCGATGCTCCGGACATCACGCACGAACCGCGTCACGTAGTCGGCACGGAAACGCTTCCATCGCTCGGAGGCGCGCTCGCCGGCGTTCTCAAGCGGACTGATGCCGAAGTCGCGAACGTAGGCCGCCACGACCGGGGGGTCGTAGCCGATGACGGGCATGGTCCGAAGGAAGTCCAGCAGAAGACCGTCGACGTGGGGGTACTCGGTGACCACCTCTCGGAGGATGGCCAGCTTGTAGTCGCGGATCTCAGGATGGGCCAGGCTTGGCCAGCGGGTCGGTTGGTTGTCCGCTCCGCGCACCCGCAAGTGGCGGAAGTTGCGGATGTAGTCCAGGCGGTCGTTGTTGATGCTCTGCTCGTTGGTAACGCGGAACCAGGCGAAGAAGCGCTGGCCGACCTCGTGCGCCCGCTCGCTTGCGACATGCAGCGGATCGTGGTCGCGGAGAATCTCGGCGGCGGCTTGCCCCATCCCCGTGCGGGGGTCCTGGTTCGCGTCCTGATCGACCCACTGGGCGACCTTGCTGTGGTACTGAACTTGCGCATCAGCGTTGATCTGGAAGTAGATCGTGTCGAAGCCCGCGGCCTTGTGGTTGTCGATCACCTCCCGCGTGCCGGCGCGATCCGTCTTGCGGGTGACCATCACCCAACTCCAGAAGTCGGCCATGCCGCCGACGCCTCTGCGCGGGGTGGAGCGCAGCTCGCGCTCTCGACGTTCGGTGTCGGCCTCGACCTGCTCGTCGGTGAGGGGGACGAGCTTAACGTAGGCGATCCCGCCCCGCGGCTTGAAGAAACGACCGTAGGGCTGGTAGATCTCGAGGTCCTCGCCGGTCAAGTTGGCGCGCCGCCAGTAGAACTCGTCCACGCTACCATGTTCCCACTCGGACCCGAGGCCGGTCTTGCCGCCGTACATGTGCGTGTACCACGCGTCGCCAGACAGCTTCAGGTGAATGCCTTGCCACTCGGCGTCATCGATTGGCTCACCATATGTGAAGAGGCCGACATACACGTCGTGCCAGCCTGTCGTGTCTACGGGATAGGTCAGCGGCGGGAGTTGCTCGGCGCCCGAGGCGGCGAGCACGGCTTGGCCGTTGAGGTCACCCAACAGCCACTGGCCAGGCCCGGGCGTTGTTGAGATCCCATCAGCGGGGGTGACAAGCGAGAAGTCGTTGAGGTACACGGAACCGGCCTCCTGTTGGGCGACGTCCGCGGTTCCAGGAACGGATGCGCAGAGGATGATAGCCGCCAGCTCAGCGAGTGCCATCGGGTTGCCCATGGTCAGTCTCCAATGCGTTTCGCTCAGGCGCCGGATGGGCCGCGGGTTAGGGGAACTACGTGCAAGAAAGTTGTGCCCACCACCATCGCTGCCGACGCCTTCCACAGAGACCTGTTCCCGCCCTGCCAGAGGGGCTGATCTTCGGCCGGAGCGCGGAGGGTCGAGCGCCCTCCGGTTGCCACGAGACACGTGGCGCCTCCATCGGAGCTGTAGGCATCCTCGTCGTCGGGGAGAGGAGCGGGCACTTCGTAGACCATGTTCTCCTCGTTCGGCGCGGTCCAAAGCGCAGACTCACCCGCGTCCACGATCGGCGGGTCCATCGTGCCCACCGGCGTGCGGCGGGGCCCCGGATAATCACGCCGTTGCCGCCCGGCAGCTCGTAGGCATCCCGCACGCCCCACAACGGCCGGATGTCCAGCATCACCCGGGCGTGACCGCGCGGGAGGCCAGAAAGTGAGAGTGGGAGTTTTAGTGTCAGACACCCGTTCTGCAGACGGCGGCAAAACAAGTGTCCGACACGGGTAGGCGGAGGTCGGCGCGGGGATGAGGGACGGCGACGGCGTCGGGACTGAAGTCCCTCTTACAGGGATTGGGAAGTGAGCGAGGAATCGACGGGGCGGGAGCCCCGTCGCCACGCGGGCGACGGCGACTGCATGGTCCCATCCATTGATTCGGTCTGGTGGGGGTGGTCGATCCTGTATGGAGTGGGGACTCAGACGACGAGTTCCCCTGTACATATAGTCGACACGGGCACCGCGTCTGTCCCAATTGCTTGTCTACGACCCCTATACGGCCCGCTGCTCAGTCCCACCGGAACTCATCTTTCGTCGCGATCTCGTCGCCGCCGGCCCTGGCTACGGCGATCGATTGTCGGTCGATCGTGATGGTCCAGGTGACAGGGCCGCGGGTCAGCTTGATCTCGGAGCCATCGCCCGATACCGCGATCCCGGCGGCGGCATCAGCGGCGGACTCATCGGCCGGAAGCGGGATCAGGAGCGTGTCGAAAGTCGCGGGCGCATCGGGGCCGATGTCGATGGGACCCGCGCACTGGTAGGCGGCGTAGGGCACCGACGAGTACCAGGGCTTGTCGGGATCGACGCGGTGCGCGTAGTCGCTGTAGTCGATCGTCGCGCCGGGCTTGGGGCTGAAGTGGACGAGCAGATGGTCCGAGCCGTTGGCGGTCGGCCACGCGAAACTCATCGGGCGCGGGTAGTCGACATCGAACCAGGTCTCCCCGCGCTCGCGGATGCGGTCGACGTGCCACAGCGGACCGAGGAACCATGTCTGCGGTTCTTTCGCGACCGTGCGATCTCGGATCCACCAGCCAAGCCCCTTGACGAACAATATGTCGCGCTCGAACTGCATTCCCCAGCCCGCGTAGTCGCTCCAGATGACTCGGGCGAAGGTGGCGAGGTCGCCGTCCTGGAGGGTAGCCTCGGTCTCGGTCGGCTGGTCGCCCAACTCGCCGCCGCTGACGTG